>CAISWS010000370.1 GCA_903889265.1 uncultured Bacteroidota bacterium
GTATGCCTGCTTAACGAACCCGGGAATTTGGCTGCATCAATCTGCGCATCAAAAGTATCTGTTGCCGCGCTGTTAAACGCAACGGTTGTTTGGTCAAGCATACCGGTAGTGCTGTTGGCAGCTACTATATTCAGCTGGTTTGCATTTTGTGCAAAGAAGGCCAGTGCCGTCCTTACGCGGTCCGTTGCATTCATAGTAAAGGCAGCTGAACCGCCTACACTGGTTTTATGCACCATAAAAGCCTGGAACGGTGCAATGGTTGCATCATTACCAATAAGGCCCGGCTGATACGAGCCCGCATAATTTCCATCGGTATTCCAAATCTGCACCTGGTTATCAAAACCGGCAGGTACCGTAGTTATGTTAAGGGTAGCCAGGTAAGGATTTGAAACCAGCTGCCATCCCGAACTTTCGGTATGGTTTTGCATGGTAGTATTGGTCCATCCGCTGTTGGTTAATCCAGTGATGGTGTAGCTTTGATTTAAGTTAGCTGCACCATGCAATGTTAAAACACCTGAATCTGTTTTGGCTACAGAATAGCCTTCACCGTTTTGCACGTTTCCGCTGGTTTCAACTTTCCATTGTTCCAAACCGCAACTTGATCCGGCTGATTCATGGAGGCTGAACACCGTTCCGTAAGGAGAGCCATATGCAATTTCTTGCTCATTACAGGCGGGGTCGTAAACATATCCCTGGGTTCCACTGGCGCCAAATTGTGCAAGCGACGGTGAATTTACCGGACTGCCTATATAGTGCTGGCTGAATGTATTGGAGGTTGCATAGTAACGTTCGGCGAAAATATTACCACTAAGCGTACCTCCGAATCCTGAGCTGAAGTTATCAATGATAGCAACACTATCAACAGCAGTACTCTTAAAGGTTAGGGTGCCTTTGTTTACATCAAAATTGCCTGAAACCAGATCCATGGCAGTGTATATATCAATGGCTGAAGCGGAGTCCATACTAATACCCACACTGTTATTTGTAAGTAGTTCCTGCATTTGGGTATATCCGCTTATAGTTTGCAAATAACTGCCGTTTAATACTACAATTCCTGAGCCGTTAATTGTTGCTGCTGCACCGGTGCCACCGGTCCAGTTTTTACAAACTCTAAGGTTGGCTGAAAGTGTTAACGTGGCACTGCTGTTTATCTGCACATTACCTACCTGAACAACCGTACTGATAACCGGTGATGTGGTTGTGTTTGGTATTACCACATCCACGGCACAATCATTTGGCCCACCAATAGGTGCCGTTGGCGACCAGTTATTAGGATCGGTCCAACTGGTACTGCTGGTTCCTGTCCAGGTATAAGATGCAGTGGTAGCTATTACCACATCTGTAGTGGCAGTTGCTGTGCATCCAAGTGCCGTTGTGGCAGTAACGGTATAATTGCCTGCCATAGCCAGCGAGTCGGCCTGAAAATTAAGCGATTGTCCGTTGCCTGAATAGTTACCCGGGCCTGACCATTCATAACCCGTAGCACTGGCGGAAGTAGCTGAAATTGCGATTGTCTGTCCTATTACATACGGGCCCGTATTTGACGCGGTTGCAGAGGTTAAAGCATTTACCGTTACGTTGGTGGTAAATGAATTAATTGAACCGCAACTGGCATCGGTTACTGAACAATGATACCCATCGTTGGCGGTTAAATTCCCCGGGGCATAGGTACTTGCCGTTGCTCCGCTAATGCTGCCTGCATTGTTAAACCATTGGTAAGTATATGCACCTGAACCCCCGTTGGCTGACAGCACAAAAGTTCCGGGAGATGCACCGTAACAAATATTTGTGGAGCCACCGCTAATGATAGCGGTTAAAGAACTGTAAACGGTTGTGACGGTTGTGTTTGAATTGGTAGTTCCACAGCTTGCATCGGTTACCGCGCAATGATAACTATCGGATGTTGTCAAATTACCCGGCGCGTATGTGCTTGCAGTCGCTCCATTGATGATGCCGGTATTGTTATACCACTGATAAGTATAGCTGGCCGACCCACCGGATGCTGTGGTTGTAAAGGTTCCCGGTGGCGTGTTGTAGCAAAGTGGTGTGGTTCCGCCACTGTTTATTGCCGTAAGATCAGCATATACTGTTATTGAAGTAGTTGTAGTATTGGCAGTTCCGCAACTTCCACTGCTTACAGCACAGTAGTAGGTATCTGAACTTGTTAAGTTTCCGGGGGCGTAAGTATTTGCTGTGGCCCCGCTTACAAATCCCGAGCTGTTATACCATTGATAAGTATAGCTACCGGCTCCTCCGTTTCCAATAGCTGTTATTGTTCCGGGCGCACTGTTGTAGCATGTGGGCGATACTCCACCACTTATACCGGCTGTAAGACTGGCATTAACAGTTATGTTGGTAACGGCACTATTAGCAGTTCCGCAGCTTCCGCTCGTAATCGCGCAATGGAATGCATCTGAAGTTGACAAATTACCAGGAGCGTAAGTACTTGCAGTTGCCCCGCTCACGCTTCCTGCGCTGTTGTACCACTGATAGGTATAACTTAATGTCCCGCCGTTTCCGGTTGCTGTAAATGTTCCTGGTGTACTGTTATAGCAAACCGGCGATGTTCCTCCACTGATAGTGGCCGTAAGGTTGGCATCTGTTGTTATATTAGTGTTGGAAGTGCTGACAGTTCCGCAAGTTCCGCTGGTAACAGAGCAATGATAGGAATCGGAGGTAGTTAGGTTTCCCGGTGCATAGGTATTGCCCGTAGCCCCACTTATGCTGTCAGAGGAGTTATACCATTGATAGGTATAGCTGCCTGTTCCGCCGTTGCCGGTAACACTAAGTGTTCCCGGTGAGGTATTGTAGCATACCGGCGAGGTACCGCCGCTGATACTTGCCGTAAGGTTAGCATCAACAGTAATAGCCGTTGTTGAAGTGTTTACTGTGCCACAGCTTCCGCTTGTAATGGCGCAGTGATAAGCATCAGATGCGTTCATACTACCCGGTGCATACGTACTGGCTGTTGCGCCGCCTACAGAACCGGAAGTGTTATACCACTGATAACTATATGAGCCTGTTCCTCCGGAACCAGTAGCTGTAAATGCCCCCGGCGACGAGTTAAAGCATATAGGACTGATACCTCCGCTTATGGATGCCGTAAGATTGGCATCAACAAGTATGTTGGTGTTGGAGGTTGCAACAGTTCCGCAACTTCCGCTGGTTACTGAACAACGATAGGCGTCGGATGCGGTTATATTTCCTGGTGTATATGAACTTGCTGTGGCACCACTGATGCTTCCAGATCCATTATACCACTGGTAAGTGTAAGTTCCGGAGCCGCCAATACCAGTAGCAGTAAATGTACCGGGCGTGCTGTTATAGCAAACCGGCGATGTACCGCCGCTGATGGTGGCTGTAAGATTTGCATCTACAGTAACCGGGGTTGTAGAAGTTGTTGCAGTTCCGCAGCTTCCGCTTGTTACTGAACAGTAATAAGAATCAGAAGTAGTTAAATTTCCTGGTGTATATGCGCTGCTTGTAGCGCCACTTACTAATCCCGAACTGCTATACCACTGGTAAGTATAGGTACCGTTACCACCATTTCCGGTAGCGGTAAATGTTCCGGGAGATGAATTGTAGCAAATAGGTGAGGTGCCTCCGCTAATGGCGGCTGTAAGGTTGGCATCTACTGATATACCGGTAGTTGAAGTTGCAACTGTACCGCAGCCTCCGCTGCTAACCGAACAATAATAAGAGTCCGATGCAGTTAAATTACCCGGTGTATAAGTGCTTGCCGTTGCACCGGGTACAGAGCCGGAGGTTTTATACCATTGATATGTGTAAGTACCGGTTCCGCCACTGCCTGTGGCAGTAAATGTTCCCGGCGATGTATTGTAACAAACCGGTGATGTTCCACCGCCTATAGTGGCAGCCAGGTTTGCGTCCACTGTAATTGGCGCATTTGAAGTCGCAGCAGTTCCGCAGCTTCCACTGGTTACTGAACAATAATAAGCATCAGAAATAGTTATGTTGCCCGGGGTATAGGTGCTTCCTGTAGCCCCGCTTACACTGCCCCCACCATTGTACCATTGGTAAGTATACGAGCCTGTTCCACCATTACCGGTAGCAGTAAATGTACCTGGTGAAGTATTGTAACAAATGGGTGATGTACCCCCACTTATACTGGCCGTAAGGTTAGCATCTACTGTAACCGGTGAGCTTGAAGTTGCAACAGTTCCACAGGTTCCGCTGGTAACGGAACAATAGTAAGCATCAGAAGCGGTTATATTACCCGGAGCGAAGGTACTTGTTGTAGCTCCGCTAACGCTTCCTCCTGCGTTATACCACTGATATGTATATGAACCTGTACCTCCGCTTCCGGTTGCAGTAAATGTTCCGGGTGCTGTGTTGTAGCATATAGGCGTAGTTCCACCGCTAATAGCGGCTGTAAGGTTTGCATCTACTGTAATTGCAACGGTTGATGTGTTTACCGACCCGCAGGTACCGCCGGTTACATTGCAGTAATAAGTATTTGAGGCTGTTAAATTACCCGGTGCATATGTGCTGGCCGTAGCACCGGATACAGAGCCTGAGCTGTTATACCATTGATAGGTATAAGTACCGGATCCACCGCTGGCGGTTGTTTTAATAGTACCAGGTGCTGTATTATAACAAATGGGTGAGGTACCACCACTTATGGCGGCTGTTAAGTTGGCATGTACAGTAATGTTTTTAACCGGGGTGTTTACCGAACCGCAGCTACCGCTGGTTACGCTGCAGTAAAATGCGTTGGATGCGGTTAACAAACCTGCAGTATAAGTGCTGCTGGTTGCCCCTGCTATAGAACCAGAACCGGTAAACCACTGATAAACGTAAGTACCGGTACCTCCGGCTGCTGTTGCAGTAAATGTACCTGGCGAGGTGTTATAACAGATAGGAGTTGTTCCACCGCTTATGGCAGCGGTTAGGTTAGCATCAACAGTAATGTTGGTTGCAGTAGTGCTTAGCACACCACATCCCGCAACATCAGTAACCGTGCAGTTGTAGGCGTTAGATGCTGTTAAAAGGCCGGGATTAAAAGTGTTGCTGGTTGCGCCACTTATTAAACCCGAATTATTATACCACTGATAGCTGAAACTGCCTGAACCACCGCTTCCGGCAGCTGTAAATGTTCCGGGTGAGGTATTGTAACATATGGGTGAAGTGCCGCCACTCTGGCTGGCGGTAGGTACGGTATAAACCTGCACGGTTTGTGTATTTGAAGTAGCAGGAGCACAACCCGAGCCTGAGAACGTTGCTACAATCTCATAAAACAAAGTTCCTGAAGCTGATGTTGGCGGTGTATAAGAAGTAGATGTAGCGCCCGGAATTGTTACAGGAGAGCTAAACCCGGCAGTAGTTGAACTATACCATTGATATGTAGCAGGTATAACCACACTCAGATTAGAGGTAAGCACTACAGAACCATTTAGGCACACATTGGCTCCTCCGGTGGCAGTTTCCTGCGGACCGGTAGTTAACACTGTTACCTGCACGTCATTGGCTGCCCATTGACCAGTGCCGCACACAGGGCTTGCCGGAGTTACAAAGCAGGCAAAGGTTATATTAGAGGATGCCCCGAACGCTGTAAAACTGCCGGTGTTATATCCTGTTCCAAGGGTTGCATCGCACGCCGTCCACCCCGATGTACTGCTTCCGGTTGGAGCTGCAATTAAGCCGCTTTGATAATACCACTGGTAAGTGAATGAACCTGAACTTCCGGCCGCACCGCTTGCTACCAGCGGGTTACCGCTGTTAGGTGCAACGTTATCGCATACTGTTTGGGTTAAGCCACCTGAAGCCGAGACAGCACCATAACTGCTAACAGGGGGCTCTACCGTGACAGATGTAGTGCTTGTGGAAGTTGTACCGCAACCGGCACCACTGGTAACTGAACAGTAGTAAGAGTTGCTGCTGGTTAGCGCCGGAGCCGTATACGTGCTGGCGGTGGCTCCGCCAATGGATGTTGAACTGTTATACCATTGATAGGTGTAACTTCCATTACCGCCGGCGCCGGAAGCAGTAAATGTTCCCGGTGAAACGTTGTAACAAGAAGGCGAGCTTCCACCGTTGATAGTTGCGGTGAGCAAAGGATATACAGTTATAGCAGAAGCCGTAGTATTTACGGTGCCACAACCGCCACTGGTTACTGCGCAGTAATAAGTAGTGGAAGCGGTAATATTTCCCGGGTTGCAGGTGCTGCTTGTTGCACCCCCAATTGAAGCCACTCCGGTATACCACTGATAGCTGTAACTACCAGTTCCACCGCTGCCCGTAGCCGTAAATATACCTGGTGAAGAGTTGTAACAGATAGGTGTGCTGCCGGCATTTTGGCTGGCAGATAAGTTGCCGTAAACCGTAATGGTTGAGCCGCTGCTGTTAACGGTTCCGCAACTTCCGCTGGTTACCGCGCAATATATTGTTGAAGTACTGGTAAGGTTGCCCGGTGCATAAGTACTGGTAGTTATACCGCTTGATAAACTGTTTACGTACCACAGATAAGTATAAGCACCCGGACCACCGCTTGCGGTTACGCTAAATGTACCCGGTGCAGTGTTATAACAAAGCGGAGATGTTCCACCACTTTGGCTGGCGGATAAATTTCCATAAACCGTGGCTGTGTAAGGCGTAGTGTTAACAGTGCCGCAGCCACCGCTGGTAACTGCACAATAAATGGTTGAAGATGCCGTAAGGTTACCCGGCGAATAAGTATTGGTTGTAACACCTGTAGATGAAGCATTATTATACCATAAGTAGGTATAAGAACCTGTTCCACCGCTGCCGCTTGCTGTAAACGCGGTTGGCGCGGTATTGTAGCATAAAGGCGAACTACCACCGATTTGACTGGCAGTTAAGTTTGCATCTACAGTAACAGTATAAGCAGAAGTATTAGCCGTTCCGCAACTGCCACTTGTAACTGCACAATATACTGTTGAAGTTGCACTAAGATTACCTGGTGAATAGGTGCTGCTGGTTACACCGGTAGCAGCACTGTTCAGATACCACAAATACGTGTATGAACCTGTTCCCCCGCTGCCCGTTGCGGTAAAGGCCGTTGGTGTTGTGTTATAGCATATTGGAGAACTGCCGCCACTGAGGCCGGCAGTTAAGTTGCCATCTACGGTAACTGTATATCCCGTGGTATTTACCGTTCCGCAACTACCGCTTGTAACTGCGCAATAAATGGTTGAAGTTGCAGTAAGGTTACCTGGAGAATAGGTATTGGTTGTTACACCTGTTGATACCGCATTTTTATACCACAGATAGGTATATGAACCTGTTCCACCACTGCCGCTCGCAGTAAATGCTGTTGGCGTGCTATTGTAACAAATTGGTGAACTTCCACCGCTTTGGCTGGAAGTTAAGTTGCCATCTACGTTAACCGTAAAAGGCGAAGTGTTAACAGTTCCACAAGGACCGCTTGTTACAGCGCAATAAATGGTTGAGGTGGAAGTGAGATTACCCGGCGCATAGGTGCTACTTGAAATTCCTGTTGATGAGCCATTGAGATACCACAAGTAGGTATAACTACCACTTCCACCGCTTCCGTTTGCCGTAAGTGTACCAGGTGATGTATTGTAACATACCGGCGATGTACCACCACTTAAACTGGCAGATAAAGAAGGCACAACCGTAATGTTCACCGGGTTTGTAACTACTGCCGGACATACTCCGTTTGAAACATTAGCTCGTACATATAAGATGGATGCACCGTTTAAGCTGGAAGTCCAGTTATAAGGGTTTGTAGTACCCCATGCCCCGGAATATGATCCGGAGGTAGTATTCCATTGATATTCGAAATAATTAAAGGTACCGGTTTGGCCGGAAAGAGAATAATTTACGTTTCCTCCATTGCACACCGTAGTACCGGTGGCCGGAGTCTGCGTTATAGTTCCTGCCACGGATGGAGCATCAATAGTTACAATTACAACATTTGAAGTTGCGGCAGGGCAAACTCCGTTGGTAACAGTTACATCCACTTGTAACTGATTGTAAACTCCATTTATACCACTTCCCCAGTTTTGAGTGGTACTGCCACCATTGCCCCAATTGTTCCAGCCAGAACCTACACCACCTGCACTCCAGTTGTAATTCCAATTGGTTATAGTGCCAGTATACCCCGACAATGAATAGGCAACGTTGCTGCCGCTACAGATATGTCCGCCGGTACCGGGTGTCTGAGTCAATGTCCCTCCATTCGATTGCGCACTTACAGTCAACGTTGGGCTGGTTGATGAAGTACTGTTTACACCGTTGGCAGAGGCTGTAACGGTAAAGTTACCGGAATTTGCTGCGGAAGGCGAAACTATAGTAACAGATTCCGAAGTTGTGGATGCTGATGGGCTGAAAGTAGGCGAACCGGGGCCTGACCAATTATAAGTGTAGAAAGCAGTTGCAGTAGAACCCGTAGTAGCCCCGGACTGCACCGTGCCGTTGCACGAACTACAGGCTGCACTACCAGTGGCGCTGTTAGGCACCGTGCCCGATCCATCCATTTTGTAATAAGCAACCAGGTTATTCCAATTAGGGTCGTTGCTACTGGTGCTAGCCTGGGTCATTAAATTGCTGATAGCGTTTTGAGATAAGGCAACGTTGTAAATCTTAGCTTCATCCACAGTTCCCATATCCTGTCCGCCGCCCTGATAGTTACCTATAGCACAAACATTATCATTAACAATCTGTGTTTGCGAGTGGCCCGCTAACACACCATCTACATAAAAATAAGTTACACCGCCTGTGCCTACAGCAGCTATGTGATGCCACCCGGTAGATAGTGTGGAAAGGTCCAGAGATTGGGGCAGGGCAGTGGTACCTGAAATATCAACCCCATTCACTCCGCTGGCAGCAGAGCAAGGGTAAAAGCCATTGTTGTAAGTGCCCAATAATAAACCTGCGTTGGTGGCCCCTTGGGTGCGTTCAACTATAATGGTGTGTTCCGTTTCTCCCCGGAACAGCGTATTCCAATATGGATTGGCAGGTAAAGGGAATTTTACCCAGGCCATTTCGGTCCAGTTGGTACCTATGGCAACGTTGGATACAAAAGCGCTGGAACCAAGCATCAGGTAATTTGAAGTATTAGTACCCGTGGTTAAAGCATATCCTGCAGGTGCCATCCCTGAAGTGGTCAAGGTTACATTAGTACCTGCACAATCTGTTGACGGCCCTGCAACACTTGGTCCGGGAAAAGTACTTACTGAAGCTGTTGACGTTGTGCTTGCCGTGTTGGCAGCCTGGTCGCTGGCTATAAAACCTTCGGTTGTTGCAGAGGAGAATGTTTGAAATGCCTGCGCCGAAGCAAGTGGGCATGGTAAATTGTATTTGGCTGCCAGGTATCCTTCCACAACCTGACGTTGTGCGGTACTTAATATAGTATTGTAGTAAATTATTTCGGCAACATCACCTGTGGAGTATTCTCCGGCCGGGCTGTAACCGCAGCAACCAGTGCCTCCAAGGCCTATATTACCTGGCCCGTTGGGCGAGCCTGGAGTACCCGTTGCCAGTAACTGCCCGTAATCGTATAAACTGGTACCATTACCATTGGTACTATTACTGGTAACCTCATTCATGTGAGGTAGAACATCTGGTGTTGAATTTATTGCACCATATGAATACGGCCCTGCTATCCAGCCATTACAGTATAACTGTTCCTGCGACCCACCCCAATCGCCAAATAACCAGTTGGTACTTGAAGAGGTGCATAAACGTCCATTGGAACCGCCGTTTAATCTCTGTACCACAAACATGGTATAGTTTGAATTACCTCCACCATCAACACTGTTTACCAGGTTCAGGTATTCGTTGGCAGTACCAAACGTAATAACAGGGTAACCGTTAAACGACGAGGATGATGCTGTACGCTGCGGCCTTTGACTGTAAGTGGAATTATAAAATTTATTTCCATTGCCGCTAATATCCCTCCATTCAGCTACATTTCCGTTTCCGTCCTTCACAACCCCAGCATCTCCCTTACACCAAAGTTTTAAATTACCTGCTACTGCTGACAAAGGCCCCGAACCGGATGCCAGATTAAAACTACCTACCGCATCGCCGCAAGCATCAGAAGCGCCTGGTGTGCCAAAAGTTTCGGCAGCAGCACCGCCATTGTTAGGGCTGTTATTGGTTGAAATTGCAGCAGGTGCAGTTACGGATGGTGTTGCTGTTGTGGTAGCTACGGTGTATGGTCCGGCCTGTGCAGTTGCACCGCAGTACGATGTTGCATAAACATAATAGCTTTGGTCGCCACCTATAGTTAATGGGTTTGTTTGTCCTAAGTTGTTGCCGCTTCCATTTGCGCCGGTATACCAATCCCAGTTCTGTCCAATAAAGCTGTTTGCAGTAATAGTAGTGGTGCCTTCTCCACAAACCGGGCTGGCAGGTGTGCTGGATCCAATCTGGGCAAATCCTGACCCGAAGTTAACCTGGTAGTTAACCCAGCCAAAATTGTTCTGTCCACAATTATCCCCCGTATAAACCGATATAGCGTTAGTATAGTTGGATTGCGGGAATGAAGTAGTTGGAGTTACGGTCCAGGTTACAGTGTTGGTGTAACCGTTAAATGATTGCGTAGCACCATTCAGTGTAATTACACTATTCCCATAACTTGGTGCCTGACCAACCCAGCCCACCCCACTGCTTACAGGGTGCTGGTTGATGGTATAACCCAGTGCATTTAATTCTGCCTGAGTGTAATTCCAGGCAAAATAACCGCCGTAATTACCCGCGTTGGTTCCCTGCAGGTTTATAAGGGCCAATAATCCATAATCATTACCTCCATCGGAGCCCCCCCATGTGTTATTGCTTGAGCTTGCGGCACTGGCCGTAATTGTGTATTGATTAGATCCGTTGGTTACCCAGCAACTATTATTTGTTGAAGCCGCTGTAGGTATTGGGCCCGAAGTTTCGCGATATGTAAGGGTAGCGCTTGTGCCCGGCCAGGCTGGTGGGCAGGATGTTCCGTTATATGCAACCACCAGGTTCCAGCCTGCTCCGTATCCATCCTGACCATTGTTAGGTGTAATACTCATGCTATTGGTAGCCTCGGATTGGTAAACCCATGAACTGCCGTTGTATTGGTACCATTGAAGTGCAGGTGTGGTCCAACCGCTTCCGCCTGCCAGGCTGAAAGTATAAGTTTGTCCTGATATTCCATCCCATTCTGCTTCTTCCTGGCTTCCAAGTTGTAATGCCTGGGTAGTAATGGTACAATAGCCGCTACCGGTATGTGCATAACACGCTCCATAGGCACCAACTCCGGCATTATAAGAGCCGCCGCCACCGCCCATACCATAATACGAGCCGCCGCCACCGCCACCATAACCACCGCCGCCACCGCCGCCGGTATAGTATTCCCAATCGCCACCACCACCACCGCCATAACCTCCGGACCCTCCGGAACCAATACCAGCACCACCGGCACCACCATTTTGATATGAACTACCGCCATAAGCAACCGGGTAACCAGAGCAACTTGGCGGTGTTCCGCCATTACCAACCAGGCCACCACCCCCTGCACCCGTACCGCAGCCGGTGTAAGTGCTCTCGTAGTTACCGCCATTGGGACCTGCTCCACCATTACCAACCCCATAACCATCCACTCCAAATACACCCCCATTTCCTGAAGTGCTGGTAGTAGCATTTAACCAACTGCAACCATAATTGTAGCCAGCACTATAGCCTCCATACCAACCACCGCCGCCACCGCCTGAAATAATTAAAGGATTAGGACTTACACCGGTGTTAGTGGTACAAACAAAAGTTCCACCACCTCCGCCACCGCTAAGGCCCGAGCCTCCCTGGCCACCTACCATTATATAAAGCACCTCTCCCGGGGTTACTGCAAAAGTTCCCACCTCATAGGCTCCATAACCTCCGGGGCCACCATTGCCACTTCCACCTTGTGCGCCCCAGGTTTGTATTTGAACAGAGCTTACCCCTGCCGGTACTGTAAAAGTTTGCATGCCACCGGTATATCCGTAATTGTAAACACCGCCGGATGAGCAACCAATCATATTACCACCTATGTAGAAACCGCCTCCCCAACCATTGGTATTGGTATAACAATATTGCGCCTTAACGGGCGTTATACCTGTAAGAAAAAAAAGATATAGCGCCAGTAAGACATACTTGCTGAACGCAGGGTTAAAGAACCCATCATGGTTTTTCGGAAAAAAGTTCTTCGGCGAACTTTGTAACGAGGGGGTTAACAAAAACAACTGATCAGGAGTAGGGGTTCCCATAAGCATTTATTTAGTTACTATTACAATATGTCAAAACCATTCAAGAACGCCGACACAGCCCAAAGCTGTAACACTTTTATCTTTCGCCAAGAAACCAATAAAGAAGGCTAAACCGTTGAAGCTTTATAAATTGTATAAACCGTAGTCTATACAATTAAGCTTGAGTTAAGTTATATTGTTTTTTTTATTTTGTCAAACATGAAATAATTACTTTTTAATTTTTCCATGCCCGGTTTTTGATGTTTTGCCCTGATTTAGGAAAGGTATTTTGGCAAAACTGCATAATTTGTAATAAATTACATAGTGGCATATTTGAAATGTATTGTAACAGGCCTGTTACAAATTTTTTCCGTAAAATCTTTTTGATGTTGTTTTATATGCCTATTTGACTGGGGTGACAAACTTTACTGCGGCGTTTCTGCCATCGGCAGTACTAAGTTGACAAAAGTAAATTCCCAGAGGTAGCTGTGGTAGCGGAATATCGGTAATAAAGTCCGAGGTTATTTCCAGTAATTTTTGCCCAAGGTCGTTATAAATTCTTACCTGCTTAAAGTTTATTTTGGCATCTGTTGTTTTTATTAAAATATTGTTGTTTACAACGGCATATGAAAAAGGGATTTCTTTTTCATTACTGATTCCGCTGGGGTCCACTACGTTAATGGGGATGATAATAGAGTCTGAAATTAGTTGGCTGCAAATGGGCCAAACCACCACTACATCGGGCCCCGGCTTAAAATATGGCTGATTAATTGTAACACTGAATATAGCCGGAACCGTTTCATGCCCACCCAGAGAAACCGTATCTCCGCTATAAGGTGGTTTATCAAATAAGCCCGTATTGCTTAGTATTTCAGTGTTGTTATGGAGGCCGAAGTTGATAACTCCCATAAAAGGAAGCGAGTCGAAATTGGTTACTTCTGCATTGATGGTAATTGTATAACCCAGAGATACATCATTGTTAACGGTATCAAGGGTATAATTTACCAAAGTAACCCCAAGGCCGTTACCGGCCGCGTTTGTTGCCAGTGCTGCAGGCAATAAAAGAAGTAAGAAAAAAACTATTTTAAGGGTTTGTTTTGCTGTCATGTCCGTATTGATGGCTAAGATAATTGCTTCGTTGCAATTGAAGGAAATATTTATCTTCGTTTCTTACCTGTTCAAAAATAGATTATGCAACTGCTTAACAAAGTTATTGCCGTAATGAACAAAGAAGAAGTACGTAACTTCAAACTTTGGCTTAACAGTACCAATGCCTCCAGTGCGCGGAAAGATATTCTTCTTTTCGATTACATCCGGAAATCGGCTGATAAGTATGATGAAGACTTCATTTTTAAGAAGTTGTACCCGGATGACGATAAAAACTCGTTTTACCGGTTAAAGAACCGGCTGCTTGAGGATATTGGATATAACCTTTCGCTGCTGCATTTTAGTAAGCACGAATCCAATAATTTATACCTGTTGCTTGGGTTGTATAATATTTTTATTTCGCGTAACGAACCTGAAATTGCCTTGTTTTATCTGAAGAAGGCAGAAAAGCGTGCATTACTGATAGAGAATTTTGAATTACTGGATATAATATACGCTAATTTTGTAAAGCTATCTTACGACCTTACCGGCATCAACCCGGAGGTTTATATCCGGCACCGGAAAGAAAATGCCGTAAAGCTGGATAAAATCCGCGAAACCGACCAGGCACTGGCCGCAGTAACTTACCGGTTAAAATTATCGCAAAACTATGGTAAGCAGGATGCAGGCCTTTTAAAGCTCCTGGACTCCACCATTAAGGAATTTGCGGCTGACGAATCTATCTGGAAGAGTAAAACATTTCAAACCAGGGTTTTCAGGGCGGTTAGCCAGATACTTATTCAAAACCACAATTTTGTTGAACTTGAAAAGTTTATGCTGGCAACTTATCAGCGGTTTTTAGATCAGAAGTGGTTCGATAAATCGAACCACGAAACTAAAATACAGATGCTGATTTATATTATCAACTCCACCTTTAAAAATCACAAATTCAGGGAAAGCCTTGACTATGCCGAGGCGCTGGGGGAGGAGTTGAGTGCATATAATGCAATGCTTTATAAAAAATTTGTGTTCTTCTACTATAACGCCCTGGTAATTAATTACGCCAAAACTGACCTGGCCCGTGGCGTTAAGGCACTTGACGAGGCCGAGCGCGAAATGAAGGACATAAAAAACAGCTATTACGATTTTTTTATACTGCTTAATAAGGCTACGCTTTTATTTTACCAGCGCAAAAACAATGAGGCCATTAAAAACCTGGTAAAACTTTATCTGAACGATCATTACACAAAAACCGATGTTTCATTTAAGGTTAAAATAGCGGTAGCCGAATGCATTATGCAATACGAATCAGGTGATGGGGAGAGTGCTTTAAAACGCGTTGAACAGGTAAAGAAACACTTTAAAGAGCAGCTGGCCACCGATGACTTTAAGCGCGAGTGGTTTGTATTAAAGCTTTTGCCCGATTTAATGGGAATAAAGGAGCCTGAAGCCAATTCAAAGCTGCACACACAGGTAACCAGGTTTGTAAAGACAGCGGTAGCGGAATCAGTAGAAGATGGCGAGGTATTACGCTACAGGGCTTGGCTGGCCCCCAAAGTAGGCATAGAATCTGATGTTTTGGGCGAGTAAGAATCTGTTTAGGTTTTTGATACCCGGATACAACTTAAACGTATCTTTAACCAATCATAACAGGCAAAAGATAGTCGCAATTATTTTAAGCCATACTAAAAATAAAGCTATGAAGTCAATTAAACACCTTTTTATCCTGATGCTGGCGGTTTGCTTTTCATCATTAGTGAAAGCACAATGCACTGCTGCGTTTACCGATACCGTTATCGGTAATAATATTACGGTAAATGCCACTGCCCAATCCGTAACCGGTTATGCCTGGTATATTGACGGAACTTTGAGTGTGGCTGCAAACCCGAATACCTCTTTTACATTTCAGAATGTGTTACCGGGTACGCACAGTATTTGTCTCTGGCTTTATGTAAATAATACTTTCTTGTGCGACACGGTTTGCAAAAATGTAACCGTTACATCCTGCGGTAGCCTTACAGCTTATTGGAACTTTACTACGCCGGTAAATGATACAGTCAGATTTGCTGCTTATGATACAATCTCTTTGGCACACCATGTTTGGAGTTTTGGCGATGGTACAAATGCTTCGGGCACCACGGCCACGCATGTTTATTCTGCTCCCGGAACTTACACTGCCTGTTTTTACAGTTATATTCCCGGTACATCCTGCATAGACTCTTTGTGTCGTACAGTTACCATACCTCCGGCCAGCAATGCCTGCGGAGTTGCATCGTTTACTTCTTACATTTTGAATGACTCCACTATCAGGTGTTATAGTACTTCAGCCGGTGCGGGTGATTCAAGTAGTTATGTTTGGAATGTATATAATGCCAATGGCCTGCTTGTTCAATCAAGCTCAACCGGGCATAATTCATCTTTCCTTTCGCAATCCATCCCCACAGGCACATACAAAGTTTGTCTTGATTTATATAGCGGACTGAATGTGCTTTGCGATTCATTTTGTAGTAGTGTTAGTGTGCTTCGCTGTTCAAGCTTAACTGCTTCGTACACTTATACCGCATCGGCCAACTCTGATACGCTGGTGGTAATTGCATCCACCAACAATCCTGCCGGCACCACCTACACATGGCATTTTGGCGATGGGGCCTCATCAACTGCAACTTCGGTAACACACGTTTATGCGCAGTCAGGTAATTATGTTGTAACCCTGCTTGTTGGTAATCCTGCGCTTACCTGTGTTGATACAATGTACGAAACTATAACTATTGGCAACCCGAATGCATGTGGAATTGCTTCCTTTGCATACTATGTTTTGAATGATTCTACTATCAGAGGTTATAGCAATTCCACCGGAACCAGCGATTCAAGTAGTTATGTGTGGAATATTTATGGCACCAGCGGTAATCTGATACAATCATATTCAACCGGCCATATTAATAATTTCTTATCGGGTGGCCTTCCGATCGGTACATACAAAGTTTGTCTGGATTTATATAATGCCCAACATGTTCTTTGTGACTCAGCTTGTAACAGTATTCAGGTGCTGCGCTGTTCAAGTTTAATTGGTGCATGGCAATATGCTTCGTCTGCTACCAGCGATACTGTCAGGTTTTATGGATCAACTTCAAACCCTACCGGTACCACTTTTGCATGGACTTTTGGCGATGGTAATACCTCAAGCCTTGGAACACCCATGCATGTTTATGCTCAGGCAGGTGTATATAATGTGTGCCTGGTGGTTAGTAATCCTGCGCTTAGCTGCCGCGATACTTTTTGCCAGAGTGTAACTGTAGGAAATCCTAATGCATGTGGTACGGCCTCCTTCTATTATTATGTTCTGAACGATTCAACTATAAGAGGCTATAGCAGTTCGACCGGTACCAGCGATTCAAGTAGTTATGTTTGGAATATATACGGCACCAACGGTAATCTTATTCAATCATATTCAACCGGGCATACCTCATCTTTCCTGTCCGGTGCCTTGCCTGTTGGTACCTATAGGGTTTGCCTTGATTTGTATAATGCTGCGCATTCTTTTTGCGATTCCGCATGTAACAGTATTTCCATACTCAGTTGCTCAAACCTGACCGCGGCGTGGACTTATACCGCTTCTTCGGCTAATGACACCTTAAAAGTTGCCGGCTCCACAACTAATCCTTCAGGTACTACCTATAGCTGGACTTTTGGCGACGGGGCAACTTCAAGCTATGCAGGGTTTACACATGTTTATGCTCAATCCGGAGTTTATACAGTATGTCTTGTAGTTGGTAACCCTGCTCTTACATGCAGAGATACATTATGTCAAAGTATTACTATTGGAAGCCCTAACGCATGTGGTACTGCTTCTTTTGAATACTATGTGTTGAACGATTCTACCATCAGAGGCTATAGTAATTCCACCGGCACAAGCGATTCAAGCAGTTATGTTTGGAATATTTATGGCACCAGCGGTAATCTGATTCAGACTTACTCCACGGGACATACCAATAATTTCTTGTCCGGTGGTCTTCCGATAGGAACTTATAGGGTTTGCCTTGATTTATATAATGCCGCGCACACGTTCTGCGATTCGGCATGTAACACCATTCAGGTACTTAGGTGTTCAAGTTTAAATGCCCAGTATTTTTCTACAGTGCTTACTAACGATTCAGTTAAATTCAGTCCACCAACAAACAACCCTTCAGGCAGTACCTTTACCTGGACTTTTGGAGACGGAACCTCTTCAACATCAACAACTGTAACGCACGTATATTCACAGGCCGGTACTTATACGGCTTGCCTTATTGTTAGTAACCCGGCCCTTACCTGTCACGATACTCTATGCAAAAGCATTACTGCGACCGGAACTAATTGCGGAACCTTAACTGCTTACTGGAACTTCCCCACACCGGTTAATGACACCGTAAGGTTTACAGCGTATGATACTGTCTCAGCGGCTCACCATATCTGGAGTTTTGGTGATGGAACAAACGGCTCCGGCACTTCGGTTACGCATGTTTATGCAGCCGGAGGTACTTATAACGTATGTTTTTACAGCTATATCCCTGGCACTACCTGCACTGATTCGTTCTGCCGCACAGTGGTTGTGCCGTCGAATATGGCCTGTGGTACCGCTTCTTTTAGTGACTATGTATATGGCGATAGCAGCATCCATGCATTCAGCAATTCTACAGGAACTAACTCTTCAACAATTTATGCCTGGACTATTAAAGGGGCAAATGGAAATATTATTCAAACTCAAACCGGCTCCAGCTATTACATTATCAGCCAGCATTTATATCCAGGTGTTTATACGGTATGCCTTACTTTATATCAGGGAACTGCTTTGTGCGATTCTACCTGTAGCACCGTAGTTGTACCTTTAATTGGTGCCTGCGGAACAGCATCCTTTGGCGATACTGTTTATGCAGGTGTTGGAGGTGGGGCTATACATGCTTACACAACATCAACCAATGTTGATTCACTGTCTCAGTATAGCTGGAAAATATGGGGCCCTAACGGAGGCCTTGTGCAAACGTTTACCGGCGGTGATTTTACATCCTCAACACTAGATACCGGCACTTATACGGTTTGCCAATATATCCGTGCAACTGGTTCTACTTATATCTGCGATTCAATTTGCAGTACTGTTGTAGTAGGAGGTGGTTCTAATCCATGCAATGGATTAACAGCTTCATGGACGCATAACCTGCAATCAAATACTACCGATTCGGTAGAATTTCATGCGGCTACTAATCCTGCTGGTGCTGGGTACTACTGGAGATTCGGCGATGGTACCTCAGGCTATGGCCAGAATATAACACATGGCTACGCGCAAAGCGGAACTTATACTGCTTGCTTGTATGTTATCCTGTCAGGCACAAACTGCAGCGATTCAAGTTGTCAGACAATTACAATTACAACTACTACACCTTGTCCGGTAGCGGCGTTTGGTTTGTATGTTTATAACGATAGTACGATACACGCCTTCAGCAGTTCCACCGGTACTACTGCCAATACGGTTTACGCCTGGCATGTTACCAACTCTGCGGGAGTGGTAGTTCAAACTGAAACAAGCGTTGGAACTACAGCCAGTCTTTTGAGTCATGCTTTGCCTAACGGCACTTATGATGTGTGCCTGTTTATTTATGCTAATACCGGTACCTATTGCGATTCGGTTTGCCATACCATTACAATTGCAGATTCTGTGAATCCTTGCGGAGGCCTGAATGCTACGTTTACCGCAGCACATCTATCTAACGGCAACGTGCAGTTTACCGAGGTTGACAGCGCTGCCGGTTTAACCCATTACTGGCACTTTGGCGATGGCACTATTGCCACCGGCCCAAATCCGGTTCATGCTTATGCCACTGCGGGTTTATATCATGTTTGCCAGTACGTATTTTATGCAGGAGCGCAATGCCTTGATTCTTTCTGCATCAACGTTCAGGCCGGTGCTTCCGGTTGCAGTGCAAACTTTAGCGCGCAAGGTTATTATCCTCCTTATAACGGCGTGCATTTTACCAACCTGTCTACTTCAAGCGATTCTATTATTTCATACCGCTGGACATTTGGCGATAGCACCTATGCTTCATTTGCAAGCGGCGACCATGTATTCCCACATAGCGGAACCTGGTATGTATGTTTAACAATTTATGCTTCCAACGGATGTAGCAGTACTTACTGCGATTCGGTAAAAGTTAGTTACGATCCTTGTTACGGATTAAGTTCTACTTATACTTACACTTACACATCAGGTGGCGGGGTACATTTTGCAGGTAGTACGAGCATTACCAACGCCACCAATTACTGGGCCTTTGGTGATGGAACATCGGCAACTACGTTCGACCCAACACACTATTATACCCAGGGCGGAACTTACACAGTTTGTCATATAGTAAGCATTCCGGGTACGCTTTGTTCTGATACCACCTGCCAGAGCGTGCAGGGGTCAGGTACCAACACCGGCTGCCAGGCAAGCTTTACTGACACAACCAGCAATACTTTAAACCAGATAATTTTCTATAACAACTCAACCAGCAGCGACTCTGTTGTTTCCTCAGTTTGGAGCTTCGGTGATGGTACAAGTTCTACTTATCATAATACTTATCATACTTATAGCACACATGGCACTTACTATGTATGCCTTACCATTACTTCTTTAAACGGGTGCACCAGTACGCATTGCGATTCTGTCCATGTTGGCACAACCACACCGCCGGCCTGTCATGCGTCGTTTACTTATACAGTGGATAGCTGTCAGGTAATAACTTTCACCAGCACATCGACCGGCTCACTTGATTTTCTGCGCTGGATATATGGTGATGGAACTACTGATACCACTTATCACCCCACACACCATTACGCCCAGGGTGGGGTTTACACGGTTATCCTGCATTTTTACGGCAACGGTTGTTATAACTTTGATACGGCACAGATTACGGTTCCTGCGTGCGGAAGCAGCAACGATACCGTATGCGGATATGTGTTTGACGACCTGAATGGTAACGGAGTTCAAAATACCGGCGAACCGGGTGTTGCAAGCGCTGAAGTGCATATAGGTAGTTATGTAACCTTTACTGACTCAACCGGCCATTATGAAGTTATAGTGCCTGCGGGTACCTACACCATTTATTATTGTGCCCCGGCAGGTTATGCTTTCAGTATACCTGTATACTCGCAGCATAGTAATTCAGTAACCTGTGCCGCTTATCAGGCTGTTCAGATTGGCAGCGGTACTAACTGCGGATATAATTTTGGAATTATAGATAGCAGCGCAAGCATTTGCGGTACCGTATATTTTGATGCCAATGATAATCATGCACAAGATCCAGGTGAATCAGGTATACCGGGCGCACAGGTAACATTCAGCAGCGGCGGACAGGTTGTTTATACCTGTTATACCGATCAGTATGGCCACTATTGTGCAGTATTAAAGGATGGTAATTATGTAATTACTGCTACCAGCACAACCTATGCAGGCGGGGTGGTTTATCCGGGTTCTATTACGGTAGCAGCCACGGGTGGCGGGGCTTTTGATAACAATAACTTTGGTATTTACGTTACACCGGCTGGTTGCGACCTTAGTATCAAAATTACACCTAACACCACCATAACACCGGGTTACCCTGCATGGTACCAGATACAGGTTTGCAATGTTGGAACCAACGTTACCAGCGGCACCGTTAATTTATTTTACGACCCTACATTAAGGTTCAACTACGGTTCGCCGGTGCCATCAACTCAAAACTCAACCACATTTACAGCAAGCTGGGATTTAACCAATCTTAATCCCGGAAGTTGCCAGTACTATTATGTTTCGCTTACTACCGATAGCACAGATGTAGCGGGTCAGTTTATATTCACGCTGGCTAATGTTACTACTAACGGTTGCAGTGATATTAACCTGGCCAACAATGTTGACACTTTGCATCAGAATGTAACTGCAAGCTGGGATCCTAACAACAAGCAGGTTTCGCCTGAAGGAAATATCAGCGACAATCAATGGTTAACCTATACGATTAACTTCCAGAACACCGGAACAGCACCCGCAATTAATATAGTTATTGAGGATACTCTTTCGGCAAACCTCGATGTAAGCACATTTAAAATGCTGGGGGCCAGCCTGCCTTATACATTGCAGTTTGCGGGTAATGTTGCTATCTGGAAGTTCAATTCAGTGTCATTGCCTGATAGTTCAACCGACCAGCAGGGAAGCCACGGATTTGTAAGCTTTATGATACTGCCTGTGCAGGGCTTACCGGGTAAATCGCATATAACCAACCAGGCGGATATCTACTTTGATTTCAATGCAGGGGTAAGCACTAATCAAACGCTTAATACGATTGATTACCCTTTATCGGTTGCGCAGATTGCTGCGGATAATGTAACCATTACTTTGCAGCCTAATCCTTTCAGCCAATACACTACCATAAAAATAGATGGCGCTGAAGGCCCGTATGACCTGAATGTTTATGATATGCTTGGCAGATTGGTGAAAGCCCAGCCTGCATCGGGTAATATATTCAACGTAGAGCGGGGAAGTCTTGCCTCAGGTATGTATACGTATGAGATATTAGAGCAGGGCAAAGTAATTGGCAAGGGTAAAATGATAGCCCAGTAGATTTTGTAAATGTCAGCAGTACAGAATGCGGCCCCGTTTGGGGCCGCATTCTTTTTTTGGATGTTAGCAAATATTCAAATCCGGTAGGGTGCGATTGAGTTGTTCTCAAACTTTGAAGGTGATGGGAACATGCAATAGCCTTACCTCTCCTTCTGTTCACAGCCAAAAAGGGAAAAAGAAAATTACGATTTGCAACAGTTGAGGCTATTTGATTTATGTTGCTTTAATAAAGCAGAAAAAACCACCAACCCAGTTCCGCTTTATAAAAAAGGTATTCGCCCCAGGTTAAATTATGTGCTTTGGCTGGAGCCTTGGTACTTTCGTGTGCTGGAAATTTTTGATTGGAGGGTGTAGGTATACCAATACCGGTGCAATCGCAAAAGGATTGAGGGGCTGGTTTAACTTCTGCAAATACTGAGAACGCGCTGATTATAAGTGCCGCAGTTATTAGCTTTTTCATGGCTTTGCTTTTTGCCGGTAGCCTGCAAGGTGGCCATCGCGTTAAAAATACACTGCCTTGCCGGTGTTCATTTAACAACGCTCGCTGATAATGGCTTACTCAAACAAAATTCATGCCGTAGTAATTGACCTTTCTTAATAGCTGAAAACCTTATTATGATACTCTAAATCAGTAATCAGTTAATGGTATATGTGGTCATTTTTGACCAGCCGCCCACTTTAATAAGGGTGGTTTTGGTGGCAGAGGTATCGCCTTTAAGTTTAAGCGGCGAAATGTTAAAGGTAAGGTGGAATTTGTGACGTTCCTTACAAGCCCCGTCAACCAGTTGAAACAGCCTGACAGCGGTTTGTGGCGGACTTGCTTTTCCAAGGTCTCCATTCCAGATAAGTTTAAAGTTGTCCGCATCGCAGCCAAATATCTTTTTGGTAAAAATGTTGAGGGTATCTTTTGAGATATAAACAGTATCCAGCGGTACCACTTCAGTGGTTGACATAAACAACTCTTTATCCTTTACTGGCTTGTGAAACGTTTCGGAGGTTAGAAAACCGGAGTTTTTGCCATTACCACCGGCGTCTTCTTTTTTAGTTGTTTTACATGAATACGAAAAAAACACCGGTAACATTAAAACAAGGATATAATTTTTCATGCGCTACTTTAACACTAATTTTTGAACTGCTTTTCCCGATTCGGTTTCAATCTGCAGTATGTAAACACCCCTGCTTTCTGCCGAAAGGTCTAAAATAACATTTTGTGCGGCAGTCTTTCGTTCCAGTATCATTCTTCCGGTAACATCAAAAACGCGGATGCCCGCCATGTCGTTATTTTCGGCAATAACATTAAAGGTTCCGGTGGATGGGTTAGGTACCACGCTAACTGAAAAAGCAGCAGGCCCGGCAATTCCTACTGAGGATGGAACCAGGCAAAAATGATGCACTTCCTGGCTGCCAAAAGACGGATTGGTTAAGCTGGCATAAATAAGTGTTCCTGCCTCGCCGCTAAGCACAAAATTGCCCTGCACAACAGAGTCCATGCCGTTGCCGGCAGATGAAAAGATGGTAAAAGTATAACAGGCAACAGGCAGACACAGAGGGATATTGTAGGTTGCCCCATTTGCCAAGTCAGGATAAGGCCCGCCTGCGGCTACCACATTAGCGGTGGCATCAGTAACCTGCCAGGTGGTTTTGCTGCCCACAGCATCGGTTTTAAGCAGCAGGTTCAGGCTGCCCCCCTGGTTAGCTATAAAAAAGGAAGAGGTTGCAGTATCGTTACCGGGGTTACTATCTGCACCGCCATTCGGATTAGTGGATATAACCGTAAAAGTATGGGCTCCTGCCGCAAGCGTTGTTGTGGATAGCAAAATATTGGTTGTTGAACCTGGCATCAAACTGCCACTCCATGGATAAGAAGCAAAATTACCGTTATCGAAGCTATAGCTCAGCGTCGCAGAACTGAGCGCATTACCGCCGTAATTACGCAAGGTTACCACCGGCACGATACCTGATGAGCAAACGTTGCCAATTGGCTGCACAATGGCCTGTATGCCCGCATCGTTATTAAGGGAGTTGCCGCAAGGTGGGTACATACCCTGTAAAGTGGTGGCACCCGTGTTGTCAGGGTCAAGCCAGGTTTTTAATTGTGTTGACGAAGTTACGCCGCAACTGGTCCAATCGTAGGCAATTTTTCCAAACAGGTCTGGCAGGTTTGGGCCTGTGGTTATGTTGGCGCCGCAGCCATCTGCGGTGCAACATGAATTGCCGCCTGTTAAATGCCCCACAATAAATTTACCCGGGCCATACAATGGCGAGCCCGAAGAGCCCGGTTCAGTAACTCCATGGCCATTGGGCGTTGTTGCCCAGGTTACCTGCCAATGTGTGTTTTGTGCAACATTACCCCATGAGGTTGAAACAGCAGGAGTATTGTACGTGGATATTTTTTCAATATCGGCCGAGGGGTATCCGATGCATACACCTGAATCGGGGGCAGTATTGGTAGCATCCCAGCCGGAATAGAAAATGTTATATGAAAGTGGTGGTGTGTTGTTTAATTTGAGCAACAAAAAATCAGAAGCGGTTGCGCTGTCTCCATCGTTGCTATCAGCCATTTTCTGACAACCGTTTACCGACTGGTTTTGCAAAGCTGTGGTAGAAGAACAGGTGGCTCCCTTATAATTAAAATAAAATATCCACTGGTTAAACTCCGAATCTGTAACCCCATTCTCGGTACAGTGATTAGCCGATATCAGGTATGGCGTGCAATCCTTGCGGACATTGTTAATCATAGAACCACTACAACTGGCTTCACCAGTATTATCCACAATTTGTATAAGGGCCGATGCCTGTATCTGATCAGCCCAGTTATCGCCTTCGCTGCACTTAACATTCACTTCGCACGGCCCCGAGCCGCTTTCAACGCTTTTAGCAAGTGGGGCTACCCAACGGTAGGCATAGCCTACCTTATTGATACTCAGAATGCCTTTTCCTTTTTGCTGGGCAGGTTCATAGTATTCAATAATGCAACTTTCACCGTGTATTAAACCACAGCAAAAAGAAACCGGGGCAGGTGTATTATAATGGGTAAATGCCCCCAAAGTTTCCTCTCGGTCAGGCATATATACGTGCAGAGTTGCGCCCGAGGGTAAATATAAACGGTCGAACAGGGGTATCAGTCCTTGAGCACCGGCTGAGGTAATCTGAACCCGCCAGACGGTACCTCCGCCGGGCAAATTAGTCAGTGTTCCGGCGTTGTTTAAAGTAATATTGGCACTTATGTTTTTTGCAAAGTGAGGTACGTGGCCATTTTTTGCATTGTTATAATCAAATTGTTCTATATCCAGCGCTAAAAGTGCAGGGATTTTAACTTCACCGATACTGCTCTGCAAATAGGATGCAAATTTAAGGCTCAACGGGGCAACAGACTGATCCATTTGCGCCGAGGCTGAACCTAAAAAAACAAGGCAGCTTATGCATATGGCAAACAGATTTTTCATTCGTTCTTCGTTTCTTACTTGTGAAAATAGCTTTTTTTAAAAACGAATACTATATCCGGCACAGGCAATACCAGTATGTAGCCCCGGAAGCCAGTCTGAACTTAATATATCCGAAACGAACACTTTAAGAAATACAAATAATAATTAATGGCCTTCGTTATCCACAACCTTTGGCTTTAAATGCCGCAGCGCCAAAAAAATTAAAGGAATATTGCACGGCGAAATTTTGACGGACCTATTCCGTTTAAATGGACAGATATGAGCAAGCGCTTCAGAAATATCATTCTTATTATAATTGGCAGTATCCTTTTTCTGGTGCTTGCTGCGGTTGTGCTGGCTTACGCCCTGCAGGATAAAGTGAAGCAGCAGATTGTGGTACAGATAAATAACCAGATAACGGTTCCGGTGCAGGTAAAAGGCAGCATTGACTTTTCGTTACTAAAACACTTTCCTTATGCGTCGCTCAGCTTTAACGAGGTTACAATTGATGATAAACTGCGGAAAGGGAAACAATTACTGCGCGTAAAGGAGGTGTCGTTGTTGTGCAATGTATTCAGCCTTTTCGGTAATAAAATTGAGCTGTCGAAAATTCTGGTTCGGGATGGTAATATCAATTTGTACAAAGATGAAAACGGTAAATTAAATTTTGATATTCTTAAACCGGTTTCGCCTAATGGAGCCAAAAGCGATTTGGGTGTTCAGCTAAAAAGGGCTGAGATTAAGAATGTTCATTT
This sequence comes from uncultured Bacteroidota bacterium, assembly GCA_903889265.1. Lineage (GTDB taxonomy): Bacteria > Bacteroidota > Bacteroidia > Chitinophagales > LD1 > Bog-950. The sequence goes on from CAISWS010000370.1 coordinate 26,072, forward strand.
TACGTATGTAGATAAAATACTGTCATCGCTTACGGATGTTGAGTTAAAGGATGTACAGTTAAAAGGAAATTTCAGTAGCGCACAGTTTGACTTACAAAGCACCTTAACGGCAAGGGTAAACGAAATAAATGCTTCGGGACAGAAATATCTGTTTAACAGAAACGTAAAGGCAGACATTGTATTAGAGGTAAACAATAGTACGCATCACTTTACCTTTAAAAAGGGCAACATAAGTATTGAGGATAACGAGTTTATTATAAACGGTTTTTTTGCCACGCTTAAAAACGGCACTCAACTTGATTTTACCTTAACCAACGAAGGCAAGGATTTAAGAAAACTGGTTGGCCTGATACCCGAAAAATACCGCCAGGCATTTGACCAGGCCGAAGGAAACGGGCAATATGCCATCAGCGCCTCAGTAAAAGGAATGGTTACAAATAGCGCCGGCCCTAAAGTGCGTGTGGATGCTGATTTAATTAACAGCGAAATAAAGTTGGGCAAATACAACAAGCTGCTTAAAAAGGTAAACGCCAAAGCCAAATACGAAATGGATGAAGCAGGTAACGATAGAATTGTTATCAGCAATTTTGATTGCACCCTGAACGAGTTGCCTTTTAATTTCAGATTGTCGTTAACTAAATTAAGCGACCCTGATTTTGATTTTTTTGCGCAGGGTACTTTGCATTTATCTGAAATTTCGTCTTTCGTTCCCGATAGCATTATGCACGACCTTGGTGGTACTATCAGTTTCAATAATTTCCGTTTAAAAGGAAGAAAAAGGGATTTTACTGATGTAGAGAATTCCACCCTAACCGGTAGTGGTGAGTTTAAAATGCAGGATATTGAATTTCAGCAGGGAGGTATCAGCTATGGCAATATTAACGGCTTACTGAAATACCACGACCAGGTAATTGAGGCCGATAACCTGACCGCTAATTTTTTAAGTAACCAGGCTACTTTTACCGGTAATATAACCCGGCTGGCCGCTTTTATTTATAACCTGAGTATTAACCGAAGCGCCAATAATGTGGTGCTGGGCGTAAATGGCAAGCTGAAATTAAAAACCTTTAACCTGTCGGGCATAATTGATGCTTACAACAAAAAGAGCCATCCGCAGGCAATGCCTAAAGGCAAAATTGATTTGCGCGAAATTGTGAACATGGCGGGCAACCTGGATATCGAAATGGAAAAATTCATTTTCCGCAAAATGGAGTTTGATAATGTAACCGGTAACCTGCAGGTAGCGCCCGGCAATATCCGCTGTAATAATTTACAAGCCAAAACAATGGGTGGTGATGTTCAGATAAACGGAAATATTGTTTTTGGCGATGATTATTCAATTAATCTGGCTTATGATGTAAGCGCTATAAAGATGAGCATACCTGCTATGTTTGCCGAATGTGAAGGGTTTGGGCAAACCGTGCTAAGCGACCGGCACTTGAAAGGCACACTGGATGCAGCTGTTTCATTTAACGCCACCTGGGATAATTACAAGGTGCTTAACCAGGATAAGTTAAATGCAATAGTGGATTTTACAATAAAAAACGGAGAATTGATAAAATTCGAACCTTTAAAGGCGGCTTCAAAATTTATAAGGGTTGAGGAGTTGGAGGATATCAGGTTTGCCAGCCTGCATAACACAATAAAAATTGGGAACCGGCGTATTGACATACCGCTTTTTGAAATTCAGTCGAGTGCTTTGAATCTGATGTTTGAAGGAACCCATTGGTTTAACGATTCCATTGATTATAGCATTAAGGTTAACCTGCATAAGCTACTGGCCCAGAAATTTAACCGGAACAAGCGCGATGATATTCAATACATGGAAGAAGACCCTTACGAAGGGCTGAATTTATATCTGCGTATGACAGGTTCTTTAGGCAATCCTCATATTTCTTACAATAAAAAGGGGACTAAGAACAAAATAAAGAGCGATTTTAAGAATGAAAAAGAGAACCTTAAAAACCTGATGCGTAATACCACGCCTAAAATGGATGAGAATGAAAAGAAGAAAGAGGAGAGGTATTATGATATTAAAGAAGCTCCTAAATTTATAGATCTGGATTCAACATCGAACTAATTTCATAATTCATTTCGTATTTTCAGATTTGAAACATCATCCTGTATAACCGGTAATGGACCTCTACTCACAAAAATCAAACCTCAAACTTATATTGCTGCTGCTGGGTATATTCATCGGCATCTCTACTGTTTTATACACAGACCACCTGGCCAATAAAATGGCTAACGAGGAAAAATACAAGGCCAGGTTGTGGGCTGAGGCCATTGCGCGTAAAGCAAAACTGGTGAGATATACCAAAGAGCTTTTTAGCAAACTTGCGGCCGATGAAAGGCGCAAAGTGAATGTATATGCGCAGTCCACAAAATTTTTGCTTACGGTTAACAATAACGATGAGTTAACGTTCTTCAACGATATAATTACTTCTAATAACGATATCCCTGCAATACTGGCCGATGAAGAGGGTAACATTGTGGGGGCAAGGAATATTGAGTTGCCTAAAGGGGTAAGGACATTTTCTGAACTCCCGGCAGATATCCGAAAGCAATTTTCAGTTTATCTGCCTATTGTAGTTGATGCTAAAGTAAGTAAGAGTTACATCTACTACAAGGACTCGAACCTGTTTACCAAGCTGAAGCAGACACTGAATGATTTGCTGGAAACTTTCATTTCGGATGTGTTGCTTAATACTGCATCCACACCCGTTATACTTACGGATGAAAAAATGAATGTGCTGGCTTTTGGCAACATGGATTCCAGCCAGATGATAGGGCACGATGCTGAAATGCAGATGATAAATAAAATGAAATCTGCCAACGATCCGGTAGTAGCGGATTTGGGCGAAGGGGTAATGCGTTTTATTTATTACGATGATTCGTCTACGTTAAAACAACTCAGGATTTTTCCATTTGTGCAACTAGGTATTTTTGCGGCATTCCTCATTATTTCATACTTCGCTTTCAGCAATGCGCGCAGGGCTGAGCAGAATATGGTTTGGGTGGGAATGGCCAAGGAGACGGCTCACCAGTTGGGTACCCCAATTTCTTCGCTTGAAGGATGGGTTGAGGTTTTAAAAGAAACGGAAGGCATCAGGGAAAACCCACAAATCTTGGACGAATTGCAAAGCGATATTAACCGGTTGTCGTTAGTGGCTGAGCGCTTTTCAAAAATCGGTTCTGTACCTCAACTGATACCTGAAAATGTGAAGATTTGTGTGGAACGCAATGTGGGCTACATGCGCAGGCGCGCCAGCGAAAAAGTAATTATGACGGTGCATTGCCCTGATGACCTGCAGTTTAAAATAAATAAGCAGTTGTTTGACTGGGTATTTGAAAACCTGATTAAAAACGCCCTGGATGCCATGGAGGGAGAGGGCAGGATTGATGTAGATGTAACTTCCGATGCGCGCAACGTAATAATTGATATTACTGATAGCGGTAAAGGCATACCCAAAAACAAATTCGAAACTATTTTCGAACCCGGTTATTCTACCAAACGCAGGGGATGGGGGCTTGGGCTTTCGTTAACCAAGCGTATTGTGGAGGAATACCACAATGGCAAAATAAGTGTGAAACGTTCTGAGATAGATAAGGGTACTACTTTCAGGGTGTTGATACCCAAGGTGGTTTAAAATATTTTCCGTTTTCGGTAGTAACACGATCCTTTACCTGAAGATTTTCATTATGTTATCGGCTTTCTCTTCAGCATCAAACTATTGCCCACTACCGAAACTGAGCTTAATGCCATTGCCGCCCCGGCAAACATAGGGTCTAACTGAAAATGGGTGAAAGGAAAAAGCACGCCAGCAGCGATGGGTATGCCAATCAGGTTATAAATAAAAGCCCAGAACAGGTTTTGTTTGATGGTGCTTACTATTTTGGCCGAAAGGTTAATGGCTTTCGGTATGGTATTTAAATCGGAACTCATCAGGGTAATATCCGCAACACTCATGGCAATATCTGTTCCCTTGCCCATGGCAATGCTGATGTTGGCTACTGCCATGGCTTCACTATCGTTTATACCATCGCCCACCATAGCAACCTTTTTACCGCCGGCCTGCAGGGTTTTGATAAAAGCAGCTTTATCTGCCGGTAACATGCCCGCTTTAAACTGGCTGATGCCTACTTCATCCGCCACTGCTTTCGCCGTAGCGGCATTATCGCCGGTAAGCATATATAGCTGGTGTGTTTTGCCTAATTCGCGCAACGCCGTGGCTGAATTTTCTTTTACCGAATCCGTAATAGCAATTAATGCCAGCAGGTCTGTAGCATTGCTGAAGTAAACCACTGTTTTGGCTTTTGCCCGAAAGGCAGCAGCCTGTAATTCAATTTCCCTGGTAATCCATATCAGCTTGTCGCTCATTAGCTTATCGCTGCCTATGTAAAAAGTCCCTTCAGTCGTTATGGCTTTAACTCCTTTGCCGGTTATAGATTCAAAAGTGGTAATAGTTACACCTGTGCCATCTGCTTTTAAGTATTTTACCACTGCCCCGGCTAAAGGATGCTCTGATTTCCTTTCTATGGCCGATAGTGTAGTTCCATAGCGTTGTTTAAAATCTGTCTCCACCCAATTTAAATCTGTAACCTGCGGTGTGCCGTTGGTAATAGTGCCGGTTTTATCAAATACAAAAACATCAATGTTGCGGGCATGTTCCAGGGCTTCGGCATTACGTATCAGAATGCCGTTTTCGGCGCCCTTGCCTACTCCAACCATAATAGCAGTTGGTGTGGCTAAGCCAAGGGCACAAGGGCAGGCAACTACCAATACGCTGATTGCTGCAACAAGCCCGTGTATTAAATAAGCTTTGCCACCAATGGCAAACCAGGCAATAAAGGTTATAACCGCAATAGCCATTACAACCGGCACAAAAACCGAAGCCACCTTATCAACCAGGCGCTGCACCGGTGCTTTGCTGCCTTGTGCTTCCTGAACTGTTTTAATAATTTGGGCTAGCAGCGTTTCAGCGCCAACCTTTTCAGCGCTTATGGTTAAGCTGCCTTTTTGGTTTATAGTGCCGGAAAAAACTTTGGCATTCTTTACTTTTTCCGCAGGTACCGGTTCGCCGGAAATCATGCTTTCATCAATAAATGAAGTGCCAGCTAATACCAGTCCATCAACCGGTATTTTTTCACCGGGCCTGATGGTAATTATTTCATGTTTTAATATTTCTGCTATTCCTATTTCAATTTCTTTACCATCCCGTTTAACCCGCACCATTTTAGGCTGCAGGCCAATCAGCTTTTTAAGGGCGCCTGAAGTGCCGGCCTTTGCTTTTTCCTCTAAAAACTTACCCAGCAGTATAAAAGAGGTTATAACAGCCGCGCTTTCGAAATAGACATCAGGCTTTAGTCCCTGCGACGAAAGTATTTGCGGAAAAATGGTGTTAAGAGCACTAAACGCATAAGCAATCCCCGTGCTTAAAGCCACCAGCGTATCCATATTTACCTTTGCATGCAGTGATTGTTTAAACGCCATTTTAAAGAACTGCCGGCCGAAATAGAATACCACTACTGCCGATAACACCAGGGAAATCCACCTGCCAATGTCAAAGTCAGGGAAACCCATGCCCAATATCAAAACAGGCAAAGCCAGAACAAATGATAATATCATATTCAACCTTGCTTTGCTCAATTGCAAATCACGTTCGGTATCGTAATCCTCACTCGTTTTTTTGTTACTGATATCAATATCATACCCGGTTGATTGAACTGCTTTTTTTATTTGGGCTAAATCGGCTGTGGAATCAAATTCAACCAACGCGGAATTATTGGCAAAATTGACCGCAGCCGACGTAATGCCCTTTTGATCCGACAGCGTTTTTTCAACACTTGCGGCACATGAAGCGCAGGTCATGCCCATTACAGGGAAGGTATTTTTTGTAATTGCGGCCATATCAGCGATTTGGGTTTAAACTGCCGGAATCCATGGGCCGACAGACCTAAACAACAGTATGCAAATTACAATTGTTTTAAATCCGCAGTTGATGAGTGGAATCATGAAGTGGCAAAAGCTTGCTTAGGTTTTCAATAATTGCTAAAATGCTTAAAGAGTTTTAGCAAAAACGGCCGGTTTAAACAATTAAATTACTTTTGCGCACCGCCTGAAAAAGGCGTGTTAAGCGTATTTAATAACACATTTTAATAACAAGGAGACTTCAAACAATTTCTGATGAAAAAAATATTTCTGGCTATCACAGGTAGTGCTATGCTTTTAACGGCGTGCAATAATCACCCCAAAGTAGAAAACACCGCAAGTTATTTCGATACCAAAGGCATGGACTCCACCGTTAGTGCTGGTGACAATTTTTATAGTTATGCTAACGGCAAATGGGTAAACACTGCCCAGATACCTGCCGACCTGAGCAGTTGGGGTGGTTTTGATTCGCTGAGGCAAGGTAACATCAATAAGCTAAGAACCATACTTGACAGCCTTGCCACTAAAACTGATTTAAAGAAGGGGACACTTGAACAAAAAGCCGGTGATTTTTACGCCAGCGGCATGGATACAGTGGCTATTGAAAAGGTGGGATATACGCCGCTTAAAGCCCGGCTTGCACAGATTGGGGCAGTTCAAAATTATAAGGACCTGATTAGCCTGCTTGCCAGTGGAACAAAAGATGGCGATGGGGATTTGATCAGCATGTTCGTAAATTCAGATGCCCGGAACAGTTCTATGAACATACTGAACCTTTACCAAGGAGGAACTTCACTGCCTGAAAAGGGATATTACACCCGTAACGACAGTGTTACTGTAAACATGAGGCAACAACTGGTTGCACATGCTGCCAGATATTTCGTTTTAACCGGCGAGGATTCAGCACAGGCCGCAAAAGATGCACAGGATGTATTAAAGATTGAAACTGAACTTGCTCAATCGCACCTTGCACCTGCTGAATTAAGAATCCCGCTGAATAACTATCATAAAATGGCAGTAGCCGATTTGCAAAAATCAGCGCCTAATATTCAGTGGAAAGAAACGCTTAGTACAATGGGTTTTGCTACCGATAGTTTAAATGTGGGCCAGCCTAAATATGTAGAAACCTTGAGCAAGTTGCTTGCCAGCGAGCCCATCAGCGTTTGGAAAAATAAAGTAAGGTTTGATTACATATCAAGAAATGCAGACGCCCTTAGCAAGGCATTCCGCGATGAGGATTTCAAATACGGGCAATTGTTTTCCGGCGCAAAAACGCAGAAGGAGCGCTGGAAAATCATGGTTTCGGAAACAGACGAAGATTTAAAGGATGTTTTGGGCCAGTTATACGTTCAGAAATACTTTACGGCTGACGCCAAGCGCCGTATGGATACTTTGGTTAACAACCTGCAAAATGCTTTCAGGGTAAGAATAGGCAAACTAACGTGGATGAGTGATTCCACAAAACAACTTGCGCTGATTAAACTAAATGCCATTATGAAAAAGATTGGTTTTCCTGATAAATGGAAAAGCTATGATGATGTGGATATAAACAGGAGCGATTATTTCAGTAATCTGAAAAGTGTAACGCGCCACTTTTTTGCTGAGCAAATGAAGAAACTGAATAAGCCCGTTGACCGTGGTGAATGGGGAATGACCCCGCCAACAGTAAATGCTTATTATGAGCCCGCCAACAACGAAATAGTTTTCCCAGCCGGTATTTTGCAGTTTCCGTTTTTTGATGCTAATGCCGATGATGCCATTAACTATGGTGCCATTGGTGTAGTAATAGGCCACGAAATGACACACGGTTTTGATGACGAAGGGCGCCAATATGATGCAGTAGGTAACCTGAAAAACTGGTGGACCCAGGCTGATGGAGAAGCTTTTGATGCCAAAGCAAAAAACCTGATTAACCAATATAGCAGTTATACTGTATTAGATAGCTTACATGTAAAAGGCGATTTGACCCTAGGCGAAAACATTGCCGACTTAGGTGGTGTAACTATTGCCTACGATGCATTTCAGTTAACAAAACAGGCGCACGATACAACTAAGATTGATGGCTTTACACCTAACCAGCGTTTCTTCCTGGGCTTTGCGCAGGTATGGCGTGGCAAAGTTCGCCCCGAAAGATTGCGTATGCTTATTGCTACCAATCCTCACTCACCATATCAGTTCAGGGTTAATGGTGTGCTTACTAATTTTGAACCTTTCTACCAGGCATTTGGTGTTACAGAAAAAAGTAAAATGTATAAAGCACCGGAAGATAGGGTTGTTATCTGGTAGGAAATAATACCGTTCACGCAAAGTGCGCAAAGGTTTACGCAAAGAGCCGCAAAGAAATTCATTCTTTGCGGCTCTTTGCATTGTGTTTTACTCCGCGTTCTTTGCGTGAACAGTATTTGAACAATTTACTTGCTCATCTCAGTAAAATACTGAAAGAAATAAGGTAAGGTCTCAATGCCTTTGTAATAGTTAAACAACCCATATTTCTCGTTAGGCGAGTGGATAGCATCGCTATCTAAGCCAAAACCTAAAAGCACAGATTTAATTCCCAATACCTTCTCAAACATGGTTACAATAGGAATACTACCACCACTGCGAAGGGGAATTGGAGTTTTGCCAAAAGTTTTTTCCATGGCTTTTGCCGCTGCCTTATAAGCTATGGAGTCGGTTGGGGTAACAGCAGCCTCGCCACCATGGTGAGGGCTTACTTTTACTTTTACATAAGGCGGTGCTATCTTTTTAAAATGCGCTTCAAACAAGTCCATTATTTTCTGGCTCTTCTGGTTAGGCACCAGTCGCATAGATATTTTGGCATAGGCTTTTGAGGGAAGAACTGTTTTAGCACCCTCGCCGGTATAACCGCCCCAAATTCCATTTACATCTAAGGTTGGGCGGATGGATGTTCTTTCTAAAGTTGAGTAACCGCTTTCGCCTTTAACTTCGTTAATATCCAGGTGTTTTTTATACTCGTCTAAGCTGAAGGGTGCTGCTGCCATTTGGGCGCGTTCCTCTTTTGAGACTTCCTGCACATCATCATAAAAGCCGGGTATGGTTACTTTGCCGTCCTTATCCTGCAATGACGCTATCATTTCGCATAGCACATTAATAGGGTTTGCCACTGCGCCGCCGTAAACACCTGAGTGCAAATCGCGGTTAGGGCCGGTAACTTCAACTTCAAGATACGCCAAACCCCGAAGGCCGGTGGTAATAGACGGAATATCGTTTGATAACATAGAGGTATCAGAAATAAGCACAACATCCGATTTCAGTTTCTCTTTGTTTGAAACCGCAAAGCTTTCCAGGTTAACCGAGCCAACTTCCTCTTCGCCTTCAATCATAAATTTTACGTTGCAGGGCAGCACGTTATTTTTTAGCATCATTTCAAATGCTTTTACGTGCATATACATTTGTCCCTTGTCATCAGCTGAGCCACGGGCATAAATGTCACCATCTTTAATTACCGGTTCAAAAGGAGGGGAGTGCCATAGGTTCAACGGGTCTACTGGTTGAACGTCGTAGTGGCCGTAAACAAGCACGGTAGGCAGTTTGGCGTCTATTATTTTTTCGCCGTAAACAATAGGGTAACCTTTGGTTGGGCACACTTCAACCTTTTCGGCACCAGCGGCAACCAGTTGTTGTTTTACAAATTCGGCAGCCCGGTTTACATCAGCCGAATATTTTACGTCGGCACTTATAGAAGGTATGCGTAACAGGTCGAACAATTCGTTCAGAAATCTTTCTTTATTATTTTCGAGATATGGTTTTAACTGGTCCATAGTGTTGGTTTGTAAGTTTAGCGATGGGCGAAAGTAATAAATAAGGTAATCCAGCAAATAATGTCACAGATAATCATCACCACACCCCGCTTAATTCTCCGCGAATGGAAGGAGGAAGATGCCGTGCCGTTCATTAAAATGAACATGGATAAAGAGGTGATGCGGTTCTTTCCCTCCACCCAAACAGCAGAGGAAAGCATGGTCTTGATAGCCCGTGTAAAAGCGCATTTTGCCGACTATGGATATGGTGCGTGTGCAGTGGAACGAAAGGATAACGGCGAGTTTATTGGCTTTACCGGATTAACACACCCGCGTTTTGAAAGTTACTTTACTCCATGTGTTGAAATTGGCTGGAGGCTAAGTAAAGAAAACTGGGGCCACGGCTTTGCCACTGAGGCTGCCACAGCTTGCCTTAATCATGGGTTCACCAGCCTGGGGCTTGAAGAAATCTACTCCTTTACCACCACAACAAATGATCCCTCCATGAACGTAATGAAGAAAATTGGGATGAAACATGTAGGTGAATTTGAACACCCGGGCCTGCCCGACGGCCATATACTGAAGACCCATGTACTTTATAAAATTACCCGCAATGATGTTGGCCTTTAACACAAATAGATTTATTATTTTCGATTTGAAGGTTATCAACATTTTAACTGTGCGTATACCGGAAGGGCAAAACGACTTATGGTGCAGCAGTTTTAATAATATTGTTAAGTAAATATTACCACCATGGTGCTTCGATTTTTTCAAACCCTGCTTTGTGCCATTTTATTCTTTACGGTTGTTGTAGCCCAAAAGAATGAGACACTTCCGAAATTTCAGGAGCATGTTGTCAGAGACCGCGAAACTGCCTCGTCCATAGCCAGTGATTTTAACGTAAAGCTGAAGTATTTTTTAATGCTCAATAATTTTCCGGATAGCGTTAAGCTAAAGCCGGGTCAAAAGGTTTTGATACGCCAGCTAAAAGAGGGTGAAACGGTTGAAAAAGAGGGCGCCTATTATGCCTCAAAACCAGCAGTAACTTCGCCTCCGGAGGAAGAAAATACAGGGGTTAAAAAAACTGCCCCTGCTAAAACTGCCCCGGTTAAAACAACAGCGGCCAAAAAAGTAAATGATGATACTGCCGACAGCGACAAAAAAAGTCCGCTTGTGGGGCCCAATGGCGCAAAATACGAATTGGCAAGTGGTGGTTTTCATATCGTTCAAAAGGGGCAAACTTTTTACCGTATAGCCCTGATATACCATCTTACTATGGACGAACTGAAGGCACTTAACAACATGACTACCACAGATATTAAGGTAGGGCAGGAGTTAAAGGTTACCAAATAAGGCTTGCCATATCGTTGTTCCCGCTTCTATTATAAGGCGCTATCCATTACATTTGCCTTGCTATGGCCGAAAATCATTTAAAGTGGTATAATAAAACCCTGCATCAATATCTCAGCAACGATGAAATAAAGATGCTGATGCAAAAAAGTAACTGGAAGGGTGCCCTTGAAATTGCAAATACCTGGGGCTGGATTGCCTTTGCTTTTTTGCTATCAGGTTTATTTCCCAATCCGGTTACAATTACTATTTCCCTTTTTATTCTTGGAGGAAAGCAACTGGCCTGTGCTATTATACTGCACGATTGCTCGCACGATTCTGTTTTTACCAGCAACAAACTCAATACGTTTATAGGTAACTGGTTCGGCGCTTATCCTATTTTGCATGACCTTAAAAAATACCGGCCTTACCACACCCAGCACCACATCAACACCGGCCTTGCAGATGACCCGGATTTGAGCCTTACCAAAGGTTACCCAACCACTGCCATCAGCATGGCCCGCAAATTTGGCCGCGATTTAGTGGGAGTATCAGGTGCCAAAGCAAACTTTGCCGTGCTATTTATGCAGCTTGGGTTTATTAAATACGCGTTGAACGGCACAGCGGAATGGCTATCGGTAAAAGGAAAAAGTGCCTGGAATATTACAAAAAATGCTGCACAGAATTTAGCCGGACCAGTAACTGCTAACCTTATTATGTTTTTGATTTTGTATGCCTGCGGCAAGCCATGGTTATATCTTTTGTGGTGGGGAGCAATGCTAACCACTTTTAATTTCTCACTTCGAGTAAGAAGCATGGCTGAGCATAGCATGGTTGAAGACCGCACCAATCCGCAAAAAAATACGCGTACTACCTATGCCAATTTTATTGAGCGCATATTATTTGCGCCGCACCACGTAAACTACCATGCCGAACATCATTTATGCATGGGTGCTCCATCCTACAACCTACCTGAAATGCACCGGTTATTGCTAGAACGCGGTTTTTATAAAGAGGGAACTTTGGAGCCTAATTATTGGGCGGTGGTTAAACGGGCCGTGGTTAGTTTTCCGGATAATGTGGAAGCGGAGAAAACGACTGCTTGAAATTGGGCTAAAGGTGAATCAATAGAGCAGCAGAAATTTTGCAGTTATAAATTGATAATCAAATCTTTAAGTCAAAAAATGGTCAAAAGCTGCTACCGGACACTTGAAGAATTTTTGGAGCCTGGACTAGGATGCGCAACCTGATATTTAGAGGGTAAAAATCCGGTAAAGTTCATATAGACGGAACATACTTCGCCGGATACTTATTTTTATTTCATGGTTTTGCCAGCTTCCGGGGCCAAGTGCCAGGATAGTTTGCAGCAATAAAGTAAGGGCTGCATAAGCGTCTGGCGACAGTTTAGCGCTGCTAATTGTCCATGATCGCGAGGCCCGGAAACGTAGGTGCCAATTTTAACAAGATAGCTTAAAAAATATGGTAAATAGATATATAATAGTATTTTTTTTAATTTACTCTTTGTCAGGTTGCAGGCAAGGATACAAGGTTGAAAGCGAAAAAGTTTATTACGAATATTGGAACGAAGCCAATGGACAGGGGAAGCAATATATGGCGCAAGCAGATGCGAAAACTTTTCAAAAATTAAAATTTGACTGTGATTGCAGTTTTGATTTTGGTAAGGACGAGAAACATTTGTTTATTGACGGTGAACCAATCAGAGATATTGATCCTAACACCTTCAAATTTATCGGCAATTACGTTTTTGCAGACAAAGACGCTGCATATTTTTTCGGCTTTTACGATAATATTAATGATTGTGCAATACAAGGGATAGAATTAGATAAGTTGCAATTAATTAAGTATCCTTGGTCAAAAGCGGGAAAAATACTTATACATGGCCGTGACACTCTAACGATTGACGATATAAATGACTTTCAACCATTGAGCGAAGATTGGGGGAAGACGAAAAAGCATGTTATTTACGGCAATGAAATTTTAGAAGGAGCAGACCCCGAAACTTTTAAAGTAATAAATAGCTACACAGGGAAGAATGGGAAGGACAAAAACCACACATACGAATTCGGAAAAATTAAAAAATAAAGAAACCGTCAATAAAATCGGCTTGGCAATATAGCGTTATGAGCCAGATAACAAAACGCAGGTGCTCTCAGGGTATTGAATGTCTACTTCCGTTTCTTTTGGCGTTTCTACAACTGTTAACGCTTTAAAACCGGTTGTGCTTATCCGTCTTGCAATATGCATTTAAATGAGGTAATAGTTTAGATGCCTTGTAAAAAAATTAGACTCCATTATATTTAAATGGGTAACTATATTAAGTCTAAACACTTTGCAATAAATATTTTACCAGTAAACTACCTCCCCGGCATCCCCTTAATCATTCTACCCGCTGTGCTCATTTTCTGCATACTCTTCATCATCTTCTTCATTTCGTCGAATTGTTTGATGAACTGGTTTACTTCCTGTATGGTGTTGCCGCTGCCCTTGGATATGCGGAGTTTGCGTTTGCCATCTAATACTTCGGGGTTCGACCTTTCATGTGGGGTCATGGACAGGATAATGGCTTCAACTTTTTTGAAAGAATCATCGTTTATATCAACGTCCTTCATGGCTTTGCCCATGCCGGGTATCATGCCTAACAGGTCTTTAACATTACCCATTTTCTTTATCTGGGCAAGCTGAGCTAAGAAGTCATTAAAGTCGAACTGGTTTTTACGGATTTTGGCTTCAAGTTCTTTAGCCTTCTTCTCGTCGTATTGCTCCTGTGCTTTTTCAACAAAGGAAACGATATCACCCATGCCTAAAATACGGCTGGCCATACGCTCAGGGAAGAACACATCCAGTGTATCAACTTTCTCACCGGTTGATACAAA
>CAISWS010000371.1 GCA_903889265.1 uncultured Bacteroidota bacterium
ATAGTTTTTAGACCTGGCGGGCCATCAGATTTACGTCCTAAATGGCCTCCTAATCTTCCAATCCATTTTGTGGCCTGTTCAAGCGTAGGTGGCGAAGAAGGCAACAACCCTGTTTTGTTTATTGTAACATATAAAGCCTGCCATTCATCTTTAGTTAAAATTACTTCGCAACTTATTTCAGGTGTTGCCCTGCTCTGGTAGGTTAACTGCATAATTTTAAATCCCGCAAGGCAATACATAACAATTGCCTTTTTCAAAGCATCTACACTTCTTAATTGTAAATCTTCTATTCCGCATCCGCTTTTTATAACATAGTGGAAGCGTTCAATCAACCAACGATAAGTATACCAGCGGATATTTTTTTTTACGTCTTCTATGTCTTTAGTTTCCATATTGGTAAGCAGCTTCCACCACACACCCTTTTCTTCATCTTTGGTCCCCGGTTGCCTTACTTCAATGGCTGTCAATGTTACACTTTCATACTTGCTCTGATTATGTATTGAGCGTAGTATTTCTACTTCGCTATAACGGACTTCAACTTTAGTGGGTACCTTTTTATAACCCTTTGCATCGGGTATATCTAAAGTTATTGTATCGGCAACAGGAAGGTTACTTATGTTATCCCATAGAAATTCATTTCCTGATATTTTTCTGGTCCTGTAAGCCCTTATAAGTAACTCACTATTGGCTTCTGGCTCACTAAAAAAGATTCCATAAATATCTGCCTCCCGGTCTGCAATGTGAACCTTCATGACAGAACCGCCTAATAGTTTGTTACAGGCTTCTATTCCATTAGGCCATTTAGAGCTTTCTTTATCTTCTATAGGTTTAGCGCGCCGGTCTTTGGTTTTTACTAATTCTTCTTTATCCCTTGTCCACAATTGCTGAAATAACAATGATAATGGAATGCCTTCAGAACTAACGGCCATGCTATTATGCAACATGATGCCATTGCCGGCCCCATGATCCAGATAACCTAATCCTTCGACATTTAAATCGTTATAACTGATGTTAGTGGTATCGTGTGCTATCAGAACACAACTCTGCTCTGCCGGAATGCTTGCAGCCCCATATGCATGGATAGCTTTTTGAATTTTGGCCAATGAGATATCATCGTTGCTGAAAAAACTATAGGTTGCTTTAATATCATACAGGCTTTTGTTTCGCTGAGGGATACTTTGACCTGGATGGTTAATAATGTCGTCAACTATGGTGATGAAACGTTTTTCCCTTCTGATATCCACTAAGTCTAAATCGCTAAAGTCTTTTTCGGTTATTTTATGCATGCACCAAATCTGACGCTCCAGATACTTATGTACAAATTTACTACTATTTTATTGTACACAATCACTGCATAATTGTACACAGAAAACACCTAACTCATTAATAATCAGGCGTGAAATTTGGGTAATGATTAGCCGCGGGAAGGAGATGCAAACCAGCGGTTAATCGCTGTAATTTAAGGTGCAATAAGAGCACATTTTAGCCCTTACTTCCTCAGGCCGGGTTAACTGGTAGCAGGTATTGAAATAGAAGCAAAGCCTGTCGCGGTCCAATTTTGCAAGGTGGTCTATTTGCTTATAGTATTCAGCCACATGATAATGGGCAAGCAGATTATAAATTGAGCCGTTTGAAACGTAAAGATAAGCCATGTCGGCGTTATCAGGATATTTGGAAAAGTAACTCTCAAGCAGTTCCTGGCTATCGCGGAGGGAGTTAAAGAAATTGAAGTATCTCGCTATTTCAACCACATCATGTGCCGTAAGGTTACTTAGGCGTAAAAGCGGTTTTACTTTGCGAAAATACTCCCCCGATTCATCGTAATAACCCAAATGGCTGTAGTAAATACTGGCAGTAAGATAGTAGTTATATACCAGCTTGCCGGTAAGTGTTTTATCCAGTTCGGGGTCACTCTTAAAAGCTTCAACTTCCCGGCTCAATTGCCTGAAAGCTACACTATCCCTGATGCGGCTGCGCAGGTATAAATGCGTTTTATACACAGCCAGGTTAAAAGCCAGCGGCTTAAAGCCTGGAAACATAGCCTCGGCGCTGTCAATGTATTCGTAATACCGGTCATCGTAAGGCGCAAAGTTAAAAATATCACTTCCCACCAGCACTGAGGCCAGGTAGTTGTTTACCAGCGAACGGTATTCGGGCCTCAGCGGCACTTCAATGGCCGTTAAAAAATACTTGTCAATTTCTCCGCGCTGCCAGGCATCAATCATACGGCTGTAAGCAATCTGTACCTGTGCGGTGTCGTTCTTCTCAATACCATCATAGATAACCAGGGGCAAAAAATTTGCCGCAATTGTATCATCAAAACGCCGTCCAACATATAATGTAATGGAAGCCTCGCGCTGCTCATCCAGCAGCGAAGCAACGAGCGGCTCGCTCTCTTTCCTGTTCACCTCTGCCCGAAGCTTCTCGGCAGACGTATCCGAAATCTCAGGTTTATATCTGCCTTCATGGATTTGTTTGCGGAATAACGGCCAGTTCTCAGCGGCGTTTTTTACAAAGGTGGTTTTCTGTTTAAGCCTGTCAGTAATAAACTTTTCAATAAAAGCAGCACGGCCTTTTTGAAGTTCAATGTTATTGGCCCGCGTACCTTCTACCGAACTGTAAGCATTGATTTCAATTTTGGTTATGGCCCCATCAAAAATTTTCACAAGCCTGGAAAGTCTTTCAAAATAAAACGAATCGGTTGTTTGGTCGTTTTTTTGAAAAGGGATCGAAAAGTGCCGCTTAAAACCGGCCTGCCCCTTCTTCAACGTGCCCTTGGTTTTACACCACATAGGGCTTATTGAAAGATCGGGTAACTGTCCGCGCTCAATAATCACGGGGTACGAATACCGGCAGGCCATGCCGTTTTGAATCAAAATAACGTTTATCTGCATTTCTGAACAACGGGGTGCATCTTTCGGAATTTTACCCACAAAGCTCAAAAAGCGTCCCTCTTTAAACCGGTTGTTTTTAAATAAATCATTCCGGTAAACGGGGGGCAGCATAAAGCCATCAAAAACGGGCGAAGGGTCAAGGTCGTTAGGCTGGTCGCAGTGAAACTGCGTTTTACAAACCAGGTCAAGTGCTATACCGTCGTTGGGATTTTCAATCAGCTCCGCAATGGTTCTTTTACGGTAGTAAAATAAAAACACACTATCGCCATGCTGTTGAAGGTAAGAGGAAAGTATCTGGGTTAAAACTTCGTTTACTCCATAACTTTTGCATTCGCCGGGGTTACTGCCCTTAACGCCATAAGCCTTTTCTGCTTCTGGTGAGCTGTTATGCGGCCGTTGTTGCGCATATGTATGGCCCAGGCAAAAAAGCAAAACAAGAATTACAATAACCCGCATGTTATTTTTGTAAGGTATAACGAATGATTATTAAAAGTAGTATAACCGGGCAAACGAAATAGATAATTTAATATTTATTTCCCGGCACTCCGCTGCACCCGGCAATAAACAACGCCTACAGCTTAATCAGCTTAATAGTATAATTCTGCTGTTCGGTATTAACACGCATCATGTAAATGCCCCGGGCAACGTTCAGGTTAATTTCGGTTTGCGCATTTTTAAGCTCGGTACGATAAACCTGGCGGCCTGATGCATCATATATTTCGCAATTGCTGCCCAGCCATTCCGTGCTTACTTCAATGTGCCAGCCTCCATCGCGTAACGGGTTAGGGTAAACTTTAATGTAATTATCGGTGCTTACCTGGTTTATGCCCAGGGGCGCAACTTTAACGTTCTCGGTGTTGCTGGTAGCAATACAGCCGTTTACATCAGTGGCTTTAACAGTGTAATTGCCGCTTTGTGCAGCCACATACAAACTGTTGGTTGCGCCTGCTATTAAGGTGTTGCCAAAATACCATTGGTAAGCGCTTGCACCGGTAGCCAGTAAAGAATCTCCATGTGCAGTAATTGTTACCGGGTTAGCGGTATTAACCGTAATGGCAATATGGTTTGAAATTGCGGTGCAATTAGCATTATCGGTAACCGTTACATAATAATTTCCGGGAGCCGTGGCATCCAAACAGCGCCCTGTATCATTAACATTCCAATGGTAGCTCTTGTAACCGGCGGGGGCACAAATCTGGCTGGTATCACCCTGGCAAATGGCATTTGCAGTGCTTTGTATGGTTATTGCACCACCCGAAGGATTTATAACCACGTTGGAAGTTGCATTACAACCCGATAACCCGTTAACTGTTACCGTATAGGTGCCGGCCGCAAGATTACTGATAGTAGAAGTTGTAGCGCCGTTGCTCCATAAATAAGTATAAGAGCCACCGGTTGAGGTCACCGATGCCGAGCCATTGGCATTACCGCAGGTAGTATTTACAACCGAAGTATTAACAAGCAAAGTTCCGCTAACTGAAACTGTGGCATCGCCGGTGGTGCTGCACCCGTTATTGCCTGTTACGGTAACCGTGTAGCTGCCCGCTGCAAGGTTCCGGAGGCTATCGGTTGTAGCACCATTGCTCCAGGCATAGGTGTATGGAGCGCTGCCCGATGTTATAGTAACATTTACACCACCCACATTACTTGCACAACTGGTTGGCAGTGGCGATGCCGAAAATACAACACCATTGCCGGTGTTGGAAACCGTTACCGCAGCACTTGCACTGCAACCCGACTGGCCCGTAACAGTTACCGAGTAATTGCCCGCGGCAACACCGGTTAAACCAGCCGTAGTAGTACCGTTGCTCCATGCATAAGTAAAGGGACCAGTACCGGTATTTACCCCTACCGAAGCGGCACCGGCCCCTGAACAACTGGTTCCGCCACCGATTGCTGAAATAGTTACCGCACTGGAAGAATTAATCATAGCACTTGCCGTAGCCGTGCAACCTCCCGCCCCGGTTACCGTAACCGTATAAGTGCCGGATGCAACACCGGTTATTGCCTGTTGGGTGCTTGCGTTGCTCCACAAATAGCTGTAAGGGCCTGTGCCAATGTTAACGTTAACTGACATGCTTCCGTTTGAATTACCGCAGGTGGTTGCTGTAACATTAGGGTCATGTAAAGAAAGAGGCGTTGATGCACCCACTGAAGCGCTGCTTGTGGCAGAGCATCCGGCTTCTGTAACAGTAACCGTATAATTGCCTGAAGGCAAATTAGTGATAGTAGCAGTTGAGCCACCGTTGCTCCATGCATAAGAATAAGTGCCACTGCCACCACTTGCCGTTACACCGGCCTGTCCGTTATTTACGTTGCAGGTAGTTGCTGTTGAAGATGGTACAAGCGAAATATTGCCTGTAGTGCCTACGGTAGCTGATGCTGTAGCCGAACAACCACCTGTGCTTGTAGCAGTAACTGTGTAAGTTCCGGCTGGCAGGCCGCTAATTGTTTGTGCGGTACCTCCATTGCTCCATGCGTATGTAAACGGCCCTGTTCCTGATGTTATAAGGGCTGCCGCGCTGCCGTTGTTGCTACCACATGCGGAGGCCGTTGGTGACACCGTCATATCGATAGGATTGGCGGAGCTAAGGTTTATTGAACCCGTACTTGAGCAGCCCGCACTGTTTGAAACCGTAACGGTATAATTACCTGGTGTTACGTTTGAAACGTTTTGTGTGGTGGCGCCGTTACTCCACAGATAGTTGAAGGTTACGTTGGTGCCCGCTGCGCTACAGGTGGCTGTTGCAGTGGTTGCCGTTGCCGATGAAGTACCACTGCCGGTGCTGCAACCCGGTGTGCTGATGCCCGAAAAAACAAGGCTATCGGGGCAACAACCTGAGGTTACCGAAAAGTCATCATAGAAGTAATACATCATGGGGAAGAAAGCACTTCCGTTAGCACAGATGGCACCAGAAGTGGCATCGTTATTAAAATTGCCAACGGTAAAGTATTGCTCGCCACCGGTAGCGGTGTAAATCCATTTTACTTCGGTCCAGTTAACGGTGTCTTTAATAACCGGGCCGCACCAAACCAGCTGCGGGGTAAGCGGCAACAGGGTACCGGCCGATGTGTTTCCGGGGCAATAGGTATGAACCACTTTTGTGTTAGAAAAATAAACCCCGATTTTGGCAATTGCCATGGGGCTGGCTTTAGACAAGGCAACGTAAAACTTAACGCAGTATTTTTGCCCGGCAACAAGGGGCGATGAAAGGGAGCCCTGTATATATTCGCGGCCATTTCCGCTAAGGCCCCCAAGGCATCCAAGGCCGGCAGTAACGCCCAGGTATGCCCCTGCATAATTGCTGCCGCCATGCGGCACATGGCTGCCAAATATGGCTGTAATTAAACTTCCGCAAGGGGTAAATATATCAGGTGTGGCGCAGGTATCCGCCGGGCCGCCGCCACCGCCATCGTCCCATCCGGGTGTGGCATTAAAGTTATCAGTGCAACTGGTTGCGCTTTCAAAGCCGGGGTCAACTACCAGATTTTGTGCACTGGCCGTACCAATAAAGCCGCCACATAAAAGAAGCAGGCAAGCTAAACGCAAGATGTTTTTCATAGTCAGGGGTGTGATTACGATTGTATAATTACTTACACTATGTAAGGTAAGTATTTTTATTAAAAAACAGAACTGCCGTAAAGATTACAGGATTTTCCGCCGAAAAAGAAAATAACTTATACCAGGTTAAGCAACGTAACTATGATAAAACGACTTTTCCAAAAGGGGTTAATCAAGCATGGTAAAGTGCTTTAAAATAAACTGCACGTGCTGATTACTCATTGGCTTGGGTAAAAATCCGTATACAAATTTATAAGCCAGGGCGGCTTTCCTTTCTTCTTCCTTTTCAGAGACGGTGAGGGCAAATACTTTGGTTTTCAGGCTAAATGGTGTTTCTGAAAATTTTGCCAGAAACTCAAGCCCATCCATCACAGGCATTTGCATATCCAGCAATATAAGATCCGGTTTTATTTCCTCCATTCTGTCCAATGCATCCTGGCCGTTTAATGCCATTTCGATCGGGCACTGAATATTGCAGTTACGCAGAAAATACTCGTTTAAATGCAAAAATGCTTCCTCATCATCAATCATTAATATCTTCTTTAATTCCATACAGCAAATTTATAAATCAAAATATGTTTTCACAAATAAAAACGGCGGCAAAAATAAATGTTATAATTACAATTTTACCGGATTAACATTTGTTGTTGCACACGTTAACTATAATATATTAAACTTTATAATTTATTGCATTATTATTGTGAAAAACAGTGAATAATATCTGTCCGGGCGAATGCCGGTTTGGGCTGCACGAGGTGCCAACATATGAGCAATGTCATAATTTGTTACCTGTATATTTGCGTATTTATGTAAATAACAACAGGTAATAGTGCCTTATGGAAACAGACTCGCAAAAGGCCAAAACCGTAACCGGAAAACCGGCCACAGAAGAAGTAGCACCCGGCACAGGCTTTTACGCTGCCCTGCTTGATAGCTGCGCGGAAGCTATTGCACTTGTTGACCAGGAGGGGCTAATTGTATATCAAAACCGTTTATTGTTTAGCCTTACCGGATTTACCGCCGCCGAAACCACAGGCAGGAGCTTATTTAACCTGGTGCATCCTGCAGACCAGGATGCAGTAAAATCCTTTGTCACATTTTTGCAAACAGAAGCTGCTTTACCTGAACAATTACAATTACGGGTACTGCATAAAGAAGACCATTACTTATGGATAATGGTTACTGCCACCAATTTGCTCAATAATCCTGATGTTGGCGCTATTATGCTTAGCTGCCGGGATATTACCCAGAGCAAACAAACCGAAAAAAAGCTTGAAGAAGCCCATCGTGAATTAAACAAGCTTTTTAATAATATCAACGACGTTTTGTTTTCGGTGGATATGGTGCAGTATAAACTAATGCAGGTTTCGCCCGCCTGTGAGAAGATATACGGGTATACAGCAATTGAATTTTTAAGCGGTGAAGACGACCTGTGGCAACAGGTAGTATATGAACCCGACCGGCCCAATACAGAACTGCAGTTAAGTTGCCTTTACGAAGGCAAGGTTGCAAGAACCGAGTACCGCATAATAAATAAAGATGGATCCCTGCACTGGATTGAGAATGTAGTTATTCTCTCGCTGGATGAATCCGGTAAGCTGGTGCGGATTGACGGTGTAAGCCGCGATATAACCGAAAGAAAGCAAGCCGAACAGGCCCTGCGGGATAACCAGGTGCTGTTAAAAGAGTTTTTTGAATCGGCGCCGGAAGCTATTATAGTTGCGGACCTTGATACCGGAGAATTTGTTGATTGCAACGCCAACGCTGTTGCAATATTCGGATGCAGCCGGGAGGAGTTGCTGGCTAAAAAACCAGGGGGTAACAGCCCGCTTTACCAACCTGATGGAATCTTGTCTGAAACTCACGTAAAGGAGCATATAAAAAGGGTGCAGGCGGGTGAAAAAATTGTTTTTGACTGGCAACATGTTGATGCTGCCGACAATCCCTTTTACAGTGAGGTAAGGCTTACCAGGTTAAATATTCCCGGCCGTAACCTTACACGCGCAAGTATTATAAGCATCAGTGATCGCATAAATGCCCGCGAAGCAATCCTTAAATCCAAAGCAAACCTGCGCTCGCTGTTGGATAGTGCTGCAGTATCTTACGTGCTGCTTGATAAGGAATTATGCGTTGTTGCATTTAATAAGCCAGCCATTGAATGGTCGCGCTCTTTAATGAACGTTGAGTTGCAGTTGGGGGCCAATTACGTTGATTCGCTTCCAAATCCGTTAAGGGCTACCGCACAAACAAATTTTGCCATGGTAATGGGCGGCACCATCCGCGATTATGAAACTTATATACCGGATGCCAACGGATATAAGTTTTGGTACCACGTGCGCATGTATCCCATAAATGATGAAAATGGCAACCTGCAGGGTATGGGCATAGCCGTTTCCAATACAACTCAACGCAAGGAAGCTGAAAGCAAGTTACTTGAAAGCGAAGAAAAATACAGGTCTCTTTTCGATAATATGCGCGAGGCCATTGCCTATTGCGAGATGGTGTACGAAAACGATAAGCCTGTTGATTTTATTTACCGTACCGTAAATCAAAGATTCAGCGAATTTTCAGGCCTTTATGATGTGATAGGGAAAAGAGTATCGGAACTGATACCGGGCTTTATTGAAGACCATACCGAAGAGCTTGAAGCTTACCACCGGGTAATTAAAACCGGTTGCGTTGAAAAATTTGAGACCTACGCCACAGCGTTAGGATTATGGCTGGATATAACTATTTACCAACGCGAAGGCAATCATTTTGTTTCCGTATTCAGCGTAATAAACGATCGTAAAGATACCGAGGCCCGCATCATGGCCATGAATGAATCGCTGGAGAAAAAAGTGGCAGAACGAACGAACGAGCTGGCTGAGGCGAACAAAGAGCTGGAAGCTTTTAGCTATACCGTTTCGCATGATTTACAAGCGCCACTTCGCCTTATAGATGGCTTTGCAAAAAGTTTATACAACGACTATAAAGATAAGCTGGATGGAAACGGGATTGAATACCTTAAACACATCAGCCAGGGCGTAGTACGTATGAGCCGCCTTACCCGCGACCTGCTGGCTTTGGCCCGCCTGGGAAAAGTGCCGGTAACAAAAAAAAATGTAGATATGGGCCTTTTGGTAAATACGGTTATTGAAGAAATAAACCTGGCTAACCCGGGCAAAAATATTCCGGTTAAAGTAGAAAGCCTTGTGGTAGCCAATTGCGATGAAGACCTGATTAAACAGGTTTGGGTAAACCTGATTCAAAACGCAGTTA
>CAISWS010000372.1 GCA_903889265.1 uncultured Bacteroidota bacterium
GTTGTTTTATATAAAACTATGCAAAATCAGCCCGAACTCTGCTGCTTTTTAATTGTTTTGGTACAACTTTGCACGGTAAATAATGAACCATGAATTTCAGTTTAAGAAGAGTAGTTTTAATTATTACCCCGTTCTTTTTTCTGCTTTATCTGATTAGCTGCAACCCAAAAAAGACTGCCAGTGTAGTGCTTGATGTAGCGCAAAAGCCCTTTCAAACCCTTTCGGAATACAACTTTTTTGCGGGGGATATGAAGGACCTTAAACCTAACGCCAGGGTTTTTCCTTACGATTTAAATACACCCCTTTTTACTGATTATGCCTGGAAAGCACGTTTTATGTATGTGCCGGATGGCCAAACCGTTGAATACGACACCACCAAAGTATTGCAATTGCCGGTGGGGGCGTGTTTAATTAAAAACTTTTATTACCCTAAGGATTTCAGGGAGAAAGCCGGCAGCCCAAGGCGCATTATGGAAACCCGTTTGCTGGTTCACAGAACTGAGGGATGGGAAGCCCTCGATTATGTTTGGAATGATGAGCAGACTGAGGCAACGCTTGAAAACGCAGGGGACATTAAAAAAGTAAGCTGGATACATTACGACGGAAGTAAACGCGAATGCGAGTACATTATACCGAACAAGAACCAGTGCAAAGGTTGCCATTGGAACAACAACACTTCCATAACCCCCATAGGCCCTAAGGTACGTAACCTGAACCGCGATTTGGATTTTGACGGAGTGAAGGAAAATATATTAACCCACCTTACCAAGGCAGGGGTGCTTGTACATGGCCCTTCATCGCCTGATATGGCACCGCGGCTGGCTAACTGGACAGATTCGGTGCATTGCACGTTAAACGACCGCGCAAGGGCTTATTTAGAGGTTAATTGCAGCCATTGCCATAACCCCAAGGGCCCAGCTTATACCTCGGGACTATACCTTACGCTGGAGAATACCAACATGCAAAATCTGGGTATCTGTAAATCGCCGGTGGCTGCTGGTAAAGGAACTGGTAACAGGTTAGTGGATATTGCACCCGGCAGCCCTGATAAATCTATTATGATTTTCCGGATGTCGTCGGTTGAAGCGGGGATAAAAATGCCTGAACTTGGCCGGGGGCTTGTGCACCAGGAAGGTGTTGACCTGATTACCCAATGGATTGCCCAAATGCCACCCAGCGATTGCAAAATGAATTAAAGCGAAACTGAATAAACTAAAAACGGCACCCGATTGGAGTGCCGTTTTTGTTTTAAGAGTTATGCTTTTATTGCTGTTTTATATTCAAATTTGCCGAGGTGAGATAAAGGCCGTTTGAGTCGTAAACCTTTACCCGGTAATTGCCTGAATCAAAAAACACCAGCTCTTTCCAGGTAAAATTCCATTTAGGTTCTAGTTTTTGCGGCAGCTTGGAAATTTCCTCCTCTTTACCCGAATCGTTGATGAAAAATACCCTGAAATCCATTTTGTCAGTCTTAAAGCCTTCATCGGCTTTTACCAGGCATTTAAGGGCGCTGCCTTTAGGTCTTATCATAAAAAAGTTAGAAGGATGTACCGCTTTGCCATCATCATTCACATTCTCGCAAAAGGTAAGGCTGTATTGGGCTGAGCCCATTTTAGCCAAAAACAGAAACAGTATCCCTAATTTCAAACTTTTCATAGGACAGAATTAATTTGTTACAAAATTGAGGGATATGCTCATTGTTTAGCATTAAGTTTTGGTTAAATACCTGTGTATAACGATAGCTGGTCTTCAAAAATCTACAATTGTTGCTTTATCTATCAATATTAACGCCGCTGGCAGAGGTTTGTTGCTGTTTTAACGTTTTACAATCCGCAACCTCACATTTTGCCCTAAACGCAAAATTGCCGTTAAGGTTCATCCCTAGTGACTACCAGAAAGTTTATCTAAATCATGGCTAAAGCCAAATGCCATTGTGATTCAGCCCCACTCTAAAGAGTGGGGTTAATAATAACCTCAACTTTTAAGTTGGGAACAGCAATAAAATCAAAATTGGCTTTGGCCATAAGGCTGCATAGCCGCAAAAGTTGTGGTTAGGTAAAAAGGTGGGTGGCCGTTTCGTAGCGACTCACTTTAATTAATCACAAATCTTTATCATTTTAGCACAGTCAAAAAAAAGAGTATGAAAAATGAAAATATGAAGCAGGTAGCCGTAATGGGTTTTAACCTGTTGCTTGCCGCTATACTGCTTACAGCCTGCAATAACGATAAAAAAGGTAGTGCTGATGCCGCAGTTGCCTCAGATTCATCTGCCATTCACTATCCGCAGGAAACACACCTTAAAAATGTAAAGCAGTTAACTTTTGGCGGCGAAAATGCCGAGGCCTACTGGAGTTTTGACAATACCCGACTTTCGTTTCAGGGCAAAAACAATAAACTGGGCCTGATGTGCGACCAGATATTTATGCTGAATGTGAACGACACAGCTTCGCGCAAGTTAATCAGCACCGGTAAAGGGCGCACCACCTGTGCCTTCTTCTTGCCCGGCGATTCGCTGATACTTTATGCTTCCACCCATTTAGCCGGTGATTCATGCCCACCTGAACCGGTAAGAGAGCACCACAAATACCTGTGGCCGATATATGCCTCTTACGATATTTTTGTTGCTGACCTGAAGGGGAATATTGTTAAGCAATTAACCAACAATAATTTCTACGATGCAGAGGCAACCGTATCGCCCAAAGGAGATAAAATCATTTTTACAAGTGATAGAACCGGCGACCTTGAACTGTTTACCATGAACCTGGATGGCAGTGATGTAAAGCAAATTACCAATTCGCCGGGGTATGATGGTGGCGCATGTTTTTCGCCTGATGGCAAGCAGATAGTTTGGAGAGCGTCGCATTTTGATACGGACTCTGAGAAGATGGAATACCAGGAAAACCTGAAAAAGCATTTGGTCTCGCCCATGAAAATGGAATTGTTTATTGCCAATGCCGATGGCAGCAACCGCCGGCAGTTAACCAATTTAGGTGGCGCCAACTGGGCCCCGTGTTTCGACCCTACCGGTAAAAAAGTAATTTTCAGCAGTAACCACAAAACCAAATCGATTCCCTTTAACCTGTATATGATAAACACCGATGGCACAGGTTTAGAGCAATTAACTTACGAAAAGATATTCGACGCCTTCCCTATGTTTAGCTACGATGGAAAGAAGCTGGCATGGTGCAGTAACCGTGCTAATGGAGGAACACGGGAGACTAATATTTTTGTGGCGGATTGGATGCCTTAGGCTGTGTCGTGTGCTTTGGGCTTTGCGCTGCGAGCTTTGAGCTATGAGGAGACCGCTCATAACTCACGTCTCAAAGCCGAAAGCTCGCAGTTCATAGCTCACGGCTCAAAGCATTAATTTAACCAAAAATCCTGAAAAATAAACCTTGCAAAAATTTGATAATAATCGTTGCATATTGTCAAACCTATGTTTACCTTCACATTAGTTCTTTGATAATAACAATCACTGGTCCTTTGTAAGGATTATTGATTTCAAGATTTGCCCACACAGAACAGATGCGTTAGTTGGATAAAATAATCAAACCGGGCTTAAATTTGTAACGCCAATGGCGGGCTGCACCTCAGCGAAAGTTGGGGCCTCGTCCACAAAACAGGTTAACAGCAGATTACAACGGTGTTACTAAGCCCAAATCCTGACTTTAAGTGCAACTTAAACGTCAGCTTCTGTGTGGGCTTTTTTATTTTAATACAGTGCACCCAATACAGTGCGCGCTGATTTTTTATGATCCCGATAGCTATCGGGA
>CAISWS010000373.1 GCA_903889265.1 uncultured Bacteroidota bacterium
AAGGTGACTGGAGTTCAGACGTGTGCTCTTCCGATCTGTTAGTTTGCGGTTTTCGTTGTCAATATCCAATACCACTACATCCAGGTCGTTACCAATTTTGGTAAATTCAGTAGGGTGGTTGTAACGTTTAATCCACGAAAGGTCGCTGATGTGAACCATGCCACCAATGCCGTCAGCTAATTCAACAAATACACCGTAAGGGGTAATGTTTTTAACAACGCCTTTGGTTTTGGTTCCCACAGGGAATTTCTCGGCAATCTTAACCCAAGGATCTTCAGTCAGTCTCTTTAACGATAACGACATCTTCCTTTCTTCACGGTCAAGCGTCATAACAATAGCTTCGTGAACGTCCTGTAAGTGGAAGTATTCGCGGCTATTGATAGGCGTATTGCTCCATGAAACTTCAGATACGTGTATCAAACCTTCAACACCCGGAGTGATTTCAAGGAATGCACCGTAATCTTCAATGTTTACGATTTTGCCTTTCACCTTGCTGCCTACTTCAATTTCTTTATCCAAAGTATCCCAAGGGTGAGCCTGTAATTGTTTTAAGCCCAAAGAGATTCTCTTCTTGTTGTCATCGTAATCCAATACAACCACGTTCAGTTTCTGGTTTAGTTCCAGCACTTCTTTCGGATGGCTTATGCGGCCCCACGAAATATCCGTGATGTAAAGTAATCCGTCAACACCGCCCAGGTCAATAAACGCACCGAAGTCCGTGATGTTTTTGATAGTTCCTTCCAGCACCTGGCCTTTTTCAAGTTTGCCGATGATAGCTTCGCGTTGAGATTCGATATCTGATTCGATAAGAGCCTTGTGAGATACTACTGCATTTTTAATTGCTTCGTTAATCTTCACAACTTTCAATTCCATTGTTTTACCAACGTAAATATCGTAATCGGTAATTGGTTTAACATCAATCTGAGAACCTGGCAGGAATGTTTCAAGGCCAAATACATTGGCGATAAGACCACCCTTGGTTTTAGAAGATATTTTACCAGTAACAACAGTACCGTTTTTGTTAGCCTCAACAATCTGCTCCCATGCTTTAAGCATACGGGCATTTTTGCGGCTTAACTGAAGGATACCTTTTTTGTCTTCTTTGTTTACTACATAAACATCAAACTCATCGCCCACTTTCAGGTCTTCCACATCGCGGAATTCGGTAAGTGGCACAAGGCCGTCTGATTTAAATCCGATGTTCAATACTACGTCGGCTGAGGTGATGGCAACTACAGTTCCTTTAACGATTTCATCGTTTTCGATGGTCTTTAAAGTGGATGAGTATTCTTCATCGTACTTTTTGCTTTCAGCTTCGCTGTAACGTACTACATTGCGCTTGTCAACTGTCCAGTCAAAATCATCGAAAGCGCCAACTGCTGCGTTAGGCCCGAAATTTTTTGGAGTAGCTACAACCTGCTCTTCCGTTACTTGTTGTCCTTCTGTTACTTGTTCTTCTGACATAAATAATTCGCCGGTTATTGTTTATTCTCATCCCGGAACATGAGTTTAGTTGAGTTGTTAAAAATGGGCTGCAAAAATAGTAAAAAGTGCCAATAAATTGAAGTTTTTATAAAGTTTATTGGTCTGCCTTGCTCAATGCCGGGCTGGCAACAAAAAGAATCCTGCGTAAATGATTGAAATGCAACCACTTTCAGCATCTACCCAACCTTTTCAACGCTCCAGGCTTCGGGCTTATCATTAAACAACTGCTTCACCAAATCCCAGGTAGTTTGAAACAGCTCCGACTGCCGATATTTTTCAAGCGCGGATTCATTTTGCCAGTGGCTATAGGTAAAGAAGATATTGGTTTGGTTTATATCCCTCAATAAATCTACACCGCTGCATCCTTCAAAACCCGCAATTAGTTCTTTACGCGCTTCAAAAGCATGTATAAAATCATCCACGTTTTCTGGCTTAAAGGTCATTTTTACTATTCGTATCAACATGGGGTAAATATAGGGGTGGATGCTTTACTAATAAATGTGCCGGATAGATATTTTGGTCTGAATGTCCTTACAAAGCTAAAAAAGGCGATCCTTAGCTATTGCGCCTTATCAAAAATCTCATCAATAGATACCCCTTCCCAGCAATCGGGGGCTTTTAGCTGCATTATTTTTGCCAGGGTAGCGGTGGTGTCATAATTTCGTGGTTTGCCTTTTAGTTTGTAGCCGGCTTTTATGCCGGGGCCCCTGATAATATAAGGCACATTTATTTCAGCTGGTGAATTGCCTCCATGGCCATGGCCAACGCCTCCGTGGTCGGATATGATCATTACAACGGTGCTGTTTTCGATACCAGCTTTTTTAATGGCCTGCAATATCCTGCCTATTTCTTTATCAACCTTACTGATGGTTGCGTAGTATTTTGCCGTGCCATGCCCATATTTATGTCCCATCTCATCAACCTCGGTAAAGTGGACAAACAACAAATCAGGTTTACGTATTTTAATAGCGTTAGCGGTACGCAGTCCGGTAAAATGAGTATAAAAGGTGCGGTCTTTGCTGTTGCATACACCCGGTTCAACTAACCTTACAAAACTCCACCACGCCGCAAAACAGACAATTTTTGCATGATGTCTCTGCTCCCTTAAAACCCTGAAAATGGTGGGAAACCTCTGGCCTTTTTTACCGCCACAATAAACAGAGTCTTTTATCTGGCTGGGTTGCCATTTATTACTCCAAACACCATGTGCGGCCGGTGGCGCACCATCAATAATAGACGACCAGTTTGGGCTGCTTACCGTAGGCATCTGCGCCTTGCACTCAAAAGTTGAACTACCCTTCGCCATCAGCGAATCGAGGTTAGGCACCTGCGCATGCAAAATACCATCAGGCGACATGCCATCCACACCAATTACAATAACGTGTTTGATGGGGTTGTTTTGTGCGTTTAATATTATTGTAAGGGAGAGCAGCGTTAGGGTGAGTATTTTTTTCATGGAGAGGTAAAGTTAAAAATGTGATTGTAATTATCAGGTGGTGCCTTTTGAGTTGCTTGATAAAGAAGCTAAACGGAACCTGAGATAAATCAAAAATCCTTTACTTCGTACCAATGGGTTATAAATCAGCCATAGCGAAAATTGCTGCTAATTTTATTGCACCTGCTATTTATAAGGAGCAGAAAAATGCAGTAGCTATTCAGCAACGTTTAATGCAGAGCTTTGTTGATGAGGCCAAACATACCGATTTCGGCAAGGGACACCATTTTGCTGATATAAAAAACTACTCCGATTTTAAGGCTGCTGTGCCGGTATACGATTATGAAGATCTGAAGGATTACATTGAATTAATAGCCGATGGAAAACAAAATGTATTGTGGCCCGGCAAGCCCTTGTACTTCTGCAAATCGAGCGGAACTACCAGCGGCACTAAGTATATACCGGTAAACGAATTGCAGATTAACGAAATGATACGCGCAGCGCGAAACTCGCTGATGCTGTATGTGGCCGAAACCGGCAAGTCGCATTTTTTCGACCGGAAGATGATATTTCTGCAGGGCTCGCCGGTATTGGATAAGCATGGGGTTATTCCCGCCGGGCGTTTAAGCGGTATTGTTTACCACCATGTGCCATTTTATGTAAATGCCAACCGCATGCCCGGCTACCAAACCAATTGTATTGAAGACTGGGAACAAAAAGTAGATGCCATTGCACGCGAAACAGTGCAGGAGCGCATGAGCCTGATAAGCGGCATACCCCCCTGGGTAGTAATGTATTTTGAAAAGCTTTTGGAGCTAAGCGGCAAACAATTTATTAAGGATATTTTCCCCGGTTTTAAAGTATTTGCCTATGGTGGTGTTAATTACGAACCCTACCGTGCGCGCATTGAACAGCTGATTGGTTTTAAAATTGATTCGGTAGAAACTTACCCGGCAAGCGAAGGCTTTATTGCCTACCAGGATTCGCAAACCGAACCGGGGCTTTTGCTGAATGTGAACGGCGGCATTTTTTACGAGTTTATTAAGGCGGAAGAAATATTTGATGCCCGGCCAAAACGCATTGCGCTGGATGAGATTGAGCTGGGAGTAAACTATGCCCTTATTCTGAACAACAA
Organism: uncultured Bacteroidota bacterium; assembly: GCA_903889265.1. Taxonomy (GTDB): domain Bacteria; phylum Bacteroidota; class Bacteroidia; order Chitinophagales; family LD1; genus Bog-950. The sequence goes on from CAISWS010000373.1 coordinate 4,056, forward strand.
TGCCGGTTTGTGGGGATACAACATTGGCGACACCGTTAAATTCGTTTCGAAAGACCCTTACCGCATCCTGGTAACCGGCCGCGTAAAACATTTTATTTCGGCCTTCGGCGAGCATGTGATTGGGGAAGAGGTAGACAGGGCCATGATGGAGGCCTGCACGCAACTCAACGTTTCTATAACAGAGTTTACCGTGGCTCCGCAGGTTAGCCCGGTGGGTGAATTGCCTTATCACGAATGGTTTGTCGAATTCAACAGGCACATGGATAATCCGGAGCAATTGGCCCAAAAGTTAGATAGCCTGCTACAACAAAAAAACAGCTACTACGCCGATCTGCGAAAAGGGAATGTTTTGCAACAGCTTAAAATACGGTGTTTAAAACCTAACACCTTTGTTGATTATATGCGCAGCCAGGGAAAACTTGGCGGCCAGAACAAAGTTCCCCGCCTTACCAACAACCGGCAAATTGCCGAGGCACTTCAACCATATTTAATCCTGAGTAAGTAAACCAAAATTTAGCTTTTTAAGCAATATTTATTCCCGATGAGTTATACAAAAGCCCCGTTTGTTAACAACAGGTTAGCATTAGGTTCAGCGCAAACCAGTTGTCGAAAAAAATGATTAAAATTACGGTTCGTTTCGCCTATGTTCTCCGTTGTCAGCAATCCCCCGCTTTAAGGTTGAGATTATAAATTGGAAAACGGACGAATACCAATGGATTTTAATTGAAAAGTTAATTTGTAACATGAAGAACATTTACTGCCTGTTTCTATTATCTGTCTTATTTCTGTCTGTTAGTGCGCAGGTGCCTCAGGCTGTTAATTACCAGGCTATAGCGCGCAATTCTGCCGGCAATCCCTTGCCTAATGCTTCAATATCATTAAGATTTACCGTTGAAAATGGTTTCAATCCGGGCACTCCTGAATATGTTGAAACCCAGAAGGTAACTACCAACCAGTTTGGTTTGTTTACCTGTAAAATTGGGCAGGGTGTGGTGCAATCGGGTGTTTTTACCGGTATTACCTGGGCAGGCGGCGATAAATATTTGCTGGTAGAAATGGACCCGAACGGGGGAACTAATTTCCTGAACATGGGTATTTCGCAATTGGTTAGCGTGCCTTATGCCTTGTATGCCGAAACTTCGGGAGGGGCATCATCCCCCGGGCCAACCGGGCCTACGGGTGCAGCAGGTAATCCGGGTGCAGCAGGTGCTACTGGTGTGGGCATTACCAATATCGTCTCAAACCCTAACGGCACTTTAACTATTTCGCTTAGTAACAATACAACTTATAATACAGGTTCGCTTTTCGGGCCAACCGGTGCCAAAGGAGCTACCGGTGCGCCGGGAGCTTCAGGCTATAACGGAGCTACAGGCATAACCGGTGCTACAGGTGCCGGAGGGCAAGGTGCTACAGGGATAACAGGGCCTACCGGAACAGGAATTCAGGGAGCAACCGGTATACAGGGCCTTCAGGGTGCAACGGGTGTAGGCACCCCCGGCGCAACGGGGCCAACTGGTGCAGGTATAACAGGCGCTACAGGATTGACGGGTCCAACCGGCCCAACAGGCGCAGCCGGTGCTACAGGGTTTGGATTACCGGGCGCTACAGGTGCTACAGGTGTGGGCACACAAGGTGCTACAGGTTTGCAAGGACAACAAGGGCCAACAGGCGCTACCGGTGCCACAGGTGTTGGCTTGCAGGGCGTTACCGGGCCAACCGGTTCGGTGGGCGCGGGTGGCGGGGCAACGGGGCCAACAGGTGCCACCGGTTCAGTTGGAAATACCGGTGCTACAGGTGTCGGAACAGCGGGCCCTACTGGTATTAATGGCGTTACCGGCCCCACGGGTGCCACTGGCATTACAGGTTCTGCGGGTTTACAGGGAGCTACAGGTGTAACCGGATTAATCGGGGCAACAGGCATTAACGGCAGCCAGGGGGCAACAGGCGCTACGGGTGCTACAGGTGTTGGTTCACAGGGTGCTACAGGTTTACCAGGCCAACAAGGACCAACAGGCGCTACGGGTGCAACAGGCGTTGGCCTGCAGGGCGCTACCGGGCCATCAGGTTCAGTGGGTGCTGGTGGCGGGGCAACAGGCCCCACCGGTGCTACGGGTACCACAGGAAATAACGGAGCTACCGGTGTTAATGGCAATACAGGGCCTACAGGTGCCACCGGCGTTACCGGATTACCGGGCAATGCCGGGATAACCGGTGCTACCGGTCCAACAGGTGTAACAGGATTGCAGGGTGCAACAGGAGCGGCCGGTTCAACAGGCGCTCAGGGGCCAACCGGTATTGCAGGTGTTGCAGGGTCCACAGGGCTTGCCGGTTCAACAGGCGCTACAGGTTCAGCGGGAGTTACAGGATTACAGGGTGCAACGGGTGCGGCAGGTACAACGGGTATTGCCGGACAAACCGGTGCAACTGGCTCAGCAGGAGCTACAGGATTGCAAGGCGCAACGGGTGCAGGTGCTAGCGGAGCCACGGGTATTGCCGGAAGTACAGGAGCAACCGGAGTAGCAGGCTCTACCGGAGCACCCGGGGCTACTGGATTACCAGGTATAACAGGAGCGGCCGGAACAACAGGAGTTGCAGGAGTTACTGGTAGCGCGGGAGCTACCGGCCTCGCAGGACCTACAGGAGCGGCTGGTTCAACAGGATTACAGGGCATTACCGGAGCCGCAGGAACAACCGGAGTTGCAGGCGTAACAGGTAGTGCCGGTGCCACTGGCATTGCTGGCCCAACCGGCGCAGCCGGTTCAACAGGATTACAAGGCATTACCGGAGCC
>CAISWS010000374.1 GCA_903889265.1 uncultured Bacteroidota bacterium
ATAAACCTGAACTGGTGAGCCTGTATATGGACTCGGCGTTTATGGTGAAAGATAGTTTGAAGCGCGTATTTGATCACATAGTTTTAACCCGGGCAAACCAAAAGCTGGAACTTGAAAAAATTGCCCTTGAAACCGAACGCCTGAAGTATACCCGGACGCAACAGATATATATCCGCAACAGTATTATAGGAATTCTTGTATTTATATTGGTTGTGGGCCTGATGCTGTTTAATAAACACCGCCAGGAAGTAAAGAACCGCGAAATAGCCGCACAAGCCGAAAAAGAACGGATGGAAACCGATTTGCAACTGGCAACTGCGCGGCTAGGTGTTTTTTTAAAAACGGTACAATTAAAAAATTCGGAACTGGAACGTGCTGCGGAAGAATTGGAAAGCCTGCGTTTATCGGCTACTGAAACGGTACCTCAGGTACCTGTAAACGTCACCGAACAGGATTTAGAACAGTTACAGCAAACCACTATATTAACCGAAGACGACTGGCAGAACTTTAAACTGCTTTTTGAAAAAGTGCATCCGGGTTTTTTTGAGCGCCTTAAAACCAAACTTCCGGGTTTAAGCCCTGCCGATATCCGCTTTGCCGCTTTAACCAAATTAAAGCTGTCGCCAAAAGAAATGGCAGGCACGCTTGGAGTGGGTGCCGATGCCATCCGCCAGTACCGCAGCCGCCTGCGTAAAAAACTAAAACTTCAACCCGAAGAAGAGATTGAAAGTTTGGTGGAGGGGGTTTAAAAGCGCCCATATTTGCATTTCCTCCTCATAAATCACCCCGTTGTTATATCCTACAAATCAAGCAGTTATAAACTGTCACGCGGTTGTCACGCCCGAAATTTCATTTAGGCTTATGTGCTGACAGATATTTGCCGCATGGCTTTAATGCAGGCACCTAAAAACGACGGCATTTCAAAAAACTTTCTGGTACTGTGTGCCATGCTGATGGCCTTTGTGCTGTTGGTGCTGTTTGTGTTTTTATGGTACAACGTGCAAATAAAAACCATCGAAAAAAAGATTGAAAAGATATCGCAAACCTCAAGCCTTCAACATACAAACCCACACCTCAAAACCAAGCTATGAAAAAACTGACCCTCAACTTTTTGAAAGTAATAACGTTACTGATGCTGCTGGCGCACATTACAGATTTAACAGCCCAATGTACCAGCACTGCTATGTACACCTACAATTTTTGTGGCGGTGGCACCTTAACCGTGGGTGGAACGATTACCCATGTTATTACTTCCTCTTCAGTATTTAACGATACACTTACAGGTGCGGGTGTTAACGGCTGCGATAGTATTGTTATAAGTGTGGTTAGCGTGGGTACTGCACCAGCGCAGGTTACGCAAATAAGCAGCCGCACACTCTGCAACGGCTCGGCAAGCGGCAAAATTGCTTTTAGTGTGGCCGATACCACCACTTTTGCCAGCTGGCGCAGTTCAAACCCTTCTATCGGGCTAACATCTCATGGGGTAGATACTATCCCTGCTTTTACGGCTGTTAATAATGGTAACACGCCAATAACTGATACCATAACTGTAACAGTAAAAGGCCGTGGTTATGCCTGGTTTCCATCGGGCCCCTGGTTGATTAAATATGACATTGCCAGGCACGTGTCAGTAGATACGATAAGCATGCCACATAGCGATATAGCGCTGCAATGCGCGTTTAGCCCCGATGGTAGTGTGGTATATGTTTACAGCAGGCAAACCGGTACCGTAAACCGGTCAATTTATGCCTTTAGCACCGGTACCGGCCAACTGGTGCGCACGTATCCTTACAGGGATCAAATCAACAACTATCACCAGGGCGAAATGTGCATTAGCCCCGATGGCCAATACCTGTATGTAGCCTCCAGTTTTGGCAATCTTAATTTATTTGTGATAAATACCGTTACCGGTGCGGTGAAAAGTAATATAGTAGTAGCGGCCGGACGTTTTTATGGCATTTGCATATCGCCGGATGGCAGCAGGATATATGCGGCAGGAGGTGATGTGATACCAGAAATAGATGCCCATGCAGATACGCTGATACGGACTATTGCCACAGGATATAATTCTATTAAGGTAGCCATATCGCCAGATGGGAAGACACTTTTTTCGAGCAATTTAAACGGTATTGGTACTGACACGATACATGCCATTGATATTGCAAGCGGCAACTTCATAGCTGCCATGCCCACTAATAACCTATACGCCGCCGGACAGGTGGATGGCTACTTTTTTACCCCTGACAGCACAAAACTTGGGGTTTTTGGTTCGATTCCCGGAACAGGAGCCAGCTCCTTTAATATATATGATTTAAAAACATATGCGCTGGTTGGCTACAAGTATTGTTCAATTCTTGGTGCACCTGCCATTTTGATTGGCAATCAACCTGCAGATGACAGCACAATATTATTAAACTTAAATATAAGCCCGGATGGCCGTGAATTATTTGAGCACGGAACCTTTAGCATAGCAGACCCTTTTGGCCTTTTGTGCCTTACCTACCCCGGCCTTAATTTGGGGCCACGTACTCAGAATTTGTATTACGACCACACGAACCAGGCAGGTTCGCAAGGTAGTTTTATGGATGCAGGCCACTGCCTTAGCCAGGAAATGACATTTACGATTACCGTGTTGCCAGCAGGGCGCGATACACAGTATACACGGCTGTGCAACGGCGACACTGTTATCATTGGCGGCCGCAAGTATGCAACAGCCGGTGCTTTTTCTGATACTTTACACAATGCCGCAGTAAATGGTTGCGATAGTATTTTTACTATGGTTGTTGGGGTAGGTTATCCTTCGCGTAATACTAATAGCCTTTACATTTGCCAGGGGCAAACCATTTCAGTTGGACAATACCACCATTCATCAACGGGTATTTATACTGACACACTTATTTCTTCTTTTGGTTGCGATAGCGTTATTACCACTCATTTATCGGTCAGCAATTTGCCTTTGGCGCCCTCGGCAATCAGCAATCAGCAACATTGCCCGGGTGATGTTACCACAGCCGTCAGTTTCAGCGGCTCGGGAGCGAATGTGATTTATAGCTGGACCGGTAGCAGCACAAGCACAGGCCTTGCAGGCAGCGGCACCGGGCCGGTTCCGGCTTTCACCACTATCAATAACGGAAGTTTAGTTGTTAATGACACCATAACGGTATCGGCAGCACAACACGGTTTTGTTTATGTGCCCGAAAGTTCCGGCAATTTAGTGAAAGTGATAGATGGCAGTGCTGATACTTTAATAACCACGGTGCCCACGGGCGCAGGGCCTTTGGGCGTAGCCATAAGCCTTGATGGAAGCCGGGTGTATGTGGGCAATGCCAATGACTCTACAATAACCGTTATCAATGGCATCTACAATACAGTTACTGATACAATACATGCAGTAGACCGTGTGTTTGGCTTATGCATGAGCCCCGATGGAAGTAAACTTTACGCATCTTGTTATGGAAGCGATTCGGTATGTGTTATAAATACTGCTACGAATACAGTAACCGGCATCATACCAGGCATGAATGGCCCAACCGGTGTATGCATAAGCCCCGATGGCAGCAAACTTTACGTATGTAACAGCGGCACCAATACGGTATCGGTAATAAGCACATCAACCAATTCGGTTACTGCTACCGTACCGGTGGGTGCCTATCCATATGGCATCGCAATAAGTCCGGATGGCAGTACGGTTTATGTCGCAAATCTGGATGACACTAGCCTCTCGGTTATTAGTACCGCCAGCAACAACGTTACCGCTGATATAAACGTGGGTCCGTCGCCAAGATGCGTAAGCGCTGGCCCTGATGGCAGCCGGGTTTATGTATCCAATGACATTGCCCATGCGGTATATGTAATTAATACAAGTAACAATACTATTACTGATACTATAAATGCTTACCACGTAACCGGTGTGTCGGTTTCGCCTGACGGGGGCCTGCTGTATGTTGTGTGCAGTGACACTACCTCGGTAATTAATACCGCCACAAATACTGTACTAACAACAATACCCCTGGTAGGTACCACAGCCGGTACCTTGGGCCAATTGGCCGGCCCGGCCCGGTGCAGCGGACCGGTTACTAAATTTACAATAACCGTTAACCCAAACAAGCATGATACTATTTACCAGGCCATATGCCAGGCGGCACTGCCTTATGTATGGAACGGGCTGACCTTTACCGGTGCAGGCACACAAACCAAAACCGGGTTAACCAGCGCGGCAGGCTGCGATAGTTCGGCTACGCTAAACTTAACGGTAAATCAGCCAACCTCTTCAAATACCAATTTTACAATTTGCCAATCGGCGTTACCATATGTTTGGAACGGATTAACTTTTACCGGTGCAGGTTCGCAAACCAAAACCGGTTTAACCAATGCAAATGGGTGCGATAGCACAGCTACTTTAAACTTAACCGTAAACGTTGTAAGTGCATCAACCACTAACCTGGCCATTTGTGCCTCAGTACTTCCTTACGTATGGAATGGCCTTACGTTTAACGCAGCAGGTTCTCAAACCCAAACAGGATTGACAACGGCTTTGGGTTGCGATAGCACAGCAACTTTAAACTTAACAGTGAAGCAGGCAAGCAGTTCAAACAATAATCTTACAATTTGCGCTTCGGCCCTGCCTTATAGCTGGAACGGGCTTACCTTTACCAGTGGAGGCAGCCAAACCAAAACCGGTTTAACCAATGCAGCCGGTTGCGATAGCACGGCTACGTTAAACCTAACGGTAAACCAGGCCAGTACTTCCAATACCAGTTTAAGCATTTGCGCATCTGCACTTCCTTATAGCTGGAACGGGCTTACGTTTACCGCGGCAGGTTCCCAAACCAAAACAGGGTTTACCAATGCGGCAGGTTGCGATAGCAGCGCTACACTGAATTTAACGGTTAATCAGCCTACCAGTTCAAACACCAATTATACCATTTGTCAATCTGCGTTGCCTTACGTGTGGAACGGGTTAACGTTTACCGGTGCCGGTTCGCAAACTAAAACGGGCTTAACCAATGCAAACGGTTGCGATAGCACGGCCACGCTTAACTTAATTGTAAATACTGTCAGCGCTTCCACAACCAATCTGGCGGTTTGTGCTTCGGCTCTGCCATACACCTGGAACGGCCTTACGTTTACCGGTGCAGGCTCTCAAACAAAAACAGGATTAACCACGGCTTTGGGTTGCGATAGTACTGCCACCTTAAACCTAACTGTAAAGCAGGCAAGCTCTTCAACAAACAGTTTAAGTATTTGCCCATCTGCCCTGCCTTATAGCTGGAACGGGTTAACGTTTACTGCCGCGGGTTCTCAAACTGCAACCGGGTTAACCAATGCCGCAGGTTGCGATAGTTCAGCTACTTTAAACTTAACGGTAAATGCTGCCAGCACTTCAACAAACAATTTAAGCATTTGCAATAATGAGCTGCCTTATAGCTGGAACGGCCTTACCTTTACCAGTGCAGGCTCACAAACTGCAACAGGGTTTACAAATGCCGCGGGTTGCGATAGTACCGCTACCTTAAACCTTTCGGTAAACGCAATTGATACCAGTGTAAGCGTAGCTTTAACCGTGTTAACTGCAAACCAGGCCGGTGCAACATACCAGTGGATTGATTGCAGTAACAATCAGCAAATGGCAGGTGCTACTTCAGCTTCGTATACTGCAACCGTTACCGGCGATTATGCTGTGGCAATTACCAAAAACAGCTGCACCGATACCAGCGAATGTGTGCATGTAGTTGTTACGGGTTTGCCGGCTATTACCGGGGACAACGTACAAATTGAAGTATATCCAAACCCGAATAACGGTTCGTTTATAATACACGGTGCCGGTGCAGGCACCTGCACCATTACAAATGAATTAGGGCAGCTTATAAAAACCTTCAACCTAACCAGCGCTAATTATACCGTTAACATAAACGATTTAAGCAGCGGTGTTTATTTTGTGGCTTGCAGTAAAGGTGCTGAAACATTTACCAAAAAGGTAGTTGTGCTTAAATAATACGGGTTCATTTTTCCTTAACAGAACATCCGCCTCTCAAAAGGGGCGGATTTTTTTGTTGTTGGTGCCCGCTGTTTAACAGGGCTTGGGTTTAAAAAATCCTTTTCGCTAATGGCATTATAAGAGGCTGGTTGAGGCGATTAGAAGATCGGAGATTGGATTTTGTGTGTTTTACAGGGATTTATTTTTTGAATGTCAGGGGATGGGAAGTTGTAGCGAACGATTTTTGTTGCCAGGGGTTATTGACTATGGCCCCCAAATAAAAGAGGCCGCAAAAAGCGGCCCCTTAAAATCCCCATCCTCTTAATGGCCTGATTAAAGTTAGGAGCTTTAAACGAATGCCTGACACACATAGCAACCGTGCCGGAAGGGGAGGCCCTGTTGCTAATAATTTATGTAATCCTATCTCGGTCTTTCGCCATGCTGTTCTGCCGGTGCGCTGTGTTGTTCGGGTGCCTGGTGCTGTTGTTGAGGAGCAGGATTGTTATGTTGCTGCGGAGCTTGTTGTGGTGCCTGACGTTGTTGTTGAGGTGGCGCAGCATTGTTATGTTGCGGCTGAGGTGTTTCGCCTGAATGCATTTGTGGCGACTGTCCTTGTGGTGCGCTCCGTTGCTGTTGCTGCGGCTGATTATGTTGTTGTGCGGGGGCAGCACGTTGTTGTTGTGCCGGGGCCGCATGTTGTTGCGGGGTGGTATTAGTATGTTGTTGTGGCACTGCGGTATGTTGTTGTGGAGCCTGCGGATTGTGTTGTACTGCCTGGGCTGTATGTTGCTGTGGTGCAGCATTGGTAGTGGTATGTGCTGCCGGGGCGGTGGATGCATGCGGGCTTTGGGCTGCGTGGCCTTCCTGTCCGTAGCTTTTGCCGCCTACTGTGTTCATGGCTGTTGTTGCGGGCCTGCCTTTATTGGCTGAAGCGTATTGTGCTTTATCTTTACTTGCTGCAGACTGATGCGATTGTTGCTCGGATGTAGCCGAAACATGGCTTGCACTCATGGCTGCTTTTTCGTTTGCGTTGGGTTGGGCGGTAATTCCACCCTTGCCGTTAAAGCTGGCACCGCCACCGTTGCCATGCGCTACCGTGTTGTTTACATAAGTGTTGTGTATTACTGTAACGTTTACGTGGGTAACCGCAGTATTATACCGGTAATGGCCGCCTTCCCACCGGCCGCCGTAAAAGCCGCTGCCGCCATAGCCACATCCGTAATTTACACCACCGTAAAAGCCCACGGTTTCGCCCCAGTATCCGCCGTTCCAGCCGTAATAGCTGCCGTTGTAGCCCCAATAGCCGGGTGTCCATAAATATCCTTCGCGGGCAGGACGAATCCATACGCCGGGCACCCAATAGTAACCATTATCGTAAGCCCAGTAGCCGGGTGCCCATAAGTAGCCATCGGTGGGGCACTCAGGTTGCACATAAACGGGTATGGCGGGCGGGGCAATTGAAATCTGAACTATCTGCGCAGAGGCACCAGTAGTGCCGATGATTGAAGCGCAGAAAAACGCTATTATAAGCGCAAATTTTTTCATGAAGTATTTTTTAGTATTGGGTGACAATTAAGTAACCGAACAGGTTTCTGTTGCGGTTACAAAGAGAGTAGGAAATAGCCTGAATGTGTTACACAATTGCGGGTATGTGTTACATGATTCACACATTGGGAATGGGGAAGGCCCCATGTATTGGACGATGGTTAGTAGTTGGTATTTTTGTAATACACAATCAATACGTGAAGGTGTTTACGGCACCTGGGTAAGGGCGAAAATTTTTTGTTATTTATCCCGTCAGAACACTTTATTTTACCATCGCTTGCATTAGCACAGCCTGATCTGTGGCAACACCTCCTTGAATGTGCCAACCTTCTGCAAGTTTCTGATTTACCTGCTTTTCAAGCTCTTCATAAGGAAGGCCTCCGGAACCGCGCTCATGCACCAGGATATACTGTTTTGGCTCCTCAGCTGCCGGACGAGTGTACGACATTAAAAGCGTTAAGGCAACAAAGGCAAGAAGAAGAATGGAAAGTTGTGCGATTTGATTTTTCATGGCTTTGGGTTTTTAGTTTTACCCAAAGATAAAAACCTGCTCTTATAAATAAAAAAGCCTCTTTCGGTGTGATTATTCAGATTGCCGTATTTACAATATGGCAAAAGTGGTTAATAAGAAAACTACTATATAAAATCACAGGAGGAACCACTTTGTTATGCTTTTACCTATAAGTGTCTTGAAGGGATACATACCAAAATTTGCCGCTTTACCGCAAGGGTATTCCCCCATGATGCTGAGAAATAGGCCTATCTAAACTGTATAATCCTGAAAATGCTAACGCCTTAAAAGCTGCTCCTCCCGGTAGTTGGGTTTATCTGGTGGAACGCCTCATTACACCACCAACTCCCCATTCAAATCGGTAGTAAGCACTTCGCTGGTGTAATCGAAAAAAGGGCGCACGGCTTTAAAGGTTTTGTTTACCAGGTTTAAAAAGCCGGGGCTGGTAACTTCTTCATCGGTAAAGTAGTGGCGGAATATAAATTGCTTGTGGCGCAGCAGCGCAATGCCCGGATGGTTTTTATCAAAACCGCGGGGCGCGGTTAATACGGCATCGCCCTGCAGAGGGCCAAAGGTGCCTGCTATGGCTTTTGATTTTAGCAGCTTGTTCCAATGGTGGTAATTTAAGTCTATGTCCTGGCGCAGGCGGTAGAGGTCTTGTGCGTTGGGGCCAAAGTATCCGCAGCCCACAAAACTGCCGCCGGGTTTAAGGTTGCAGTAATAGCCACCGCGTTTTAGTTTGGTTGAGCGGCTAAAGGTAAAAGCAAAGCGGGCTTTGTATGGCGATTTATCTTTACTAAAGCGCACATCGTTATAAATACGGAACAGGCTTTTTTTGCCGCTGGTGTTGTCCAGTTCATCGTGTTTGTTCATTTCGGTTATAAGCCCGTCTATAAATGCACATACGTTTTGCTGCGCTGCCAGGTAGGTGGTCTTGTGGGCGTTGAACCAGTCGCGGTTATTATGCTTGTCAAGGTCTTTCAGAAATTTAAGGGTGGCTGGTTGTATGGTTGCGGGCATGCGTGTTTGTTTGTGGGCTGAGAAGTTTTTTTAAAAATAAAGAAATTCAGGTTACCACAAAGCACATCAAAAATATACGCTTTGTGGCTTTTGTGTTTGCATTTTACCTGGTGCGCTTTTGTGGTAAAATGCATTTCGATTTAATGTTCAACCAAAACGGCCTTCCGTTTTCCACAAAGCGATGCCATTATTAACAACACGATTTCTTAACCCTGCCGAAGTATTTTCATAAACCCGTTTATATACATTTAAGCACAATATGATTAAAGGCGCACGGGCGGTTAAAATAATTTTGCTGCTTTTATACGTAACCAGTTACGTGCGCCTGAATGCCCGGCAATGTACGGATGAAGATGAGGATTGTATTCAGCTGCCTGCTCCACCGGTTTCGCGCAAGCAAAAATTAAAGGATAATGCCGTTAAGGCAATGAGCAAGGCGCTGGTTTATATCAGCTACCTCAATTACAGCGACCGCACCACCGACCGCGCCTTTGTTGGCCCCACCGAGTTTGAACCTTACCGGGGCAAAATAATCCGTAAAATTGATATTCAAATCCTGAACCCGTTCGGCGTTTCGCTGGAGCACCCGGTGGCAGAGCATTATACGCGCTTTCAGAAATTTGCCAACTCCATACAGTTTAAAACACGGCAATGGACGGTTAAGAACGAGCTGTTGTTCAGGCAGGGCGAGCGGGTAGTGCCCATTCAGTTTTCGGATACCGAACGCAACCTGTGGAGCGGAGGCACTTTTAAAGACCTTAAAATTTTTGTTATTCCGGTTGACAGCGATGAACAATACGTGGATGTGCTTTTGGTGCTGCAGGACCGCTGGAGCTACAGCATTAACACCGGTGCGCAGTATAACAAAGCGCAGGTAGGTATTTCGTTCAATAACTTTTTGGGTATGCCGCAAAGCATATGGCAAAAAATATCGTTCAACTACCGCAAAGACGACCCCTACACTGTTTATGGCGGTTACGAGTATGATAATATTTTGCGTAGCCACATCAGCGCCAGCACTGATTACCAGTGGGAGAACCTGAACAAAGGTTTTGAAGTGCAAACGTGGCGCGATTTCTACTCGGTTAATACCCGCTGGGCCGGCCATGCCTACGGAGGCCTTTACCGCGAACTGGCCGCTGTGCCTAACGCCCTTGCACAAGCCATACCCACCAACGTATATTACAACTACCAGGATGGCTGGCTGGCCGGTTCATTCAAAGCGCCGCAACTGCCGCAGCAAAGCCTGGAGCGGCTTATTGTAGCGGCCCGCGTGTACCGGATGGATTACATGAGCCGCCCTTACCTGATAAGTGCTGATACCACACAAATGTTTGTAAACCACTTGTACGCCCTTGCAGGTATTGGCCTTGCCAGCTGGAATTATATTGTTGACCATAACGTGTACAGCCTTGGCAATGCTGAATATTTTCAGAAAGGATTTAATATATCATTTGTTGGCGGCTACGATCAGGACGAGGAACTGGGCCGACGTTTTTACAGCGGGGTGGATGCCAATTACGGGGGGTATGTAGACCGTATTGGTTACCTCAATACCAAAATTACCTATAGCGGTTATTTAGGAAAATACGGTTATAACCAGTTGCTGGGTAAGTGGGTTACTCAGTTTTATTCGGCGCCGGCTAACCTGGGCAAAAAGTTCTTTTTGCGGCAGTTTATAAATGCTATTGTAACAACCGGTTTCGACCGCCCAAGCGACCGCGAAATTGCTATGAATAACTACAACGGTGTGCGCGGCATTTTTGTAAACTATATCCGTGGCAACCGCACCTACGTGTTTAATTTTGAAACCGATATTTACCCTAAATTTAAGGTGCTTGGTTTTTCAAGTGATGTGTTTGTGCTGGCCAACCTGGCGCTGGTGCAGCAAGGCTCGTATTTTGGCGGGCAGTTGTGCCAGGGTTATGGAGCAGGAATAAGAGTGCGTAACCTTTCATTGGGCATAGGGTTCTTCGAGTTTACCTTTGTGTATTACCCCGGCTTCAGCATCCCCGGCTACAAACCCTATAGCCTGATAGCCACTACCGATAACTACCGCGGCATACCTAAAGACAACCTGTTTACCAGTGGGGTGTTAACGCCTGAGTTTCCTACAACGGGGTTTTGAACTAAGCTGTCAAAAACTTTTTAATACCGCTGGCTCTTAATCTTCCTCCCGGCCCCGCTATCTGCAATTAATTCATCCAGGCGTTTAATGCGCGTGGCTTCCTGCTTGGCTGACATGACATGGTGAATTACAGTTTTCTGGTATGAAGGGGGCATAGACTGAAAATATTTCCACGCCGCTTTATTGGCCTTAAACTTTTTAAGAAAAGCTGCTGATAAGGCTGCCGGTTCTTTTTCGTAACTGTATATTTTACTTTTATGCTCTTTGCGGAGATTAAAGCTGGCAAGCCCTGCCGGCTGCATCAGTTTTTTTGCAATCAGTTCTTCAACCTTTTTTATGTTTACGGCACTCCATATGCTGGTAGCTTTGCGTGGAGTAAAGCGGATAAAATAGCTTTCATCATCCACCGATTTTCGCAGGCCATCAATCCAGCCAAAGCACAGCGCCTGGTCTACAGATTCGCCCCAGCTCATGCTCGGCTTACCGCTGCCTACTTTGTAAAAACCAACAAAAAGCTCAGCCGCCTTATCATGGTTTTTCTCCAGCCACGCCCTGAATTCAAGCTGTGTTTTAAAAAAAGTAAGTTCCGTTTTTAAACTCATAATTTCAACAGTCCGAAGATATTGAAAAGCTGTTTGATACGGAGGCAATAGCATTTACATTTTAATAAACTTCTTCCTCACCACTTCGCCTTTGGCTTGCACTTCAATAAAATAAACGCCGCTGCTTAGCTGGTTAATGTCTATTTCGGGTTGGTAGGCCTGGGTTAAAATAAGGCGTCCGTCAACATCGTAAACCACTATGGTTTCAGGCAATATGCCTTCAGCTTTTACAAACAGGTGGTCGTTGGCGGGGTTAGGGTAAATGGTTATGTTAAAGTGGCCTGTAATGCCATCAATACCGGTAGGGGTAAACTGCACCGGTTCTGATGTTACCTGTCCGCAATTTTTACCAATAGCGCTTACTGTATAGCTGCCCGCTACTGTAGGTATATAAAATGCCAGGTTGGCACCCGGTATGGCATGCCCGTTAAGGTACCATTGTATGTTTGAAGTAAGGGTGGCAAAAAGTGTATCGCCCCGCACTACTATACTTACAGGTGTAGCTACAATTACGGTAAGGTGCGATGGTGCCGAAACGGCTGAACATCCGTTGGCATCAGACGCTGTAACATAATAATTGCCCGCAGATTTTACCCAGATGCACGGGGTGGTTAAACCTATATTCCACTGGTAGGATGAATAACCGGCAGTAGCGCAAAACTGCGCGCTGTCATCCGAGCAAATAGTTTGATTAGGTGATATGGCAACTGCCGGCGTGGTAACATCAACTGTAACCGGTTGGTAATAGCTGGCGCCGCAAATACCGGTACCGGTAATGGTGTATACTGTAGTGGTATCTGGTTTTAACCACACTTCGGTTGGGGTAACCCAGTAAGTGCTGTTTGCGGGCGATAATTGTGCGGTGTTAAGGTCGTATAAAGTCATTTCGGTAGAGTCACCCGCGCAGATGGAAGGTTGCGGCATAATAAAATATCCGCCGCTGCGTACCCCAATGGTAAATACGGCCGTATCAGCGCCACCGCAAACAGATTGGTCGGTAAGCGTATAAGTGGTATTGCCGGTTGGGTACAGGGTTGTATTATACTGGTCGTAACCATTGTCGTAAAAATACGAATAGGGGTTAATGCTTGGATAATATCCGCCGGTTACCAGTAGTGCAACACTACTACCCGGGCAAACCATGGAATCGCTTACTGTAAATGTTAATTTGCCGGTATCGCCAACTACAATGTATATGTTCTGGTAATAATATCCGGTACAAACTGAGTAACCGGTTATACTGTAATACCCGCTGCTATCGGGGGTTAGTGCAACGCTGGTGCTGTCTATCCAGGTAAGGTGGTTGTTGGGTGTTATCACCACGTTGCCAAGCCCAACCAGGGTAAGCATTGCCGAGTCGCCGTTGCACAATGTTGTTTTATCTACATACGCATCGGGGTACGAATTTACCTGCACATGTACAGCAGCCGTATCTTTTCCACCGCAAACAGATGTGCCGCTTACATAGTAAGTAGTGCTGGTAGTTGCGTATAATTCAAACTCAGTGGAAGTTGAATCTATTACATATGTGTACTCATAAGGGCTTATGGTTGCGTTATATAAACCGTATGTATAAATGTAATCGTAATTCCCTGAGCAAATTGCAGGTGCTGTTACTACGTAATCAACCGTTCCCGGCTTTGTAACGTATACCGTGATAGTATAAGTACTCAGGTAGCCCGAACATGAAGTCCCCTCCAGGTAATAAGTGGTAGTAGAATCGGGAGAAAGCATGATGTGCGCCGTATCTATCCATCGTGAACGGTGCCTTTAGGTATACTTCAGTAAAGTAGTGTATACATATCTTTTTTCCTTATAGTGAATACCAGCCGCTTACACACTTCTTTTTGAAAAATTCTTCCCCGGTTGGTAAAGAATAATACAATCCAGACAAGTAATTGCGCGTGAGAAGTTGCGGCACATACCTTTTTGTATCGCGTTTAAATTTATTGCCCGTTTAGTTATTTCCACTCATTCCAGAACATATACTCGTCATTGTTACAGGGCTGCAATCATTGACAGGCATAGCATCGGGCAACGTTGCCGGACCGAAACAAAATCTTTCCACTGGTATAAAATATTAAACCGCATAGCTCAAATACCAGCAGTATTAAGACAAGTTAAGGTGTTCAAAGACACCGATGCAAAATTAGCTCTCAAAAAAACAACAGGGAAAATGAACAATGTAAAATTTTATTTGGGTAAGCGGACCGCCAACACAACGAAAACGAAGATACCGATTGTGCTTGCCTTCAGTTATTCAGCCACCCGGTTATACACGCAGGTGGGCATCAGGGTAACAGAAGATGAATGGGACCCAAAGGCCCAGCGGGTTAAATCGCGGGTAACGGCATCGCTCGAAATGAATATGCTTTTAGATAAGCTGCAAAAAGAAGTAAGGGAAATATTTTTAAAAGGTCTTGCAGAAGGCGCTACCATAAACAACAATTATATCCTGAGCCGGCTGTCTATAAAACAGAAAGCTAAGAAGCAAAGCTCGAACACCTTTTTTGAAGATTGGGAAAAATTTCTTGATGGCAAGAAAAATGAGTGGGCCACCGGAACGCTCAAAACTGTTCGGACCTCATTGAACCACTTTAAGTCATTTTGCCTCACTAATAACCTATCACCTAATTATG
>CAISWS010000375.1 GCA_903889265.1 uncultured Bacteroidota bacterium
AGAAGAATACGGGCATCCAGTTAACTGAATCAAACGCCATGTATCCTGCCTCATCAGTTAGCGGTTGGTATTTTGCTAACCCTGAAGTGAGGTATTTTGGAGTAGGCAAGGTGCAGAAAGACCAGGTTGAAAATTTGGCCAAAGCCAAAGGATTGCCTTTGGCTGAAATGGAGAAGTGGTTGGGGCCTAATTTGGCTTATTAGCGAATTCAGTTTCAAGGAAAGTTCCGCAATTGAAAATAATACAATGAGCCGCAAAGAAGATATTCCGAAGCGGCTTTTTTGTGTTAAATGATAAATGTAATGATATTGATTATCAATTGCTTGCATTACTTAACATGCTCAAAGCGTATCTAGCCCGTTCTAATCTTATATTTGCGGCATGATGCAACAAGATTTTCACAGGGCTGAGTTTGACCAGCCCCACCCCGAACGTACCCGTGCTATAATGAAGGCGCACCCGGAGGTGCGTAATTTAATTGGCCGAAATCCTTATACTGCCCTTATTATGATATTCATCCTGGTTTTGCAAACGGCTATTGCGTTTGGCATGGGCAAGTTGGGGTTCCATTACTGGTGGGTTAGTTTAATTGTTGCTTACTGCATAGGTGCTTTTGCAAACCACACCATGTATGTTATTATACACGATGCAACACACAATATGGTTTTTACAAGCAAGGTCTGGAACCGTTTTGTGGCTATGTTTGCCGACCTGCCTAACCTGGTACCTGGTGCAATGGGGTTTAATGTATACCACTTAAAGCATCACGCGCACCAGGGCGATTATGACTATGATGCCGATATTGCCGGCCACTGGGAAGCAAAATTTATTGGCAACAAATGGTATGGCAAGGCTTTCTGGCTGTTGTTTTTCCCTGTTTTTCAGGTTACCCGTCCGCCAAGGTTAAAGGCTATTACGTTATTCAGCAAATGGACTTTTATTAACCTGTTTTTGTCGGTGGCTTACGATGCAGCTATCGTATATTTTTGTGGCTGGGCCGGGTTGGTTTATCTTGTTTTTTCGTTCTTCTTTTCTATCGGGTTGCATCCTGTAGGTGCCCGTTGGGTACAGGAGCATTACACATATGACATGAGCCAGGAAACCGCCAGCTATTATGGCCCGGTGAATATTTTAGCCTTAAATGTGGGCTACCATAACGAGCATCATGATTTTCCATCCATTCCATGGAACAATTTGCCTAAGCTCAGGGCAATGGCGCCGGAGTTTTACGATAACCTGAAGTATCACACCAGCTGGAGCAAATTGCTGATAGAATTTCTGTTTGATGAGCGCTATAGTCTTTACAGCCGGGTAGAACGCGTAAATAAGGGAAAAGTAAGTATTGACCGGGCCAGTAAAGCAGCGTAGTTTTACCTCCAAAAAACGAAATTCATGAATTATATGAAAGGTATTCTTTTGTTTGCTTCTTTCTTATTCTTCTGCCAACTTTCAAATGCCCAGGATAAGGGTGGTTACGCCACCATGCGTGTTTTTGATTGCAACAAAGGCGTAAGCATGGGTTCGGGTTATCTTGCAGCCCGCATTTTTATTGTTTATGAAGACAGCACCTCTGAAGACATTCCTATTCTGCCCTATTCTGAAAAAAACGAACTGGAGAACCTGAAAAAAATAAACCAGATAATTAACGGGCTTAAACGGAAAGGTTATTTTCTGATTAGCCAGTATACGACAGGCGAACAGGGAAATTTGGTTTCGGATTATACGTTTTTGAAGCAGCGGTAGGGTAATAACTTACGGAAAACAATTTCAGCCTCCCATCAATCCTTTTACATTTTCTTTAGTCAAACGGGCTATAATCGGTAATAAAAGTATTTTTGGTAAGTAATATTATAACACCCACTGTAACCTGAGTTTATGCTTAAAACTATACTCCTCTCCGCGGCATTGTTTGTTTTTTCGTGTGGCATCAAGGCCAATACTTATTATGTAACCACAAAAAGTGACACGGGCGCAGGTTCTCTTCGCAGTATGATAGATAGTGCTAACCTGCATACCGGGCTTGATACTGTTTTGCTAAACCTGGGGGTGCACGATACTATTTACCTTGGCAGCAACTTGCCTGCAATTTTAGATAGCCTTGTAATTACCGGCTTACCCTGCCAAAACCCAACTATTGATGGCGATTCGGTAAGTTTTACTCAACCGGCTTTTTATGCTCCGGCTAATACAGAACCGCTGACGCTTAATTATCTTAATATCATTAATTGCCAAACCAATGTTTCAGGTAAGGCCGGGGCGGTTTTCGCGCACTATTTATACCTGAATTACTGTTACTTTTATGGCAACAGTAACGTAAGTAATTCGGCTACAACGGGTACCAGCGGGGCTGCATATTCAACCTGGCTTTGGGCTTCTGACTGCACCTTTGATAGCAATTCATGCACGGCCACGGGAAACAACCTGAATGCTGGTGCAGGGGCTT
Source organism: uncultured Bacteroidota bacterium (assembly GCA_903889265.1). Lineage (GTDB taxonomy): Bacteria > Bacteroidota > Bacteroidia > Chitinophagales > LD1 > Bog-950. The sequence continues at coordinate 2,444 of CAISWS010000375.1, forward strand.
TGGCTTCGGCCAACGGGAACTTATCTAACTGTACATTGTATGGCAACTATGCAGCCAGTTTTGGGGGTGCATTAAATGGTAACTTCAATATAACCAATTGTACTATTGCAAACAACTACGCCGGTATTGGCGGAGGCGGTTTATATAGCAAATCTACCACCGGTGGTTTTGTGATTGCGAACACTGTTGTTTGGGGTAATACTATTGGCAATATTTCGGGAACATTCCTGGCTGGCATAGACCTTAATGCCAGCGTTACCTCAGGTGGTTGTAATATTTTGCAGGATGTGGCTGCGGTGGATTCATTTATAACTACCGGTACAGACGTAAGTGGAACTAACCCTCAGTTTGGTACCTTTGGATATTACTCAGGCTGCGTACCGGTGTTGCCGATTTTATGTGGAAGTGTTGCTGAAAACCATGCCGGTTGTTCAGGCGCAACTGCCAGTGATGCTGAAGGCGTTGCTGCGCAGGGCATAAGAGATGCCGGTGCATTTGAAATTACCCATCCGAATTTAGGCGGTGATACAATTGATAGTATTCAACCCGGGGCCAGGGCCAATTTGTATAATTATTTTAACCTTACCGGGCTTACCATTGTATGGCCTGCAGGGCTTAATGATAGCTCTGCTGCTGCGGTTGATACCGGAACATACACAGTAATTGGCACTAATTTTTTAGGGTGCAGCGATACAGCAACTGTTGTTGTCTTATTTGCAAAAGACACTCTTAACACGGGTATCAAAACGGTGGCGGGTGCAGCTTCATTTGCTCTTTATCCTAATCCCGCCAAAGATTTGACGGTGCTTTCGTGGAACGGCAATATTTCGGGGGAGCTTACGCTGCAAGTAAACGATATGCTTGGGCGTGTGGTGGTTGGGCAGAATATAAATGCGGCCGGCGGAAAATGCAATTTGAATACAAGCCAGTTGGTTTCGGGGGTTTACTGTATTACTGTTCAGCTAAGGGAACAGAAAATGTTTTCGGGCAGGTTGGTGGTTATAGGAAGGTAGTCTTTGCCTCATCCCTTTGTCTGGCGACATTTCCCTTCTCCATTTTCACAGCAAAATAGAGAAGGGAAAACCTACTATTGAACGAAGCACTATATTCGGGAAGAATTTGTCGCCCTAAAATCAAGTTCAATAGTATTATGAAAAAAGCACTTTACATTATTGGCGGGTTATTGCTGTTGATTATAATCGCTCAGCTTAGTCAGTTTCATGCTGATATTCCGTTAGATGAATTGAAGCCTGCTTATGCACCGGCGCCTTCAAAGTTTATGATGATGGATGGTGCAACGGTGCATTACCGCGATGAGGGTAATGGCTACCCGGTGGTGCTGATACATGGCATGTCTTCTTCTTTGCATACCTGGCAGGGATGGACGGATATTATGAGCAAACAGTACCGTGTTATACGCATGGACCTTCCGGGATTTGGTTTAACCGGGCCTACAACGGACAATGTTTACACTATACCTTATTACGAAAGCTTTATTGCCCGGTTTTTAGATAGCCTGGGGGTGAAAGAGTGTTATATGGTGGGTAACTCGTTGGGTGGCTTAATTACCTGGAATTATGCGCTACACCATCCCCGGCAGGTGCAGAAAATTATTTTACTGGATGCGGCTGGTTACCCTATGAAAAAGCCGCCTTTTGTATTGGGTTTGGCACAGAACAAATTGATGAGTACCACCATGCGCTATATTACCCCACGTTTTATTGTTTCAAAAAGCATGGAGCAGGTTTATGGCGATGCTTCAAAAGTTACGGATAGTGTTACTGAGCGGTATTTTAAGCTGGCACTACGGGAGGGCAACCGGGCGGCGTTTATTTCTTTTGCGGAAGGGGCTAACCTGCGGCATATGGATACCCTGGGGATACAGCAGATTAAGACGCCCACTTTAATTGAATGGGGCGAAAAAGATAGCTGGATACCGGTTGAAGCCGCCGCTAAATTTAAGCGCGATATTAAAGGCTCGCAGTTGATTACATATCCCGGGGTGGGACATATACCTATGGAAGAAATACCGGTACAATCATGCAAGGATGCAATGAGGTTTTTGCATGGGCCGGAATATGGGTTTTAACAAAAAAAACAACTGAATTAGCGTTGGCATCAGGTGCTTTTCCCCCTTCCGTACATTTTATTCCATTTAAAGACTATTCTTCTATATTTGTCCACTCTTTAAATTGAAAAACATATGCGTAAACAAATTTTAAAGCACCTGGCGTTTGCTGCCGCAGTTATTTCAGCCGCCGCTTTGATTTCGTGCGGTGGAAGCCCTAAAAGCGCAAAGGTTAAAAGCGCGCGGGCTGGCATTAATGAGGTAATCATACACATTAATTCAAACCCCGATAAGCTGAACCCCATTACGATGACGAACTCGTACTCGCAGCAGGTTTCGAATGATCTGTTTATGGGCCTGTTAGGACTGGATAACGACTCCATCGGGGCTATCATTCCTGCGCTGGCTGTGGCCCGACCAACAGTTACTGAAGTAACCGAAGGCGAATTTAAGGGTGGACTGAAAATTGATTATGAAATTAAGCCCGATGCAGTTTGGGATAACGGAACACCGGTAACCGGCGACGATGTTGCCTTTACAATTAAGGTATGGAAAAACCCTAAGGTGGATTGTGAGCAGGGCCGCCCTTATTATGATTTTATTAAAGATGTAGTAGTTGACCCAACCAATAAAAAGAAATACACCGTTTATACCAAAGACAAATACTTCCTTTCGGAATTACAATCAGGTATTACGGTAATTCCGGCATATAACTACGATCCGGATGGTTTAATGGCCAAATTTAGCATTAAGGACCTAAACGATGAAAACAAGTTAAAGGCATTTAAGAGTAATCCGGATATTGTAAAATTTGCCGACAAGTTTAACGGAGAATATTTTGCGCGCGACCCCAAAGGAATTTGCGGATGCGGCCCTTACTCAGTTGAAAAATGGGAGCCAAACCAAAGAGTTATTTTGAAAAGAAAAACAAAATGGTGGGGAGATGCATATGCAGGCAAGCAAAAAGGATTTGAGGCTTACCCTTCAAAACTTATCTACGAAATTATACCAGACTATAATGCTTCTCTATCAGCTTTGAAAGGTGAAAAGCTGGATGTGCATAGTGCCCTGGTAGGAAAAGATTATGTGGAACTTTCTAACGATAGCAATAAACTAACACAAAAGTATAACTTCTATAAGCCTAAGGACCTGAGTTACAATTATATGCCGATGAACATGAATAACCCTAAGTTAAAAGACATTAAGGTTAGAAGGGCTTTGGCTATGCTGACTGACGTTGACCAGATAATTGCCAAACTGTGTTTGGGTCTGGCTGTAAAAATTGCAGGACCGGTTAGTCCTTATAAGGATATTTGCAACACCGATTTAAAGCCAACCCCATTTGATCCGACTAAAGCTGAAGCCCTTTTAAGTGAAGCAGGTTGGGAAGATACCGATGGCGATGGCGTAAGAGACAAAGTTATAAACGGAGTTAAAACCAAACTTGAAATAAACCTGTCTATACCAGCCGGTAGCCCGCTTTATGAGAAAATGGCCCTTTTATTTCAGGAAAGTTGCAAAAAAGCCGGGGTAGCTATTAACATTCAGGTTAAAGAGTTTACGGTGCTTTCGGACGAACTGAAACATCATAATTTTGAAATGAGCAGCCTGGGTTGGGGAGGTGTAAACTACGAGGATGACCCGATTCAGTTATGGCATACCAAATCATATAACGGAGGGAGCAATTATACCGGCTTTGGTGATGCGAAATCCGACGCTTTGATTGACCAGTTACGTTATGAGCAGGACAAAGAAAAACGCAAGCAAATGCAAAAGGATTTACAGCAAATGATTGTTGATGCACAACCTTACATATTTATGTACTCAAGGCTTAACAGGATGTGCATACACAAGCGTTTTGACAATGCATCGCCTAAAATTGCACGTCCGGGATTTGTTGCCTCTGAATTTAAGTTGAATAAAGAGTTTGGGCAATAAGGGCTGATTATGTTTCCATACATATTAAAACGGGTTCTTTATTTTATACCCACGTTTATTGTAATCTCGCTTATTACGTTTTTGCTTTCGCAGATGGCGCCCGGCGACCCTGTGGAATTAAAACTAAAGGGTGGAATGCAGAGCGCTAACCAACAGGCGTCGGATAAATTATCTGGCGAAAAAGCATACCTGGAGCTCAGCGAAAAGTATGGACGTAATTTACCAGCCTTTTATTTTTCCATCACTTCAGGTGCCGAGCCAGATACCTTGTATAAGATTACGCGTAAAGCCGACCGGGAGAGTTTGGCGCGCCTGATAAACATGTATGGCAACTGGCCGCTGATATCCGCCTACTATTATTCCGTTCAGAACCTTGAGCTGGCTGTGTTAAGTATGCCTGATGATCAGGCTTCTTTTGAAGCACGCAAAACCATCAGGGATAATTGCAATATTCTTTACATCAATTACGATGATAACGAAATTGAAAATATACTAAAGCAAACGCAGGCGCTGGTGGATTTATCGGTAACCGACAGCCAGCAGGTAGTACATAAACCGCTGGCCTCTATAAGCGGGACTTTTGGCAACGTAAAGAATTCTTATGAAAAAGTGAAGGCGGAGAAACGGCCTTCGGCTAATTTACTGCCGGCCTTTCATTGGTATGGAACCGGCAATCAATATCACCGCTGGATGTTTGGCGATGTGCCTTGGTTTGGCCCTAATACAGATATAACCAAACACTCCAAAGGCTTTTTCCGCTTTGACTTCGGGACATCTTATGTGGATGACAGAGAAGTGTCCTCCATTATTAAAGATTCCTTGAGGTGGACTTTACTTTTGAGTTTTATTATCGTGTTATTGGAATATCTGATTTCAATTCCTTCGGGGGTTATACTGGCCATACGCAGCAATACTTTATTTGATAAGGTATACACTGTATTTCTTTTTATCTGTTATTCCCTGCCGGTGGTTTGGATTGGGACCCTACTTATCACCTTTTTAACCAGCGATTACTATGGCGACAAGTTTAACCTTTTTCCGCCGTATGGTCTGGGCAAAGTGGGAGATGAATTTGGGTTTTGGGAAAAGGTGACAGACCGGAGTTATCACTTTGTTTTACCGGTATTTACAATTACCCTGGGTTCATTTGCCTACATGTCGAGACAGATGAGGGGGTCAATGCTCAGCGTTATCCGCCAGGATTATATCCGTACTGCTTTTGCCAAAGGCCTTTCGCCGGGCAAGGTTTACTGGAAGCATGCGTTCCGTAATTCATTGCTGCCAATTATCACTATTTTTTCGAGCCTGTTGCCGGCTATGATAAGCGGGGCCGTTATTATTGAGTATATGTTTAATATACCGGGCATGGGCCGGGTTAGTTATGACGCGCAAGTGCAAAGGGATTACCCTGTTTTGTTTACCATACTTTTATTTTCGGCGATACTTACCATGCTGGGAAACCTGCTGGCAGATATATTATATGTTATGGTTGACCCAAGGATTTCATTTAATAAAAAGATGTAATTGTAATGTTCGGCAAAAAGAAGCAGGTATCAACTGGTCAGAATTTGGGTGTCAGCTACTGGGACATCGTTAAACGGCAATTCGGTAAAAACCGGGTGGCCGTTTGGTCATTGTACTTCTTTTATTTTCTGGTGATAGTTGCACTCTCTGCCGACTTTGTTGCCAATGAAAAACCTTATTACTGCCAGTATAAAGGGGTTACCTATTTCCCACTTTTCAGAGGGCTGGCAGTGGACATGGGTTTAGCCAAATGGCAACCGGAATTTGCGCAAGCTGACTGGGTGAATATGGAATACGATAAGGCTGTTTTTGCACCTATCACTTATTCTCCGACTACTATTGATATTGTAAACAGCCCGTTCAAAGGACCTTTTTCTGAGCAGGAAATAAAGCCGGGCCGCAGGAAACACCTGATAGGGACTGACCAGATTGGACGCGATGTTTGCGCCGGTATGATACATGGTACCCGGATAGCCTTAATGGTAGGTGTATTATCTATGAGTATATCTTCACTCATTGGTATTTTTTTAGGTGCCCTCTCCGGCTATTATGGCGATGAAAGGTTGCAGGTATCAAGAGGGCGACTGATATTGAATGTTTTGTTTTTATTTTTTGCATGGTTCTATGCTTTTCAGGTACGTGCTTATGCCATGACCGATGCATTGGCCGATGGTTTTGTGCCTTACCTGATACAGTGGTTGATTTCACTGTTCCTTTTCCTGGTGGTTATGGCTATTCCGAACCTTTTGTCGGTAGTGTTTAAGCGCATACCTTATTTGGGTTACAAGGTGGCAGTGCCGGTGGATATCATTATCATGCGCGCTATTGAGGTAATTAATTCAATTCCTATCCTGTTATTGATTCTTTCGTTAGTAGCGGTACTTAAAAAACCTTCCATTACCTGGGTGATGGTAATAATTGGTTTAACCGGCTGGACCGGTATTGCCAAATATGTGCGGGCGGAATTATTGAGGGTAAGAAGCCTTGAATACATTGAAGCGGCACAGTCGCTGGGTTATAGTGAGTGGAGAATTATTTTCCGCCATGCACTGCCCAATTCGTTAACACCGGTGCTGATTACCATTGCCTTTGGTATAGCCAGTGCTATACTTGTGGAATCTAGCCTATCTTTTTTGGGTATCGGGGTTCAGGCAGAGTTACAGACCTGGGGTAAATTGTTAAGTGAAGCGCGGGAAGATGTTTCGGCGTGGTGGCTGGCGGTTTTTCCGGGTTTAGCAATTTTTGTGACGGTTACCATTTTCAACCTGATAGGCGAGGGCCTTACTGATGCACTTGACCCGCGGTTAAAGCAATAGGCAATTTTTCATCGTCATTTTTTTATAGCTTTGACCGAGTGAAGATATTGCTCAATTTATTTTTCTGTTTTCTGTCCGTTTGCACTCTTGCACAGGAGGTGCAGATATCCAATGCTTTTAAGTTGCCCTCCAAAACCGGTAAGTTCAGAGTAGTGGGTAAAAATAATGATGGCATTGTAGTCCGCTTGTACGGACAACAGGATGTTATTGATGTATTTGATGAATCGCTTAAACTGGCGAGTACCCGCACTATTGATTTTAAGGGACAAACAGGCCCGTTGCAATATATTATGCTGAATAAAACCGGTGCGGTAATTTTTTACCTGGCCCAGGATAAAAAATATTCGGTTTTGCTGGCTCAACCGGTTAATTCGAAATTTATTGAAATAGGGAAACCATTGATTATTGATACCATTAACGACCGTAAAGACCTTGTGGCATCTAACATCCGGTTTAAGCCATCTATCGATCAATCGTACCTGATGATTTATTACCCTTTCTTTTCAGGGAACACACTTAGTTCGATTAAATTTTTAACGGTTGACCGGTCGTTACATGCTTTGTATAATAAAACCATTCCCTTTAACCGCGATGAGAAGGAAATGGAAGATTCAAAATCGCTGATTGATAATAGCGGCAATATATTTTTTATACTAAGGCCTGACAGGAAGGCTGTTGGCAATACTTATGATGTATTCAGAATAAGTGCAGGTGGCGACTTTTCGATGTATAGCCTTATTACAGAACGCACCGTATTCAGCGACCCGTATTTTGATATTGACAACCGGAATGGAAACCTTGTTATGGATGCTTTTTACAACGACAATACCACCGGCGAGGATGTCGCCAATGGTTTTTTTTACAGTAGCTATAATCCGGCTACCGGTGCCCTTGTAAAAACCGGTATCACTCCTTTTTCATCTGATTTTATACAAGAGCTTACCGGCAGGCCGGCCAAGGACAAGGCTAAGCTTTATACTTTTACCATTCGCCGCTCGGTTTTGCGTAATGATGGCGGCTCTTTAATAGTAGCTGAATCTTTTATTAAGGATACGCGCGAAGTACCTGTGCAGGTGGGTTTTCAGCCTGGCTATTCCAATAGCAGTTACCGCACTACTTATGTTTATCAGTTTAACGACATCATTACTTTTTCCATAAACCCCAATGGTGATGTAGATTGGCATGCGGTGTTGAAGAAAAAGCAAAGCAGTGACGACGATAACGGGGTTTACTCATCATTTTTAACCGTGAATGAAAAAGACAGGCTTAGGTTTTTATACCTGGATGATATTTCGACAGCCGGAATTTTAAATCAGTATACTTTAACCAGCGATGGTAAAAGCGACCGTAAAGCGGTGCTTAACCAGGAAGATAAAGACGTAATGCTGTTGCCTAAAAGCGGCAGGCAGGTTGCGCCTAACGAGGCTGTAGTACCCAGTTATGTAAACGGACTGTTGCGGCTGGTAAAAATTACTTATTAAATAGCATTGCTTTGCTCAGTTTTTTTAAATCGAATAATCCCGGGGTTGCGGTATTTTATATTGTCTATCTGGCTCTGTTCAGAGTGTGCTTTCTTTTTGCACCCATGGACACGGGTTATGTTTTTATGCACACCGAACCACTGAGTCACTTGTTTTTTGCCTTGCTTAAAAACCCGTTGATGAATGTTGGCTGGTTAAGCACATTTTTGGCGGCCACTCTGAGTTTTATTCAGGCCATGCTGGTAAATAATATAGTAAACGAAAATAAGATACTGGCTAAGAAAAACAACCTGGCGGGGCTGCTGTTTATTATTGTTTCCTCGTTTTTTAAAGAAAGCCTGTTTCTTTCGCCTGAGTTGTTGTCGCTTACTTTTGTAATTCTTTCAACCCAGCGCATGTTTTCCCTTATAAAAAAGGAAAAGGCGTTCGGCGATGTGTTTGATGTGGGTTTTTTGGTGGCTATAGCCGCGCTTTTTTACTTTCCCTCAATCCTGTTTCTGCTTTTTGCCTACATCGGTGTAGGCACCATGCGCGCTTTCTCATACCGCGACTGGATTATTATCCTGCTAGGCTTTATTTCGCCGTATATAGTAGTGTTTACCTGGTATTTCTGGTTTGATAAAACCCCGGTTATGCTTTCAGAGCTGGCTAATATACATGGGCATGCCTGGCTAACCGGCATTGCCTTAAAGCCCTCAGACTGGAT
>CAISWS010000376.1 GCA_903889265.1 uncultured Bacteroidota bacterium
CAGCGTTAAACTCCTCCAGTTCGTTTAAGCCTTCTTGCGTTACTATCATGGTTTTAATTTTTAACTGTTAATAATATGTTTTGTCAGCCACGTCGCACCCTGTCATGCCCCCGCAGTGTTGGCGGTAAAGGCCCGCTACTCACCGTGACACCCATGACAGGTGCGACATAGCCTATTTTTAAACTACTTGGCATCATCCGGTTTTCCCTTGCGGTAGTTACCAAGCTTGACTTTGTGGATGAGCCCCTTTTCCAATAGCCGCCTGATGGCCCGGAAAGCAGTCCGCTTTGAATATCCATACTTACCGGCCATAACCTTAGCCACGGCCTTCGATTCGAACGTAGGGGGCAATATTTTTACAAGCTCCTCGTCCGCCAACAGCTCCTTTGCCTCATCATCGCTCGCTGGCAGGGAACTGAAGACCATGTGGCTGTGAATCAGCAGAACGTCCACGATTAGATCCGTGGCCTCAAAATCGCCATCGTGGCATACCAGTTCGCCATCATGGTTATCAATGTTTCTGACGGCGGTTAATATCATGCATATTCTAAAGAATATGACTGCCATGCGGATGGGTATGCTTACCCCCTCGCTGCCTGCTTCATAGTAGAACTCATCAACCACATCCGGGAACTTTGCGTTGAAGCGAGCCTCTTGATCCATTGTAAATCTAAACGCCCTTTCAGGCCCACCAAAAGCCTCAAAAAACTTTCGCGCTATCATCTCGCCAAATCTCTCAAATAGTGCCACCGTTTCAATATGGTCGGGCGAAAAAGGGTTTGCGAACTTGGGCTGGTCATCATATGCATAAAGACAAAACCGTGAAAACAACCCGTTTTCGGCGCTCTTTATCAGGCCCGGCCATTGCTCTGGGGTGCCGGATAGTAACAGCGTTATCTTAGGGCATTCGATTGATATGAATTCCGAAAAGGTTTTCCTGGATAAAGTAAGCGGCTCATGGTGGAACCCTTTCCTTAGTATAACGGTATAGTCTCCAAACTTTTGAACGACCATCCTCGCTATAACATCAGTCTCCGACTCAACCAGCGTCCCAATGCCATCGCTTTTTGAAAGCAGAGAATAAAAGTTAGGTTCGGTAGTATTGCCCGGATATAGAAAGTGCTTTTCGACCGGTTCCTCTGGTGGCAAACCGGTTTTCGCGATTAACCAATCCTCCATTTTTTTGCGATGCTCCTCCCTGTTTTCTTTGTTCTGTCGAAGATACTCGGCTTCGATCTTATCGCCGATTTGCTTCGCCAAAAGCATTGCGCTTTTGCCGCTGGCTGGCGGCCCGCTGACGACACCGAACAGGTTCGGATATACCTTCTTGCCAAAGTACGTCCCGTACAGCCGGGGGAAACAGGCAGATAGCATAGTGATAACGGAAAAGAGGGCTATGTCCATCTGCCGCCCATAGTTCTTTAGGTTACCTACCAGTTCATAAAAAACAGCCGCGATTAACTGATAGGCTTTGTCCGGAAACATTGGAGATTCCTTGTAGCTATCCTTTCTTGTTTTTGTGGTACTTTTTTCCATGGTTTTAATTTTTTAGTTATTAATAATTCTGCTTAAAAGTTTTACTTAAATCGTTTTTTAATACTTAACTTACTTTCCTTATTTAAACCTGACGTGAGTGTTTAACCGTGTTTATAGAGAGCATGGCCTTGTGTATTTCGTCGAGGCGGTAACGGACGTTTACGCCTATACGGTGAGCCGTCAAAAACGGCACTGGACGATTTGCACTAGCCCTTGAAAGCTTCCGGAGCGTAGGCGCACTCACGCCCAACAGGCGGGCCGTTTCCTTTGCTGTTAAATACTGCATTGGCGGCTTAGGTGGCGGCTCCCTGTGGGCCTCCAATTCGGAACGGACACACTCCCGAACGAGTTCTATGAACTCCTGCACCGGTATGGTTATTAGTATCTGCTTGTTGCCTATCATGGTTGCTTGTTTTAAATAACTGTTACTTAATTCCCCGTTACGTTATAGGGACATAGAGCGGGCATTGCCTTTATCAACTCTCTCGTGTAAGCCGAATCGAAATCATATCCACACTGAGGACAAAAGGCAATCAATCCTTTTGGGCCACCAGATATAAGTAAGGCCAGTTCATGGGAGATAAGGAACTTATCGTGATTGGGGCTTAGAGTAGCACCGGTTTCGTGTTCTTTGAGGGCCTTATCACATGCCCCACAAAATGTACATTGAGTTTTCATTTTTTGCTTTATTTTTTTAATGTAGAATGACAACCGTAGTGCGATTACTATGCCGGTTATTGCTGGGTAAACGGCGGTTTGTTACACGAATCCAGGTGGCGAGTCCGGCCTGTATGCCCCGGCGACCGTTCAACTTTCTTTAAAAAAAATTGCGACGTTTTTTGGGGCATGCCAGATTGACCTAGGGTGGCTGCATCACCGGTGATCTTCGATGCCGTCCCGATGCGACTTCCACAAGGTTCATAACCGAGCCTTAACGTAAACCGCACATTTGGCAGGTCTTGCCAGATTGGCCTACGCAAGACTTCTATAGCTGCCTCCAACAACGCAAGCCAAGCACAGAAGAGTCGTAGTTATGGGGTCTGCTCCTTTACCCTAAAAGGTGTAGGTAGTCACTGTGGCATGGGCGTCACAGTGTCAACCCCAACCGTACCCGGAGGTTTGGACTAGATGGGTTCGGTACTGTTTGGACGTTAGAAGGAGCATGACAAAAGGCCTACACTTTGGCACGGTCACTGTCACTCCGCAGTAAGGCTCCCCACTTCAACGGCGGTGCCATATGCGAAAGTTAAGAGCCCGAAAAGCAAGGTTTTTAACCGGGTGCTTTTTGCTGACCAAAGTTTAAGCGTTGTGTTTCATGGCTTACCGGCCAGGCCGAATCTTATGTAGCGCCACCGGTCATGTTGAAGTCATAGGTTACGGTTGGGGGCTTGGTTTTTTGCTCTTCAAAGCCGGGCTTTGTGTTGCTTATGAAGACATGGTAGGGGTAGTGGTCGGGAGCATATATTAATCCGGAGTCCGTGTACTTTTAAGCCGCCTGTTTTATCATCCGGTCTTTTCAGTTAGCTTAACTTGCCCTGCTCACGAACCGGTCATAGTTTCCTGCGGTCATTGCCTCCCGCTTTGCAGCCTTTGCTTTTTTGCGGTATCTTCGTCTATAACACTAAACATTAAAGTAATATTCTATGGGGTTTTGGGCGGCGCTTGCCGATGCCTTTGTTGGTACGGCCCTTACTGCGACCATACTTGGCCAACTGATATGGTTGGAACTGTTCTGCTATTGGGAGGAGGTACCCACAACCGAGTTAACGGATAAAATAATACGCTATAGTCGCGAAAGAACCAAGGATTCGATTATTGATAAACTACCTGATATAGCGTTTGATTATATCATCCTTCCCGGTGGAAAAAAAGTTTATGCCGGAACAATCCTGACCCGACCTTTAAGGTTCCGTGTTGCGGGCCTTCTGCATGAAGGC
>CAISWS010000377.1 GCA_903889265.1 uncultured Bacteroidota bacterium
AATATCTGTTTTCTATAAAACAACAAAGGCCCCCTAACCGGAAGCCTTTGTTGTTCAATAAAATCAAAACCTTAATTATTTATGCGATACAGTAAGGCGCTTAACCGCGCTGCCCTGATTGCTTTGTATTTTAACCAGATAAACACCATCAGCTAAAGTAACTGCGTTTAACTCAACATTAGTAGTTCCTGCTTTGTAATCGCTTGTTGCAATTACCTGATCGCCTAAAATGTTATAAACAGAAACAGTAAAGTCAACCGCTGCGTTTGCATTTAAAGTAATATTTACGTTACCGCTGGTTGGGTTAGGGAACATATTAACAGAAGAAGCAAAATCAGCCTCTTTAATACCGGTATTAACTACAACAACGTTCTGGCAGAAGGTATCAGCACCAGTAATATTTGAAGCAACTAAACAAACATTATAAGTACCAAGGGCGGTATAAACGTGTACTGGATTATTCTGGGTAGAGCCTGAAACGCTTCCTCCATCACCAAAAGTCCAAGACCAGAAATTAGGGCTGTATAAACTGCTGTCAGTAAACTGAACAGGATAGCCTTGTACTGTAGGCGACTGAACCGCATAAACAAACTTAGCCAACGGTTTAGAAACCACAATTACAACTCTTACAGCGTTTGCATAAACCTGGTTAACACTGTCAACTGCAGAATAGTAGTAATAGTAAGTACCTGGTGCATTAGTGTGCACTCCGGAACCATTAGTAATAATGTGCAGAAGGCCTGAGTGGGTGCAGGCAGTATCCAGGTAGTTAATAACCGCACCTGAATCATTATAAGTTGAGTTTAAGGCAACAGTAACAGTATCAGAACCAACTAAAGAAATAGAAGCACTCAATGCATTGGTATAACTAAAAACCGAGAAATCAACATTGCTTACATACCAAAACTGAGCAGGGCCAGTACTGGTAAGACTTGCAGGATTAGAATAATCAATTTCAGTTAATACTAAAGGAACAATGTAACCACCAGCGCCATCAGACATAGCTACAGGTGCAACAGTTGGGTAAAATGCAGCGGTAAAGTTACCTGCAGCGTAAACAGATGTTGCTCCGCCAAAGTTAGGATCGCCCTGGGTTAAATTTTGTGTAACAGTAGAAGTTGAGTTTACCAGATCAAAAGCCCTGGTAAACAGGTTGGGGTCTGAGTTTGCATCGTATGTAACATAAGACTCGTCAGAAGCCGACCAGAAAAAGAACAGGTTCTTTCCATCAGCGCTTCTTGAAACCAAAGGACGGTTATCTTCAGTTAATTCACTGGCTGTTCCGTCTCCCGGTGTAGTGGCACCGCTTAAAGTTTGAATGCTATCTACAAAAATAGCTGCCCACCCGTTCCATGTAGGCGCACAGGCATTTGCAGGATTAAGCGTTATATCGTAAGCATCGTATCCGGCTCCTAATTCAATAGAATAGCCATTTCCGCTACCTACTGTGGTAAAGTAATGTGGATTGCCTAAATAATCTACGGTAAGTTTCCCTTCAAACGTAGTACTAGGTATTCCTGAAGTAGTAGCACCTACACCACCGGTAGCTGAGCCAGGGTAAAGAGTTACTTTATTTAATAGCGGAATAACGTTTGGTATGCTATCCAACTTAATTTGCGTTGGCCCGGTCCAGGTATTACCAGAATCAACACTTTGCCAGAATATCGGATGATAAACGCTGTCAGTTGGTCCATGGGTAATATCACCTAAACATGCAATCCATCCATATTGGCCGGTTGGGTCAAAAGAGATATCAAATGCAGTAGCAACACTCACTTTATTCGATCCGCTTGTTGTAGAATCAAACTGGGTAGGAATTTCAGTAGCTGTCCAGTTAACGTCGCGTGTATTTGGGTTCCAAACTCCTTTTTCTACAATAATACCTTTGATGATATCGTTTGAGCCGGTAGCGAATGTAAAGTTATCATCCAGGTTAATAGCCCAAAACACACCAGGTGTGCCATTGCACATACCTGTTGCAACACTGGTAACACCATTGTTGATAGTATCAATATGTACATTAAAAGTACCGCTATCGCCGGTAAACTGTCCGCGGCCTACAAGCTGGCCAGCCCATGAACCTGAAGTAGCTGTACCTGAATTGTGGTAAGTACCATTATAAACCAGGTAAGCGCTATCGGCTAAAGTATTTCCTGCCGGGTTAAACGCTGTGCCCTGTGGAAAGCGGCCGTGTGCGTTGGTTCCGTTATTGTTAATGTTAGATGCACGGGTAATAGGCCCGATGTTTGATTTCCAGGTAGTACCACGGTCTGCCGAAAAGTCGAATGAATACTCGGCAACGTTCTGAGCAGGGAAAAGGATATCATCGCTGCGGTGAACAAAAGCTACTATGTTTAATGAATCAATAACCGACAACTGATTGCAATTGCCGTTGGTTATGGTAAGCAGGTTACCAGCCGAACCTATTGCCTGATATTGTAATGGAGTTCCGTTTGCCAAACTCTTTTCATTATTAGCCCTGGTGCTGGCATGGCTGTTTCTGCTGGCCGTTCCAGTGGTTGTAGTAGTATTTTGCTGAGGAGTTAAAACAACAGGACCTTCAGGATTACCCAGTAAACGTAACTTGTGGTCTCTCATTGTAGTTAAACCAGAATTGGCCAATGGAGCCTGAGCACCGGAAAATTGGACCACAGCAGCGAATACTGCCAGTAGTAAAAAATTTTTCATTTGTAAATCGGTTTTGTTTTAATTAAAGATTGAACGCCAAAATTAACCGAATTTTCGAATCGCGGTTATCTCTGTAATATTATTGTGTCATGAAATTGTAAAAAAAAGCAGAAATTGGCATTGTTGCCATAGTTGTTTTTAGAGGCCAAAACGAAGTTCAGTTTAACAAAATATGCCCGGCCCCGAATTAAAATACAGTTAACCACTATTGCTACCTTTACGCTTGAATGCGCAACAACTTTTTAACAATCATTCTGTTTTGCCTATGTATTGGCTGCAAACGCGATCCGTATCTGAACATGGGGCAAAAAGCCTATAAGGATACCGTATTCACCAATTACTTTAAGCGTTCAACCGGCTGGGTGGCAGGCGATGGTGCCTATTCAACCCCGCTTAATAACGGACAAAGCTTATGGGCCTTTGGCGATAGTTATATTAACAGCTATGATGCCGCTACCCAAAGCGTGCCCTGTTTATTTGATGCCCGTAGTTCTTTACTGCTTATAAATACAGTTAATCCTTCTGTTCAAAATACTGTTCAGGGTAATAATCCGGGAAGTAATTCATACTTCATACCTGACAACGGAAATAACTGGGTTTGGCCCGGCCCCGGTTACCAAAACGGTGATACGATTTATGTTTTCGTTAATAAACTAGGGCAGAATGTGCCCGACTCACCCACCATTGCTAAAATAATGTTACCGGGTTATACCTTCAATTCGTACTATCCGTTGCCGTATAAAAATGGTATCAACTTCAATTACTCCATCATCCGGGATAGCGATTATTATTACGTATACGGAACAAAAAGCAATGGCTTTGGCAACGACCTTTTTGCAGCAC
>CAISWS010000378.1 GCA_903889265.1 uncultured Bacteroidota bacterium
CGGCGAGTGTGGATGTGCCGGGGGATTTGGAAGGGTTGCGCTCAGAATTTTGAATTAGCTTTGTAATCACTGAAACAAAAGCCAAATAAATATGGGATTGGTATATGCAGATATTGAGTTGGTAAATCTGGCAGACGAAACCTTGTCGGAGGATGGTTATCTTACCAAAGAGCAGGTGCGTTCAATGCCCAATAAAATAATGGCCGATAGCGGAGCCATCAGGTTAACGATTAACGAAGAAATAAGGAGTAAACTGGGGTTACGCCAACGTAGTGCCATGACCGTAGCCCTTGCCGATGGCACCACTCGTCTTTTACCTATCGCCGGCCCGGTAAGGATTAAGTTTAAAGAACGCGATTGTGTTACTGATGCCTTTGTTTTGCCTGGCAACGAAGAGCCGTTGCTTGGGGCAGTACCTATGGAGCTGATGGACCTTGCTATTATTCCCGGCGACCAAAAGCTGATTTACAACCCTGCACACCCAAATGGGCCTGTGTATTCGCTGAAGTGATTACTTCCAGAATTTCCACCATGGCTTAGCTAATGGTTTTAAGGGGAGGCGCTCAGTAAACTGTAAAGTCTTACCATCGAAGTCTATCAGGTATTCATTTGCCTCAAAATCAATGAGTTTGATTGAGTTCTCTAAGATAGTCACTTCGGGTTTTCCCTCAATATTTACCCAAATATCCATACCGCCGTAACTCCATACTACTTCGCCCCGCAAACTAATTCTGAATATTTCTAATTCTCCCCTCAAAAGTATGTCGTCCTCCAGGTCATAAAACTCGAAGATGCAGCTCATGTCAGGTTTTAGCTTCCAGTTAAGTTTTAATTCGGGCCACGATAAACATACGAGCGTTCTGCCCAGGCTTAGTATAAGGCCTTGCTGGCAAAGCTTAACGCTTTGGCTTTTATCTATTGGCGTGGCCTGATGTAAATAGTAAGCATCCTCAATACCTGTAAGTAAAGCCACATAAGTATTTACCCCATCAAAGGCCTTTATATACAGGGTTTCAGTGTAGCATTCAACATCCCCTACCGCAATTTCATTATCGGTAAAATCGTGCGGTTCGCCATCTGAAAACAATGCTACTTTTTGACTTCCGAACTCGAAGCTTTTCATACTATTGATATGTTAGGTATTGGTATTCAGATTTGATTCAGCAAAATAGATAATAAGTTTTAAAAAACATTCTTATCAAAAATCTTCCCTGCAGGGCCTCTTTCGCCTCTGCGATAGAGGAGCCTGAGGTTGTGAGTAGCAGGCTTGGCCTGCCCTACAAAGCGGTTACAAAATTCAATTCACCCTTACAACCTTTGAATCGGTAAGTGTTGATACGCCGGAGGATTTGAAGGGGTTGAGTTTTCCGGTTTAGTGCCATTCAATATCTCTCATTCGTCGAGGCAGCGTGGATCTGTGGTTATTAAACCATTTCCCATAGTGGCAGTTTGTGATAGTTACTGCCGCTACTGCCAAGTGGTTAAGAATATATCTTCCTTATTCCGCGTGCACTCTTTGTCATGTTGAGCGTTAGCGAAACATCTCAACTTGCCGGTAAGACAGTTGGACGGTAAACGGGGAATTTGTTCTGCATTGCACATTAAGATCCTTCGCTTCACTCAGGATGACAAATGCGGGGTTTGTATTTTGTTATGGAAGGCAGGCTACATGTATAATCCGGTCGTCAAGATTTGACAACTTTTTAAAAGTTGTCAAATCTCAATCAATGCGCAAATGTTCGATATTTGCAGGCATCATGCTCGTTTTAAAAGAAGTTTCTAATGCAAGATATACAGCAAACTTATTCAGAAGGGGAATACAAGAAACATACTATTGATAAAAAGAAGGATGTTCAAAGCTTTACAGTTACTTCTGCTCAAAAAACTCCTCTTTAAATTATACTGCTCGTATTTATCTTACTATTTACAATCGCTATTACCACAGGAATTTATTTTCCTTCAATTGAAATAGCCGGATATATATTGCCAATTTTAGTTCTTTTCATTCCCGCAATAATTCTTGCTATCATTTTCCTTGGGGAACAGAAAGTATTGAATCTGTATTCTAATAAACTAACAATGCAGGGTAATATGGGCGAAGTGGCCATAAACTTTACAGATATAAAAGCTTATGGCATTCAATCTGGTAGGGGCTCTGTATTTGTAACGATAAAGCTATCGAGCAATAAAAATATAAAGGTATACTCTATATGGGGCAAAGGTCTAATTGAATTTTATAGTTTATTCGATGCAAAAATGAAGCTGTTAATCAAGGAGGAGCATTATCTTATTCACAAAATAACCGATTGGCCAAGTATTATTGGGCTTACGCTTTTGGGAATCACTTTTTTAATAATATTGTTTAAACTCTTAAACTTGATTTAAAAAGGGGATAGTTTGCTCATGCAGCGCGGATAACATCAAATTGGGTAATAAATAAATCAGTGTGTAAGCGCTGTTTAATTTCCCCGCTATCGGCACATTCTAAAAACAACTCTACGGCCTCTTTTAAGTTAGCTTTTGCTTGTTCAACGGTAGCGCCCTGGCTGGCAATATCAAGCTCGGGGCATAAGGCAACATACTGGTCGCCTTCTTTATTTAATATGGCAGTAAATGTTTCGCTTTTCATACTATAAAGTTGTTTACGAATGTACGCAAAAATCTGTATCAACCCCGGCTCAATACACAAACCTCCCATACTCCCCATCCACAACAACCTCATTTTTATCAGCAGCCTCCACATGCCCAATAACCTCACCTGCAACGCCGAAAGATTGGGCGATGTCAATTATCAGCGAAGCATAAATAGGGTCGGTATAAATCTCTAATCGGGTACCGCAGTTGAGCACTTTAAACATTTCCTGCCAACTGGTGCCTGATTCGCTTTGTATAAGTTTGAAGATGGGTGGCACGGGCAACAAATGGTTTTTAACTATGCGCAGGTTTTCGATATAGTGCATTACCTTGGTATGTGCGCCGCCGGTGCAGTTGATAATGCCGTTTACTTTACCGGGCAGTTGTTCCAGTATCTTTTTAATAATGGGCGTATAAGTACGGGTGGGCGATAGCAGGGCTTTGCCTATGTTTAGTGGCGTTCCTTCCAATGGGTCTGTAAGCTTTTTAGAGCCGCTATAAACCAGGCTTTTATCTATCACTACATCGTAGCTCTCGGGGTATTTATCGGCGTAAAAACGGCTTAAAACATCGTGGCGGGCGCTGGTTAAACCATTGCTGCTAATGCCGCTGTTATACTCAGTTTCGTAAGTGGCTTGTCCGTAGCTGGCGAGGCCTACTATTACGTTTCCGGGCTTTATGTTTTGGGTTAAAACAAGTTTATCTTTTTTAAGGCGAACGGTCATGGTGGCATCTACGGTAGTGGTTCGCACACAGTCGCCCAGGTCAGCAGTCTCCCCTCCCATCAGGTTAA
>CAISWS010000379.1 GCA_903889265.1 uncultured Bacteroidota bacterium
AAAGTGGTGCGCTGGCCCGTAGCGAAAACAAAGGTTGCCGAAACTGTCCAATGCTTGTTAATTTCATACATACTTACTACATTCAAATCATTCCGCCGGTCGTACTCGGCCAAAAAAGGCTGGCCACCATTAATATCCGGAAATTTGCGCCAGGCCCAGGATAAGGTGTAAGAAACCCAACCGGTCCATTTACCTTTTACCTTCTTGGCTAAAAACTCAGCCCCATAACTATATCCCTTTCCAAAAACAAACTGACTTTCAACGTCTACCTCGGTATTAACGGGTACTGAGCTTTCTCCAAACTCTATCTGATGCCACAAATATGTATAATATACTTCTACAGAAGTTTCAAACATATCATCCTTAAAATTCCTGAAATAGCCTATTGAAGTTTGAAGGCCCATTTGAGGTTTAACAACAGCCGTAGCGGGCACCCAAAGATCAATAGGCAGCGTTGTGGTAGCACTTTGTACCAGGTTAATGTACTGCTTGTTTAAGGTACTACCGAACTTTATTGAAGAAGCCTTATCTACTTTAAAACGCATTGATAACCGGGGCTCGGCACCAAAATACGTCTTAATATTCTGTCCGCGCCTGTAACTAAGCGTATCCAAAGCAGAGCCATATTGATTAAACTGCACTTCCGAAAACGGCCCCATAAAGTTGAACAACGAACCTCTTATACCAATGTTCATTTTCATCCAATTGGTAATATCAAAATCGTCCTGAAAAAATATGGCAGCTTCATTTGCCAGTTTAGTTTGCTGATTGGTAGAGGCCAATTCGGTCGAACCAGCAGAGCCAGATGTTTGGTAAGGAGCAAAGGTGTGGAAGCTATACAACACACCAAATTTCATAAGGTGGCCCAGCAATGGCGAATATTCAAACTGCATTTTAGCGGTGGCATCCTGCACCACTGAACTAAGGTTAAAAGTTACATCCTGAAAATTAGTGTTGGCCTGAAACCCGAAGCTGTTATAGGTAAGTGTGGTATTCAAAAATAACTGGTCGCTGAAAAGGTGGTTCCACCGGAAGGTGGCAGCAGTATTCCCCCAGGGGAATGAGACCTTAAAATTGCCTCCAGGGTCCGCAAAGTTGAAAACATCCTTACCATAGTAGCCGCTTAAAAACAAACGATCCCGGTCTGATATTCTCCAGTTTATTTTAGCATTCAAATCGTAAAAATAGTAGGAGTTGCCGGCAAACTGGCCACCTGCAATATGTTTGAAAATCGGTGCAGTTAAAAGATCAATATAAGTTCTGCGGCCCGAAACAATAATTGAACATTTATCTTTTTTAAGGGGCCCCTGAACTGTAAGTCGGCTGGCTATTAAGCCAATGCCCCCTTCAACGTCCCATTTTTTCATATCCCCTTCTTTCATGCTCACATCCACAACAGAGGAGATGCGCCCACCGTATTCTGCGGGCATACCACCCGTAATTACAGTGGTGTTTTTTAATGCATCTGAATTAAATACTGAAAAAAAGCCAAGTAAGTGCCCGGTATTGTAAATAACTGCGTCATCTAATAAAACCAGGTTTTGGTCCGAGCTGCCTCCCCGCACATAAAAACCGGTATTGCCTTCTCCGGCTGATATAATGCCCGGTAATAACTGAATCGTTTTAATAACATCAGCCTCGCCCATAAAAGCCGGAATAGTTTTTACCTGCTCCATGCTAATTACCTGCTTCCCCATATCGGTGCTTTCTACATTATTGCCTTTCTTCTCACCCGTTATCACTACTTCTTCTTTTTCAACCGTAGATGAGTTAAGGTTTACGTTTAACCGGGTATCTTTAGTTAACTCTACAACTAACTGCTGGGTGGCATATCCCACGTAGGAAATCCTCACGGTATACCTTCCCTGAGGTACCGTGATGGAGTAGAAGCCAAATTCATTGGTATTGATACCCTTTCCTAATTCAACAATATAAACTGATGCAGCCAGCAGGCTTTCGCTGTTAGCCGTATCCTTTACAAAACCGCTTAGGGTGCATTTAACCTGCGCTTTAGCATTAACGCAGCTGGCAAAAATTACCAAACAAAAAAGTAAACGGGTAAAAAATCTATACATAAACCCCCAAGGCCATTTTAAAGTGCGGCAAAAATATAAACTTACATAAGCGCAACCACATAAAAAGCAGGCATTTTTAGCAAAAACATGATAAATCTTTATCCATGGAGAGAAAAGCAAACAAACCATGCGGAGATAAAGTTTGCTGCCTTGTTAAAATTAAGTTGTTCTTTCTGTTACTTTTAGCTGCGGCCTGTATTATACTTGAAAATTGCAGGTAATGCAGCCCATAGAAGCAAGAACAACCATGCAGGAACTTAGTGGTTCAACAACCTACAGCCAGGAGGAGGCAATGATATTAGCAGCGCAAAAAGATCTGCAGCTTTTTAGTGCTTTGTACGAAAAGTATTATGGGCAGATATTAAAGTTTGTTTACCAAAGGGTTACCACAAAAGAGGACGCTTATGATATTGCCCAGCAAATATTTTTGCAGGCGATGCTTTCATTGCATAAATACGAAATACGCGGGTTCCCTTTCAGCAGCTGGCTATATCGCATTGCGCTTAATGAAATGAACCAGTTGTTTCGCAAAAACAAGAAGCAACGGGGTATTAACCTGGAAGAAAAACACCTTAAATCGATTGTTGAAGAACTTGGCGCGCCAGATGATGAAGAACGCGAAAACGCGATACTTGGAGCGCTTACCGGTTTACCGGAGGATGAATTTCAACTGGTGGAAATGAGGTTTTTTGAAGCCCGTCCGTTTAAAGAAATTGCCGAAATACTGAGCATCAGCGAAGCGAATGCTAAAATGAGATTATACCGGATATTGGAAAAGATAAAGCCGATAGCAGAAAAGAATTTAAAAACGGGGCGGTAAAAATGCCCGGGCCAATCAATTAAATGATAAAAAATTTACTAACTAAAAATAGCTCCGGAAGGCAACCCGCATTAGCCGCAGGTTGTGGAGTATGGTTATGAAAAACTTTAAAATAAATAAGAATCAACAGGCTTTAAGCGATGCGGATATTGCCCGGGGTAAAGACTTCGGCAAGCTTGTCAAAGCATACAAAGCGGCCAAAGTGCCTTTTTATAAAAGCGCTAAACTGTGGATAGCTGCATCTTCAGTACTGGTGGCAAGTGTCGCTGCGCTAATGATTTTCAGTAAAATGAACGCTTCCGGCACCGAAGGCCGTCCGTTTATAGCTCCTCCGCTTGCAAGCGCTGATATTCAAAGTGCTGTTTACGTTTTAAACGCTCAGTCCGATTCAACCATCAGCTATCCAACCGGGTCCAAAATACATGTGCCGGCCAATGCTTTTATAGATAAAAACGGAAAAGTGGTAACAGGTAAAGTTGACCTGTATTACCGCGAGTTTAAAAAAGTGGATGAGGTTTTTTTAGCCGGGATACCCATGACCTATGACTCTGCCGGAGAGCAATTTCATTTTGAAACCGCAGGTATGATGGAAATAGCTGCCTCGCAAAATGGAGAGAGCCTTAAAGCCAATCCGGATGCTTTGGTAAAAGTAGATATGGTTTCAGCCAATAATGAAGACCGCTTTAATACCTATTATTTAGATACCATTGAGAAAAAATGGAAGTATAAAGTTCAGTCTAACTTTAATCCTTCTTCGGCTATAGATACCCTTGAAAGAACTGCAAATACACAGAAACCGGTTGAGGGGGTAAAGCAATTACAAAAGGAAATTGCGCAACTTGAAAAACAGAAGCCAAACAAACCCCAAAAACAGAATGCCGGCAAACCAAGGTTTTCGATTAAGGTAGAGCCCAAAGAATTTCCTGAAATAGCCGTTTATAAAGGCGTAAAATTTCAGGTGGAGGATGCCAGCTACAAGCCGGAAAAGGCGGATATTACCTGGGCAGATATAGAGCTGAAACGGTTACCGGGCAACAACCGTTACCAAATCACCTTTATAAATCCCGGTGAGCGTTACCAGGTTATAGCCGTACCCGTTTTTAATGAAAAAGATTACGCCGCAGCCACGCAGCTTTATAATGAGAAATTTAAAGTTTACGAAGAAGCTTTGGCCAAAAAGAAAGCCGAGGAAGCTGCACTCGCTGCAAAGTTTAAAGCAAAGGATGAGGAGGAGAGGGCAGGAGTGACCGGTCATCAAAAATACCTGCATGACCAGCAGGCCCAGGCTAACCTTATTTACCGGTCGTTTGAGGTATCGGATTTTGGCTACTGGAACTCTGACCACCCCTGCAGGCTACCGGCAGGTAATAATATGGTAAGATTAACGCTTACCGATTCCAAAACCGGGAAACCGGTTAAGGCGACTGTATGCTATCTGGTGGAAAAGGACAGAAACGCGCTGTTTGCCTACGGAGCAACCGGGCTTGAACGTTTCAGGTTTGATGACGGTAAACAGAATGGTGTTTGGGTCATTACTACGGATAACCGGCTCGGCCTTGCCAGATACAGCGATTTTAGAGCCGCCCAAACAAAAGGCGGGGAAATGGCCTTACGGCTGACCATGATGGACAAAACTTTAAAAACTACCGAGGAAGTAAGACAATACCTTGAATTGTAGGAAAACGTTGATAAATGAGGTTTAGCGCTCTTAACAAATGCTTTTCTTCGTATTAACATACAAATAATATTTGTATAGGTTAAACTAAAACCAATAACTTACGTTAAAGCAACTATAGGTTTTAGCTATGAGGTATTTATCCACTTTGGTTTTATTAATTGTTTGCACCCTTGGGGGAAATAAAACCTATGCTCAAAACCAAAAGATAAACGGAGAAATATTTATTCCCTTAAATGACCGTAGTGATATTAAGATGAACCCGCGCATTGATACCCTGGAGAATAAAACGGATTACGAGTTCAAAATAAGGGTTTCACCGGATTTTAAGATTTCGCAGTTCTTGTTTGAAAAAGGCCTTGCCACGCAAAACGATAGCGTACTGGTTATTAACGCTAACAGCCAAAAAGACGGGGGAACGGATACAGCAATACTCAGGGTAATTGTAACCAGTATCCGTGGCAACCGGATTATGCTTTTTCAAAAGCAGTTTATAGTAAGGGTAGCTGAAAAAATTTACCCGATTATTAAAAATTCGAAGTCCAATATCATTATGGTAAATGATAAGATTACCTTGGAAAGAAATAATTCGTACTCAAAAGACCTTTTAATAGATAACCACCCCTTTGTAACATTATATGATAATGCCACCAACATGAAAAAAATTGATGTTAAGGGTGTAACCATCTCGTTAATGGAAAAAGAAGGCAAGCAGTATATATCAAAAGGCGATACCCTGAGCAGTGAAGCTATACACGAACTAAAGAAGATAAAAAAACCTACACCAGTTTATATCCGCGTTGACGGGCAAAGCGGCAAAACACGAAAAACCGTTTGGAACCGGATATTGGTTTATAACGAGTAACGTTTATATCCTTCACAAACGGGGGTTTACAACCAAAATGTGTCAACCCATATTGCGCTTAAGCCAAATCAAAACATTCTCTACCAACTAATTGTAAGCAAAATTAGAGTCAACCCGAATGTTAAAATTTTATTAAAAATACCTGGCTTAAGCCATGGATGTCAATCCCAATTTTCTCTTTTTAAGGCCTTATGCAACTCAAAATAATACGCCGGTGCCTGCAATAAGCGGCTTCCATACCACGAAAACATCTCACCATCCACTAAAATCACTTTAGCATTTGGGGCAAAGGCCTGAAACTCTTCAAAATGCTTTTCGGAAAACGAATATGGTTCGCTGGATAAAAAAATATACTCCGGATTTAAAGTTTGCAATAGTTCCGGGTCTGTTTCGGGATAACGCGTCAGCCCGCTGAAAACATTTCTGAACCCGATAACCTGCAACATGTAATCTATAAATGTACATCCCGCTGCAACCATGTACGGTTTCCGCCAAATAAAATAAGCACAGCTTCGTTCGCCATTCCTTTCAATAAGTGAATTCTCCAGCAACCTGAAACGCTCCTGCAGCGTTGTAACAATCTCATTAGCTTCCGGTTGTTTCTCCGTAATGCGGCCAACTTCACGCATCATGGCATAAGCATCTTTTAAAGTAAAAATATCGCTCATCCACACCGGAAAGGATTTGTTTAACTCTGTTATCCCTGCTTCATAGTTTTCCTCCTTATTGCCAATTATCAAATCAGGCTGAAGGGACTTTATTTTTTCAATATCAAATTTTTTAGGGCCACCTATTTTTACTTTCCCGTTCACTCTATCAGTTGGATGAATGCAATAGCGCGTAATACCAACAATTTCCTCATCCAAATTAATATCAAATAAAAACTCAGTCTGTGATGGCACTAACGAAACAATCCTTTTAGGCGGAAAAGGAATTTGAAGGATGTTTCCAAGCTGATCGGTGGATTGGATATGCATGATTAATCGCCAGTTGACCGGTGATAAAAGTAGGCCGAAATTACTACGATTAAGTGACTAATAAATCTGAATTTCAATCAATTTATTTTGATATGGAGTTGAAAGCCTTACCATATAGGTTCCATTATCCAACCCTTCTTTAAGCAGTTCAACTTTGGTTGTTCCTGGGTCCGGATCTCCCTCATAAAGGGTTTTCACAATGGTTCCTGAAGCATCTAAAAGCGCTAAAATTACGTGCTGCGAAAAGGAGATATTGAAGGTTATAGTTGTTTTATCCGTAAACGGATTAGGGAAATTCTGGTTCAATATCACACCCAGGTTCGTTTTTATCAATCGCACAAAATCATCCGGGGCTACCACACGTACATCGCCATCCAGCATACCAATACATCGTTTTACATCCTCTACCGAATTTGTCCATACATGCACTGGTATAAGGCTATATCCCTCGGGTTGGTATTGATTTTTAACTGACTCATTTATTTTCTGGGCTACAGTCTGCGGCGAATCCTTATCGCCCCATATGGCAAAGCGCCCACCAATAACTGGCTTATTGTTAATCCACATTATTTTACCTTTCCATCCGCAATAATCCGAATACATGTAATAAAATACCGCGTCCACATTGCTGCACTGCGCGTAAGCGGTAAGGTCAGGGTTTCGCAAATTGCCAATCACGTTTACAATATTCAAATCGGCCTTCTTCATATACTTGTTCAACAACTCGGTATTACTCAACATTTCGGGGTAGCCATCCGGAAATAGATAGCCTAACCCGGAAGGTGCCGCAACAAAATAATCCCTGCCGGTGGTGCTGTTATAGGCGTTATCGTACAGGTATTTCATAATAGGCGGGGCAAGCTCACTTAACGCGGGCGAAACAGTCCAGCCAAGCGGCATGGAACCCCTGTCGTCTGCATTATACCATTTTTTGGATGTAGCAAAACTATGGGTCATCCATTGTATATT
>CAISWS010000380.1 GCA_903889265.1 uncultured Bacteroidota bacterium
ACCCTCTTTTTCCGGTTAAGCAAACGATATCCAAAAGCAATAAAAAACCTGCTGATAAAAGGGATTAAAAAAGAGCTAGGCGAAGATTACCCCGTTGAAAAGCACTTTAGCCCCACCTATAACCCCTGGGACCAACGTGTATGCCTGGTGCCCAACGGCGACCTCTTTGCTGCTATAAAAAAAGGAAGCGCATCAGTAGTAACCGACCGTATTACCACATTTACTGAAACCGGTATCCAATTAGAATCAGGCGAAATGCTGGACGCAGATTTAATTGTTACCGCCACCGGCTTAAACGTCCAGTTACTCGGCGGTATTGATTTATATGTTGATGGAAAGAAACCAGACATAGGCCAAACCGTATCTTACAAAAGCATAATGTTCAGCGATATCCCCAACCTTACCATGGCCTTTGGATACACCAACGCCAGTTGGACTTTAAAGGTTGACCTCACCAATCAATACATGTGCCGCCTGATTAACTACATGGATAAAAAAGGTTATCGCCAGTGCACCCCAAGGCAAAACGACACCGCCCTGCAGTTACATCCCTTCACCGATTTCAGCGCCGGTTACATTCAAAGACAAATTAATAACCTTCCAAAACAGGGCAATAAAAAACCCTGGTTGCTTAAACAAAACTACATCTTCGATTTAATGAACATCAGGCACGGGGAGATTGAGAATGAGGTTTTAGAATACAGGTAATACGGTTGCGCAAATGCAAATTTCAGTTTGTTATGTGATCAGGTAGCATTTTCGCTTACAATTATTTTATCATTATCTTCGGGTATATGGAAACCATTGAGCTTGATTTCGACAAAAAGAACGACTTGCTGGATTTGCAAAGGATTATCAGAAAAGGTGCCGTTAAGTTTGGTACATATCCTATAAAAATACGTCTGTTTATCAGCCACAATATTTCTGATACTACCTACGCGGCATACATGATATTGCTGGTAGAATATTTCACCAGGGAGTCTTTTTCAAAATCAGGCAAATCTGAAAAAACAAAGGATTTTGACAGGTAGGCTGATCAGCTTTTTAACCTTTACTTCGATAATTATGATGTAGACAAATTAGAAAAAAGTATTTGGAAGGCCTTTAAACTGAATATTGAATTAGAAAAGAAAAACCCGCTCAATTCAGTATTTGGAATATGGAAAGATGAAAAAATCAGTCTGAATCAAATCCGCGAAAAAGCATGGCAAAGAACCAAATAGTACTTTGCAACACCAATATTTTTATACACCTTTTTAATGGTGACCTCAATACAAAAAATACCCTGGATAAAATAGGGGTTGAAAATGTAGCGTTCAGCATTATCACTTATTCCGAAATTATTTACGGAACAAAAAAACTCGCTTGCCGGCTGTAAAAGATTTTTTTACCTCCGTTAAAGAATTGCACATTGACGAGGAAACTTCGAAAATATTCAAATCCATTTCATTAAGTTATTAGTATAGCCAGCACATTAAAATTCCCGATGCGTTTATTGCAGCAACAGCAATCCGCCATGGAATTCCACTTTTTACAGAGAATAAAAAAGACTTCGATTTTATTGAAGGCTTAAAGTTATACAAATAATTAGTCGGCGATAAACTCCACTCCCACCAACCCCTCATCATGCTTATGATTGCGCCTTAGCACATTAGCATTCCACTCCACCCTTTTTTTAAACGGGTGCTGCCTTACCTTGCAATCCTCCAATGAACAAATTGAGCAGCTATTAGGCACACAGGGGTCGCCATGTATAAAAAATTCAACCCGCTGGCCATGCTGTTCGTTAATAATGTCCGCCACCTCTTCCATTTCATTATGCGCCACTTCAAGGGTATAATACCAGGGAAGCGTAATGTGGCAGTCAACATGCAAACGGCGGCCATACTGAATAACCCGCAGGTTATGTATATCAATCCACTGGGGTTTGCGTTTGGCATTTACATTTTCAACAATACTTTCAATTACACTTTCATCCGCCTCGTCCATAATACCTGCCACCGACTTCCGCGCAAGTCCTACGCCCATATAAATAATTATAAAACCGAAAATAATAGCCACTATATTATCCAATATAGCTACACCGGTAGTTATAATCAGTATTAACCCTGCAAAAATACCGAACGATGAATACGCATCTGATTTTAAATGCTCCCCATCCGCTTTTAGTATCATCGAATTATTAGCCTTGCCTGCACGCACCAGCATAAAACCAAGCCCGTAATTAACTATACCAGAGGCAACGATAATAGCCATACCCATATTCAAATGCTCCAGCACCGGTGGCGAAAAAAAGCACCAGGCCGATTTGGTAATAATAACTACCCCTGCCACAACAATCAATATTCCCTCAAACCCCGCCGAAATAAATTCAACTTTGCCATGCCCGTAAGGATGGTCAAAATCCTTGGGTTTTGATGAAAGGTGCAAACTGTATAAAGCAAAAAAGCCTGCCAGCACATTGATAATGCTTTCAAGTGCATCGGTTAAAATGGTGTTACTATGGGTATAAAAATAAGCCACAAACTTGGCCACCAGCAACAACACGCCCATTACAACCGCAAACAGCTGAATACGAAAAACATTTCTATCGGAATACTGAACGGGCACCGGCGCTAAATTTTACTGCATATAGGGCAATTCTCCTTTACATGGCCCCTGGCCGGACAATACTCCCGCCCAAAATAAATAATCTGCAAATGTAATTTGTTCCACAACTTTTCGGGGAATAAACGCTTTGCATCCTTTTCAGTTTGCTCAACGCTTTTGCCATTGCTTAATTTCCAGCGCTCCATCAACCTGTGAATGTGGGTATCAACCGGAAAGGCGGGTTTATCAAAAACCTGGGTCATAATTACTGATGCCGTTTTATGGCCCACACCGGGTAAATGCTCCAGCTCTTCAAATGTATCAGGCACTTGGCCGTTATGTTTTGCCAGTATAATTTCGCTCAGCCCATGTATCCCCTTCGATTTCATGGGCGATAACCCACATGGGCGAATAATATCCTGTATCTCGGCAATGGTAAGCTTTACCATTTTTTGCGGCGTGTCAGCCTTTTTAAAAAGCAGCGGTGTTATCTGGTTAACCCGCTTATCTGTACACTGCGCCGAAAGCAGCACCGCAATAAGCATGGTATAAGCATCCTTATGGTCAAGCGGAATTGCAGGGTTAGGGTATAATTCCTCCATTTTGTTTATAATAAACTCAACGCGCTCCTTCTTTGTCATCGCCCAAAAATAAAAAGTCCCCGAAGCATCAGGGGACTTTTATTTTTTCAATCAAATGTCTGGCCAAAATTGCCTACCCCCATCTTTAATCCTTTTCCGCAGCAAAAGGACATTAAGCCCTCTCCTTCGCAGAGGGTTTGGGAAAGGATTATCTCATCTGCACTATCTGGTTGCTATAAACATCGCTGTTCACAGTCATTTTCACAATATAAATACCGCTGCCGGTGCTTACGCTTTTTGCATCAAAATTCAATTTATAGTTACCGGCATTCTGGTTACCTTCAAAAAGATTTGTTATCAGTTTACCCTGTAAGTCAAAAATATCAACCTTCACTTTGGCTTCCGAATTAAGGTTATAAGTAATATCCGCATTATCAACAAAAGGGTTGGGGTATGCAGCAATATTTATTTTACTCTCCTCCAATACTGTTGCCGTAGGTGTAATTGCAGCAAGGGTGGTGGCATTAGCGCTGTTATCAACCTTGGTAAGGTCAGTTATACCACCACTGCAAGGGTAATTATATATCTCCATATAGCTGGCAGTAATACCGGTCAGTTTAAGGTTATCACCATCTTTGGCAAAACTTAGCTCACCGCTCTTAAAGCACCATATTTTTCCCTGGGGCCTTATTGCATTAGCCACTTCAAATTCTCTGAAGTGCAACTTATTTCCAATTAAAACACCCTCAAGTTTCATATCGGCAAAGTCGCCGCTGGCACTTATAATTGTGCTGGTACCGGTAACAATATCCCCCTCCTGTTTTAAGTCAAACTCGTACTGAAAGGTTTCGGCAATACTTTTCTTATCGGCCGTGTATTGCATTCTTTTGCCGCTCCATTTACCATTCAAATCAAGTTTAGCAACTTGTCCGGCATTCAAAACCTGCACTTTGCTCTCCTGCGCCACCGTAAAATTACTGAAACCCAACAGTATAACCAGGGAGAAAACCATCGAGTAAATTCGTGTCATAAGATATTGATTTTAGTTAAACAATATAAGTCTGTGATAAAGATATAATAGAATTCCATAAAAAAGTAACACGTTTTCAACTGAAAAATCTTAAATTTTGTTTTTTGATACATTTTTAGCAATTGTTATCATTTAAGATAACCTAGAATTTCCCTTCAAAGGTGAAACCGCCTGCAAGTCCGAATACACCAGCCTTTAAAGCTAAAACCAGCAGTTTTCAGTTATGTTCACAGCCTTCTGTGCAAATCCAAATTATCGCAAAAAACAAAATATGGGTTGCGCCATTATCTTTGCCCGGTGAAAAGTATTTCATCCATCAGGCTGATTTTAACGCTGGCCGTGTTTCTTTTGTTTCATTACGGGGCGATGGCTCAGGACACGGCAAAAGTGCACGAGCTTACCAAACGTGCCGAATCGGCGGCTATTTCGGGTAATACTTTCGGGGCTATTAAATTATACCTGGATATCCTTGACCTGGATGCTGGCAATTTTCAGGCGGCCAACTCCCTTTCGGGTTTGTACGGCCATCTGCACCAGAATGCCGACCAGATTACCTGGGCCAAAAAGGCCATTGAAATAAACCCCAAATACGCCATGGCTTATATCAGCCTGGGTAATGGATACGGCGCCGCAAAAGATTTGCAAAATGCCGAAGACTGCTACCGGAAAGCCGATCAGCTCGATCCCAAAAGCCCTATTCCCCCTTATTGCATTGCTGTAATTCAGGAAAGTAATGGTGACACCAAAGCAGCCATAAGTAACTATCAGCGATCGGTTGACCGCGATTCGCTTTTTGTAAACGGCTATTGCGGCCTGGCAGTGGCTTACGCCCGCACTGAAGATTATACCTCTGCCCAATTATATATTAACAAGGCACTGGCAATAGACCCTCAATCATCGCGGGCACAGGAGATAAAGGGCCGTATTCTGGAATTTACCACCAAGCCAAAGGATTGAAAATTGAAGCACCCTCTTCCGTTTAAATTGTTAAACAAACCTTTCACCAATATCCCGCAAGCTACGGCAGGCCCCAATCCATCTTCCCCCTTTTTCAGGTAAAAATTAATATGGGCACAGCAACACCGCGTAAAAGACGTGGTTGATAAAGGTGCCAATCGCGGTAAATACCTGCACCCCGAGTTATACGGTTTGCCTAAAGAATACCGCATTAACTACATCAATCCTTTACAGGTTAAACCAGCCGGCAAAAACTAGAAATTCATTCTTTATGCTAAAACAAATAAGGCGGGCAAATTTGTCCGCCTTATTTGTTAGCTGCTATTTATCCTGCACTTCCCTGGTTTAGGCCCCTTATTGTCTTTCAATACAGCCAGTTGCACAATTGTTAACTATTCCTTAACATTACAAAAACCGTCAGGTCAAGTCATATCATTTGCTTTGTAACCACCTAAAAAAAGCTACCATGAGTTTTACTTCTACCCCTGTTTCGTTCAAGAACTTATCGCAAAAAATACTAACCTTTTTTTCCGCCGTTGTTTTACTAATGGTTAGCAACCGCTCAACCGCACAACCCCTGCCCCGGCCAGACCACATTGTAATTTTAATTGAAGAAAACCAGCCTAATTTTCTGGTTATTGGAAATACTTCCGCGGCACCATATATCAACCAACTGGCTAACGACAGTGAAGGAGTTATTTTCACCAAAATGTATGCAATTGAGCACCCCAGCCAACCCAACTACCTCGATTTATTTTCAGGAAGTAATCAGGGTGTAACCGATGATAACCTTCCAGCCGGATATCCATATACAACCCCTAACCTTGCCCGCGAATTGCTGGACAAAGGCCTTACTTTTGCTACCTATTCGCAAGACCTGCCAAGTGTTGGTTTCGATGGAGCTAACTCAACCCAGGGTAGCTATGTGCGTAAACATAACCCGGTTACTAATTGGGTTGGCACAGGAACAAACCAGGTACCCGATACATTGAATCAGCCGTTTACCGCTTTTCCTACCGACTTCTCAAAATTGCCTACCGTATCCTACGTAGTGCCTGATGAGGACAGCGATATGCACAACGGTTTACCAACCCCGGCGATTACAGCAGGCGATTTCTGGTTTAAAGAACAAATGCAATCTTTTATAAACTGGTCCAGCGACCCGGCTAACAACACGCTTTTCATTTATACTTTTGATGAAGATGATGGAGTATCAGGCAATAACATTCCAACTGTTTTCCGTGGCCCCATGTGCAGCCCTGGACACGATGCAACGCAGTATTCCCTGTATAACATCCTGAGGACCATTGAAGATATGTACGGCTTAGGTTATGCGGGAGCAGCTGCAACCAACGTTCCTATTCTCGATTGCTGGAAATATCCAACGGCTATCTCTGCGGTTAATGAAGTTTCAAAAATCAGGTGCTATCCAAACCCTGCATCGTCAGTGTTGCAGTTCAGCGGCGAAGCTTTAAAAGATGCCAATACCGAAATACAATTTACAGATATTACAGGCAGGCTGCTTGAAACCGTACAATCAAACGGTTCGTCGAACATTGCACTTAACGTGGCTGGCTATGCCACCGGGTTATACTTTTACAACCTGGTAAGTAACGGGCATTCTGTTCAAACGGGTAAATTTAACGTCACCCACTAACGAATCAGCAACACATTGCCTTGTAATAAAGATATGGCAATGGTGTTGTTACTGCCATTAACCATTGCTATTGTTTATTGAACAGCAAATTATAAAGTATGAAGAAATACCTTTTAATTATTGTTTTTTTTGTATCTGTTACCGTGCGGGCGCAGGATGGATTTGTTCATATCTACGATGATTTAAGCATCCCCCACCACGACTCAACAGGCAACGCAAAAGCCAACCTGATTAATATTCTGCGCGAGTTCCGCTTGCAGGCTTACTTGCAAACCGAATGGCAAAAGGGTGATACAACCGGTAAAGTACCATATGGACCAACCGGGTATAACGGAGTAGGCACCTACCAGGGAGGCACATTTTCGCCAACCGCTAACAACCGGTTTTTGCTGCGCCGTGGCCGGGTTAAACTTTCTTTTGAACACAAAAACAAAAAGGACCTGAAGATTCTTGATTTCGCTTTTCAGTTCGATGCCACCGAAAGGGCTTTTACCGTAAAAGACTTTTATGGCCGCATTATTGACCCATGGACGGGTTGGTTCGGATTTCAGGG
>CAISWS010000381.1 GCA_903889265.1 uncultured Bacteroidota bacterium
GAACCGAAACTTCCTGCCCCAATAACCCCTACTGGTCTTTTAAAACTCATTGTTTTTGTTTTTTGTGCTCAAGTGCTCAGGTGTTATAGCAGCAACGCCCGGATATTGTTCGTAAAAGTTAATTCCATAATTTCAACTCCCACCTACAGTTAAATTAACGTGAACACCTGAACACTTTCGCACCCATACACTCACTAAATATATCTCTCCAATTCATACCCATCCAACCGGTTATGATAGTAATACAACAATTTCAAATCTTCAGAGCCGATGTTTCCGTTGCTTTGAATTGTAAGCGTTGACGCTGTATGATACAGGTTAATGTTTTTCATACCATGGTCAATGATCTTATCCGCATTCCATCTTAACTCCGGCGACATTAAAACTTCACCTTTATCATACAGCACCTTCAGCCTTTCTTTCAGATTGTTAATGCTAAGCACCACTTCATCGTGTGGTATAGAAATGTCCTCCACCGGAGTTCTTAACATAGTGAATAGTTCAACATAATTCAGCTTTCTCCTAATCAGTTCAAATACCGTAAAGCAAACCAGGTGGCTGGTTAAAACAACATTGTAACGGTGGTAATTATCAACTATTCTTTCTCCTAGTATTTTGGTGTATTCTTCATCGCGCTGGTTATCATCTTTCAGTTCTCCATTGGTCAAAAAGTAATTTTTCACGTTAATCTTCTGGCCCAAATGGTTGTGGCTCTCGCCTTCAGCATCTACCTGGTTGCCTACTACATCCATTACCTCACCAAACGAAACTGACAGAGACGAAGAAGCTGAAAGGAATTTGAGCATAAACCTGATAAGCTTAAACGAGCTGCTATATTGGTCGTTCTCTCTGAAAAAACGTTCTTTCCCTATTTCTTTCAGATAGTCATTGATTAAGCCCTGGGCTTCCAATACAAAATGATAGTTAATTACGCAGGGCACAACATAAATTTTAGGCGCCGTTTCTTCAGGGAAATTCCTGTAATGTAGTTTCTGAGCTTCAATGGCGGTGCCAAGTAGCCCAAGTTTTAATTTCTTCTCTAAAGTGCCCGATCGCGACCTTGTTCCTCCAGGGAAAAAGATACTATGCGCCCCTCTCTGCAGGGCAACGCACGAATAGTTTTTAAGCGTTTCAAGATACAGGGAGTTCTTTTTTCTTCTATCCAGCTTATATGCTCCTAGTCTGCTCATAAAATAAGAGAGCATACCAATGTTAAACAGGTTGAGGCCAGCGCCATAAGTAAAGGCTGGAAGGCCAAGCTCGTTGAGTATCCAACCCACCATGATAGAATCCATATTGCTAAAGTGCGTTGGCACCACAACTATAGTGCCTTTGGTCGCCAGGTGACGTATTTTTTCTACATCCCCGGTAATAGGAATTTTTTCGTGTATGGTTCTTACATTGCCGGCAATGGTTTTAAACCATTTCCCTGGGGCTGCGGCTAATACGCGGCCAAAAAATTGCGGCAAAATGGCCCGGGCAAACTTAAACGTGTTAACATCAAAATTCCCTACTATTTCGTTCGTATAACGGTCAAGTATTTCATCCAGTAACTCGTCTTCAGTAACGGGCCGCTCTGTATGGAGTTGTTCCAGCTTAATCAGCTTGCTTTTAATGCTGTTCCAAAATTGCTTTTCATCGGGCGGGTCGGCTTTCCAGGGCTTCTCGGTTAACCGTATCCTTTCCTGGTAAAGTACCTTGGCAAGCTCCTCGCGCAGGGCTTGTTCGGTTTTTAGCTTATGTTTTAGCCTGTAATGGGTTCGTTTTTTTACTTCCTCAACAAAATCATCCTTGTGTTCGCTAAGTTTATAGATAGGCCATTGATAAATATCTTCAATGATATATGGTAAAGGGTAGTCGTGTGGATTGTACTGTCGTCCGTTCATAACTCTTAAATAGTTGAACTAATATAGGAAAATTATCCGGTGCTGTTTTATTACCCGGATACTGGCTCAGGTTACTTGCAAAGAACCTTTCGCAGCATGTATGAAACCTGATTCGGTGTTGCCCCCCCGCTATCATGCGTGGGTATATTTACTATTCTGAAAAGGCTGTCATTTCTGAGGTTCCATTTTTCTTCTTCCACTACTATACCAGTGTCATTTTTTAGTTTACAATTAACAACAAGGGTTGTTCCTCCAAAAAAGCCACTAAATTCTCCACTATTCGTGCCTGTATTTTTGGCATAATAA
>CAISWS010000382.1 GCA_903889265.1 uncultured Bacteroidota bacterium
ATGCCTTTTGTATTTAACGTACTATAAAACAATTCATGCTGTAAATAATTCTCAAACGTAAGCTGGTTTTCCATGATGAAAACAACAAGTTTTTTGAAGATAACTCCGACCGCATGATATTTTTCTGCAAAGGCGCTCTTGAGACCGTTCGGAAATTTGGATGGGCACCGGATATCATCCATTGCTTTGGCTGGATGACCAGTTTAATCCCTATGTATCTTAAGACCACTTATAAAGACGATCCTATTTTCACCAATACCAAAGTGGTTTATTCAGTGTTCAAAAACGAATTTGCCGATAAGTTAAAGAACGATTTTACCACCAAACTGGCTATCAGCGAAGATATTTCGAAGAAACACCTGGAGTACTTTAAGGCCGGCGATAACACCAGCCTGCTAATCGGCGGTTCGGAATTTGCCGATGGGTTGGTTGTTGGCGAGGCTTTGGACGAAAAAGTTTCAAGCTTTGTTAAGAAGGCCAAAGGCAAGCAGGTACTAAAGATGGCAAGCAGCGAAGCCAATCCTTTAACTCTGTTAAACGAGTTCTACCAAAATATTCTTGCCAACTAAGCGTTTCTGTGCTTTATTTGCGCAAAAATAATACCTGACCTTATCTTGAAAAATAAACTGACCTTTTATATAGCACCGGCAATTTTACTTTGCTGGTGCTTGTTTTCTATACAGAGCTGTAAGGATCCTGTTATCCAGTCTAAAAACCTGTTAACCAAAAGCGATACCTTAAACCTGGCAAAAGATACCCTGGCAATTGTTTGTACTACCTTACAGCAAAACCATTTGGGCTCTTCCGGCATTATTGACGGTATGCTGGGTAGTATGAGCGACCATAATTTTGGTGTTACCTACGCCGGCTTTTATGCGCAGTGTGCCTTAACTACAACCTCGCCAACGTTTGGCACCCGGCCAATTTTAGATTCAGTAGTATTAAGCCTGGCTTTTGATGCGCCTTATGGCAATTGCAGCAAACCCATCAATATTTATGTGTACGAATTGAATCAGGACCTTTCGGCTACTGCTCCTTATCTTACCAATACTGCTTTTCAGGTTAAAACCCCGCCTATAGGGCAAAAGCTAAATTACATTCCCGATTTTGTGGATAGTATTGCTGTTTACCAGGCCGGTGGCAACGAGGCCCCTCAGCTAAGAATTGACCTTACCAAAGCGTTCGGTAATAAGCTGCTGAATGCCGATTCGATATCATTATTAAGCGACTCTTTATTTTTGGTTTATTTTAAAGGGATTTATGTAACCGCTGCAGGCCCGGTTGGCAATGGTATGATGGCTTGTAATTTGTCTTCGGCGCTATCGTCCATTACCATGTATTACCGTAACAGTGATACCGGCGACTCGATTGAAAACGCATTTAGTTTCCCAACAACAGGGGTAACAGTTAACCATACCGATAATAATTATTTTGGTACCCCGGTGGCAAGTGCGATTCAAAGCCCAACTACCAACAACCAGAAACTTTACCTGCAGGGCGGTGGCGGATTGTATGATAAAATCCTGTTTAATATTGATACTTTAAAGAAGAAGAGCGTAGGTGTAAATAAAGCAGAGTTAATTGTTGCTTTATCACGGCCCGATTCGCTTTATCCTGCGCCATCTTCATTAAATTTGTTGTATATTGATGACGCAGGGGTAGGGCAACCGGTAGAGGATGCTTCAACAACAACATTTGGAGGCACTCTGCAAACCGATACCCTGAACGGTGTTACAGTGAGCAGGTATCATTTTAATATCAGCATTTATATGCAGCGTGTGTTACAGGGAATTCATAACAACAACGGGTTATATCTCGAAATTCAATCCCCCAATTCAAGCCCTGCGCGCGTGGTGCTTAGCAACCCCGCGCCGGGAACACTGAACAGTAATATTTACCGCACCTACTTAACGGTGCTGTTCACTAAACTATAATATTATGTGTGGAATAGTTGCATACATAGGCCACCGGCAGGCGTATCCGATTTTAATTAAAGGATTAAAAAGGCTGGAATACCGGGGTTACGATAGCGCAGGGGTGGCCCTGTTGCATAATGGCCTTAATATTTATAAGTGTAAAGGTAAGGTAGCCGACCTTGAAAATAACGCCAAGGGTAAGGATGTTGCCGGTAGCCTTGGCATGGGCCATACCCGGTGGGCAACGCACGGCGAGCCGAATGATATTAATTCGCACCCGCACTTATCCGAATCGGGCGAGATAGCCATAATACACAATGGCATTATTGAGAATTATGCAACCCTGAAAGAGGAACTTAGCAAGCGCGGGCATCATTTTATCAGCGATACAGATACTGAAGTATTGGTGCACCTGATTGAAGATATAAAAGAGAATGCACACGTATCGCTGGAAGAAGCCGTTCGTTTGGCTTTGCACGAAGTGATAGGCGCTTATGCCATTGTTATTATTTCGAAGAATGACCCAACCAAACTGATTGGCGCCCGTAAAGGTTCGCCACTTGTAGTGGGTATTGGGGAAGGAGAATTTTTTATGGCCTCTGATGCCACACCAATTATCGAATACACCCGAAACGTTACTTACCTGAAAGATGGGGAAATTGCCTTTATAAAAGACGGCAAACTGAGTATTAAAACTACTGAGAACGTAGAGCAGATACCTTATATACAAACGCTTGAAATGAACCTGGAGGCTATTGAAAAGGGTGGATACACCCATTTTATGCTGAAGGAAATACACGAGCAGCCACGTTCTATTTATGATTCGCTGCGCGGCAGGTTTGACCCTATTACCGGTATGTTTGCCATGCGCAGCCTGAAAGAGTACGAAGGCAAGATTAAGAACCTGAAACGGATTGTTATTGTAGGCTGCGGAACATCGTGGCATGCCGGTTTGGTGGGCGAATATTTATTTGAAGATATAGCGCGCATACCTGTAGAAGTGGAATATGCATCTGAGTTCAGGTACCGTAACCCGGTTATAGGGCCTGACGATTTGGTTATTGCCATTTCTCAATCAGGCGAAACCGCAGATACCCTGGCGGCTATTCAGTTAGCTAAAGAAAAAGGAGCTACGATTCTGGGGCTTTGCAATGTGGTTGGCTCATCTATACCACGCGCATCAGATGCGGGTGCTTATACACACGCAGGCCCCGAAATAGGGGTAGCATCAACCAAGGCATTTACTGCGCAAGTTGCAGTGCTTACGCTTTGGGCATTTGGTTTTGCCGAAATACGTGGCACTGCCACCAAACAAGACCTGCGCGATGCCTTTGCGGAACTTGAAAGCATACCCGCTAAAGTTGAACGAACTTTGCTGTGCGAAGACCAGGTAATTGAAATTGCCAAAGTGTTTAAAGATGTTACCAATGCATTATACCTGGGCCGTGGTTATGGTTTCCCGGTGGCTTTGGAAGGAGCTTTGAAGCTGAAAGAAATCTCTTATATACATGCTGAGGGCTATCCGGCAGCCGAAATGAAACACGGTCCTATTGCTTTAATTGATGAAGAAATGCCGGTAGTGGTTATTGCAACCAAAAGCAGCATTTACGAAAAGGTAATCAGCAATATACAGGAAGTAAAAGCGCGTAAGGGAACAATTATTGCCATTGTAACAGAAGGCGATAACAAAGTGCGCAACATGGCCGATTACGTAATTGAAATTCCGGAAACGAAAGAATACCTGGAACCTTTGATTGCTACCATTCCATTACAATTACTATCATACCACATAGCCGTTATGCGCGGTTGCAATGTCGACCAGCCAAGAAATCTGGCGAAGAGTGTGACGGTGGAGTAATACCGAAATACAATTATCTCACGGAGGAAATACAGAGAGCAAAACAAAAAACGCGACCCATTTTTGAGCCGCGTTTTTTTATGCTGTTTAACGGGAAAATTATTTCCCGCTAAATCTTTTATTCACCTCATCCCAATTGATGATGTTGTAGAACGCGCCGATATAATCAGGCCTGCGGTTCTGGTAGTGCAGGTAGTAAGCATGTTCCCAAACATCTAAACCTAAAACGGGTGTACCTTTAACTTCGGCAATATCCATTAAAGGGTTGTCCTGGTTAGCTGTTGAGGTAATAACCAGCTTATCGCCGCTTTTTACCAG
Organism: uncultured Bacteroidota bacterium; assembly: GCA_903889265.1. GTDB lineage: Bacteria > Bacteroidota > Bacteroidia > Chitinophagales > LD1 > Bog-950. Next base: position 4,093 of record CAISWS010000382.1, read on the forward strand.
CCATGCCCAGCCCGAGCCAAAACGGGTAGTAGCAGCTTTGGTAAACTCTTCCTTAAACTTATCAAACGAGCCGAAAGATGCGTTGATGGCATCAGCAATTGCGCCGGTAGGTGCGCCACCTGCGTTAGGGCCAATCACCTGCCAAAAGAAAGAGTGATTCCAGTGCCCGCCGCCATTGTTGCGTACTGCCGGGGTAGCAAATTTTGAAATGTTAGCCAGAATTTCTTCCAGCGATTTGTTTTCCCATTCTGTGCCCGCAACTGCAGCGTTCAGGTTAGTAACATAGGCGTTGTGGTGCTTATCATGGTGTATCTCCATGGTTTTTGCATCAATATTTGGTTCAAGTGCATTAAATGCATAAGGTAAAGGCGGTAATGTAAATGCCATAGTGTTTAGTTTTAATAGTTGAAAAATAATTTGGTTGGCTAAATTAGAAAAATGTGTTTAAGTGTTTAAGTGTTCAGTTGTTTATGTTCGTATTGCCATGGGTGGTTTATCATTACCATAACACCGCAAAACCAAAATTGTTGTTGGAGCCTTAGTTACCCGCACGTTTTTGCCTGAAAAAGTCAGTTACCAGGCTGCCGCATTCATTTTCAAGTATGCCTCTTGTTACTTCGGTTTTTGGGTGTAAAACAAGGCCCTGCATAATGCTGTAACCCGCTTTTAAATCAGGCGCACCGTATACCAGCCGCGATATGCGGGCCCATTTTAAAGCAGCAGCGCACATCAGGCAGGGCTCCAGGGTTACATATAAGGTGCAATCCTCTAAAAATTTACTGCCTAGGTAATTGGCTGCCGCAGTTATGGCTATCATTTCGGCATGGGCCGTAACATCCTTCAGCCGTTCGGTTTGGTTATAGCCTTTACCTATTATCCGGTTATTGCTTACCATGATTGCCCCCACCGGAACCTCGTCTTCATCAAAAGCATAAGTAGCTTCCTTTAAAGCAAGTTTCATAAAGTATTCATCGGAGAAAAGCATGGGTTAATTTTAGCGATAAATATAAACCTTTCATGTTTTAGGAGAACTGCAAAGCTAATACAGGACGCATATCAAATGGCCACGAGCTGGCAGAAACCGGTTGGCGGGGACGCCGAACCGGGGGCCCTAGTGGTTTGGCGTCCCCGCCAACCACTTGTATCTGGGCTCACCCATATCTTTTAGTGTAGCAATATAACCCTCTATTGCCTCCCGGGCCATTGCCGTCGCTTGTTCAATATCTTCGCCCCAGGTTATACAACCGGGCAAAGCCGGAACAATAACGGTATATCCGCCTTCTTCTTCTTTATGTAAGTGAATTTTGTATGTAAGTTGTTGCATAACTCAAAAACAGGCAATTCGCTTTTGTCAGTAAAATAATTTAGCCGGCTTCTTAAAATCCCAAATCGTCCCCGTTCGGCACACCGTTCTGGTCCTTCTTTTTCTTTTTGAAAATAGAACCATCCATTTTGCCAAATTTGAAAGTAACGCCTAAACGGGCATAACGCGGGTCGCGGCGGTGGGTAACCGTTTCGTTATAGGTTGGGGTGCTGTAATAGGTGCTGTACATCTTTGTATTGGCAACGTCACTAACGGCAAGGGTAAGCGCTGCAATGCCAAAATCTTTGCTTACTGAAAGGTCAACCCAATAAAGTGGCAGGGTATGGCCTTGTGCAACCGGTTTTGGCGCTTCGTAATTACCGTTAACCTGGGCAGTTATGCCCAATGGGAATTTATAACTGATTATACCCTTTAAAACATAACTGATTCCGCTGTTTTGGGTAGTGCCGTTATGTGGCACAACTCCGGTGTCAATCAAAATGTCGGTGTAAAATACGTTACCATCCAAAGTAATGTCAAGTCCTTTAACCGGCGCTATTTTAAGGGTGTTTTCCCAACCGTAATTGAAACTGCTTTTTGCATTTTCGTATGAACTTACAATTTGCTGCGAATTATCGGGGTTCAGGTAAGTGTATTGTGTTACAGGTTGCTGATTAAAGCTTCCATAAATCGAACTCAGCCAGGTAACTTTGGATGTGGTAAGGTCGTAATTTAATTCAGCTTTGTTATCAAACTCGGGTTGTAGTGCTGGATTACCAACTGTATATCCATAAGGCGTGCTGTTAGATATAAAAGGTGCTATCTGCCTGAAGCCTGGTCGGTTAATTTTACGGGTAATGTTGAATTGTATTTCGTTTTTATCGTTTATTTTTTCCGATAGCATCAGGCTTGGGAAAAAGCAATCTAGAATATTTGCCAGTGAGCCGTGAGCCTCAGGATATTTATAAGAAAACGTGCTGTCGGCCCCTTGTTTCAGGCCTACATTATATTCTGTGCCTGAAAAATAAGTTTCCTCAAAACGCAGGCCCAATTGATATGAAAAACTTTTAACCGTATGACTGAAGGTGACATAAGCAGCGTTTATCATATTATCTATACGATACGTTGCGGACAGGCTTGGGCTCACTTCACTGATGGTGCTGTCAATATTATTTGTTACCGTAAGCGTTGAATACTGGCGCTGTAAACTGCTACGCGCGCCAAATTCAAGTTTCATATTGCTCTTAATCGGGTCTTCAAAATCCCACTGTGCAGTTAGCATATCTGAGTGGGTGTAGCCATTCTGGGATTGCGAAAGCAGGTTAGTAGTATCATAGGGTATAAGGTTTCCCTGTGGGGTATATAACGCATACTGGTTTAAATAATTAGTTGCAGCATGGGTGTGGTTGTAGCTAAACGCCAAAGTCCATTGCTCATCGGGTTTGGTGTAAGTATGCACCAGGTCAAGGTTGGTAGTAAAATTCCTGAAAGCCGTTAACTGATTTTCTATCAGGTTTTGTGTCCGTAAAAGCCCGGTATTGGCTGAGTCGTTGGTATTTACAACGGCGTTATCATAATTATTGAAGTTACCGAAGGTGCCGCTTTGACTTAACGAGAGAGTGTTGTGATTATTAATATAACCGTCAAAACCAACCTTTGCATTTTGAAATACCCGCTTTGATGTAAATTTGTCGCTTTCATTAATGTAGCTATAAGGTGTTCCGTTTTCGCCCAGGTTGGCGCGGTCGGTGCTGCCCGGCGTAAGGTTGGTGGCGCCGTGGATATTATAACTCAGGTTAAAGCCAAATTTCTTTTCACGCACATTTATCAGCGCCATGCCATTGTACTGGTCGTTGGTTCCAATAGCTGCAGTTAGTATGCCGTTGTACCCGGGTGCGTGGTTCTTTTTCAGGATAACGTTGATGATACCTCCGGTAGCATCGGCTTCATACTTTGCCGATGGATTGGTAATTACCTCTACTTTTTCAATCTGGTCAGAGGGTATCTGGTCCATAGTAAGCGTAGTAGGCTTGCCATCCACATAAATAATAGGTGTTAGGTTACGCAGTGTAACATTTCCGCTGCCGTCTACCGATACCCCAGGTATTTTTTCCATGATATCAGCTGCCGTTCCCCCGCGGCTTGAAAGGTCTTTCTCAACGTTAAAGACTTTTTTATCTGGCTTAATTTCAATAGTTGATTTTTCGGCTGTAACAGTAACAGCGTTTAAAGTTTTATTATCCATTGAAAGCACGATGTTGCCTAAATCCTGCTCTACGGTTTTGGGCATAATGATGATCTGTTTTTCAAGCGGTGTGTAACCAACAAAAGTTACTTTTAATTTAAATCCCCCGAATGGCAGATTCGGTAATGAAAACTCGCCATTACTTTCGGTTAGCTGCCCGGTAATAAGCGAATCGTTTCTCAGTTTGTACAATGCTACAGAAGCAAACTCTACTCCCTTTTTCGTTTTTTCATCTACTATTTTTCCGAAGATATGGCCAACGCTCATCCCAGCATACTTGGCCCTTGTGGCGCTGTCCACACGCGGAAATCCACCTCCGTTACCCTGGCCACCGCCCATACCGCCGGGATATTGTGCATGTGAAACTGAAACGAACAGCAATAAGAATGAAGAAAGGACAATTGCAGGTATTTTATTCATTGCATCTGGTTTTCAAAAGTCGGCTATAACACAAATAGCTTCCCCTGGCATATTTTAAGCCTGCAAAAGTAGCCGTTGACTTATAAGCGCGAATTAAATTATCGTTTTTTATAAAAAAAGGTGCATTGAATCAATGCCCAATAAAAACGGCCTCGGGGGAGCAATGTTCTGGCCTTTTTGACGAGCAGCATAAAACAAACGGTAAACAGGGCTTTTTCTTCGGAAAGACTCTGAAGAGGGGAGCTTTTACAGCGCCGACGAGAACTGTTTTAAAAATCTTACATCGTTTTCTAAAAACAGGCGCAGGTCGTTTACGCGGTATTTAAGCATGGTAATTCTTTCAATACCCATACCAAAGGCAAATCCGGAGTATTTTTTAGGGTCCAGCTTGCAGTTTTCAAGCACGGCAGGGTCCACCATGCCGCAGCCTCCAATTTCAACCCAGCCGCTGTATTTGCAAACGGGACAACCTTTTTGACCACATACAAAACAGGATATATCCATTTCGGCACTGGGCTCGGTAAACGGGAAAAAAGAAGGCCTGAAACGTATATCCGTCCCTTTGCCAAACATTTCCTGTGCAAAATAAAGCATGCACTGTTTAAGGTCGGCGAAAGAAACATTTTCATCAATGTATAAACCTTCAACCTGGTGAAAGGTGCAATGTGCCCTGGCAGTAATGGTTTCATTACGGTAAACACGGCCGGGAAAAATATAACGCATAGGAGGCTTTTGCCCCTCCATAATTCTTATCTGAACACTGCTGGTGTGTGTGCGCAGCATCCAGTTTTTATCTTCCGATAAAAAGAACGTATCCTGCATATCGCGGGCAGGGTGGTCGGCTGGTAAATTCAGCGCGGTAAAGTTGTGCCAGTCGTCCTCAATTTCAGGGCCTTCGGCTACCACAAATCCTATGCGGGCAAAAATGTCAATCATCTTGTTTTTGATGATTGATAAAGGGTGACGTGTGCCCAATGGCATATCATAACCCGGCGCCGTTAGGTCAGGAACTTCTTTGCTGGTATTTTTGCCCTGTTCAAGAGATTGACTCAGTTCATCAAACTTTAATTGGGCAGCATCTTTCAGGGCATTCATTAACTGGCCGTATTCCTTTTTCTTCTCGTTGGGAAGTTTGCCCATGGCGCCAAAAAGGTCTTTCAAAACGCTTTTGGTGCCCAGGTATTTAATACGGAACAGCTCCACCTCTTCAATAGTAGATGGGGTTGAATTTTTTATATCCTCCAAAACGGCATTGGCTTGGTCAAAAATTTCCTGCATGGCACAAAAATAGAAATTGGTGTGGGAGTTGGAAATATTAAAGGCTATTAGCAATAAAACTATTCCATATCGCGTGTATGGCTATTGTCTATCGTGCGTGATTTGAATGATCTCACCTTATTTGAGTCGATATTAAAATAGCAGTTAAAAAACAATCTTCTTGCATTCTTAAAGGTGAAGGAAAGCACCAAATTATTCTTTCGAACACCCGCGTTTGATAAATATATGCAATCCCGATTAAGATAATTACCAAGACATTTCTTCTCCTTGCAGCTAACTAAAAGGAGGATGTGGTTTTCTTTAACAAAAAGTTGGTCATCAAAGAAGCCAAGGGTGTCAATAATGAATGTGGTATCCTTTAAAGGCAGGCCAGGAATTAATTTTCCTTCCAAAAGCTCAATTTTCTGTTCAAAGCTGTACTTCCGGATTATCTTCAGAAATCCCTTATCAGCGGAATCACCATATACAATTGTCTTCTTCAGGCTTACGGGGTCTGCAAGAACATGAACGTTATGGCTGGTCTTTCTTAATTCATACATCTCATTTTGTTTCAGAAGTGCTTCGCTAATGCATTGAAATAATCTGGATTCCACATTTTGCGAAGACAATGAAAAAAAGAATAAGATGAATATTACCGTCAGAATATGCCTCACTTTACGGGGTGACCACTTTTTAATTGAGTTTACTGAATATTTTAATTATCCATAAAACTAACGCAAAAACCAAAGAGTTATTTAACCGGAATAATCGTTCAAAATATTTTTCATTTAAACTAATATTGCAACATGCTCATTTCCGCCTTCACCTTTGCGCGCAACACCGATAAACTTTACTACCCGGTTAAAGAATGTTTAAGCTCTGTTCTGCCCATTGCAGATGAAGTAATTGTTGCCCTTGGCGCCGGAGATCCTGAAGACAGAACTGAAGAAATTATCAACGCCATAGGAGATAAAAAGATTAAAATATTCCACCGCGTATGGGACCCTGCTTTGTTTGCCAGCAGCCGCATTTTTGCACATGAAACAACTTTTGCCTTAAACCAGTGCAAAGCAACCTGGTGCCTGTATTTACAGGCAGATGAAGTATTGCATGAGGACGATATGCAAGCCATCGTTGAGGCCTGCAAAAAATACGAACACGATCTTGAAGTTGACGGCATGTTATTCAGCTACGAACATTTTTGGGGCGACTATGAGCATCTGGTTGAAACCCATGGATTGATAAGAAATGAAATAAGGGTGTTACGCAATGGTATTGGGGCTTATTCTTATCAGGATGCATTGTCTTTTAGAAAAGGGAATGATGAAAAACTAAACGTGGTAAAAATACCGGCCCGTATTTTTCATTATGGATATATGCGCCCGCCACATTTAATGGGAGCCAAACGAAAAGTGCATAACGATATGCACCACGGCACCACTGCCGAAATTGAAAAGCCAACTTACGACTGGGGCCCTTTGGGCGGTTTAAAGAAATTTAAAGGCACTCACCCCAAGGTAATGGCCGAATGGATAAAGAAATTTAACTGGGCCGATAGCCTCAATTTCCGCAAGCCACGTTTGTACGAACGAAGCACCCATAAACACCTGCGTCCCAAATACAGGTTTATGACCTGGCTTGAACGTAACTTCAATAACAACCAGGAGATATTCGGGTTTAAGAATTATAAGTTGATTAAAAGATAATGGACAGCTCACCATGGACGATGGATTACCGTCGTCCATGGTCTGTTGTCCGTCGTCCGTCTACTTCCTGGAGTAATTCGGCGCCTCCTTAGTTATCATAACATCATGCGGGTGGCTTTCCTGTATACCGGCGTTGGTGATGCGTACAAATTTTGCCTGTTGTAATGTTTTAATGTCTTTAGCACCGCAGTAACCCATGCCGGCGCGTAGGCCACCCACGTATTGATACATTACCTCGGTTAATGTTCCTTTAACGGGCACACGGCCTACAATACCTTCCGGCACCAGCTTTTTAATGTCGTCTTCTACGTCCTGAAAATAGCGGTCTTTGCTGCCTTCCTGCATGGCTTCAACACTGCCCATGCCACGGTACGATTTAAACTTACGGCCTTCGTAAATAATAGTCTCGCCAGGGCTTTCATCCGAGCCGGCAAAAATGCTTCCGGCCATTACGGTGTCGGCGCCCGCGGCTAATGCTTTTACAATATCACCAGTATAGCGGATGCCACCATCGGCAATAATCGGCACACCGGCTTTTTTTGCTGCCAGCGAGGCATTGTAAATTGCTGAAAGCTGAGGAACACCCACCCCTGCAACTATACGGGTAGTACAGATAGAACCGGGGCCTACGCCTACTTTAACAGCATCAACACCAGCGGCTATCAGGGCTTTAGCACCTTCTTCGGTAGCAACGTTGCCTCCCACTATCTCTAAATGCTTATAAGCCTGTTTGGCTTTTTTAATAGCCGTCAAAACCCCCTTGGAATGGCCATGGGCCGTATCAATACACACCACATCAACACCAACTGCCACCAGGGCATCAATCCGGTCGTGCATATCGGCAGTAACTCCAACCGCAGCACCGCACAACAAACGGCCAAATTTATCTTTGGTAGAGTTAGGATGGCTTTTTACTTTCTGTATGTCTTTAAAGGTAATAAGGCCAACTAGCTTGCCATTGTTATCGGTAACGGGCAGTTTTTCAATTTTATATTTCTCCAGTATTTTTTCAGCCTGTTTCAGGTCGGTGCCTTTAGGGGCGGTGCGCAGGTTTTCGCGGGTCATTATTTCGCTCACCTTACGTTTGGCGTTGCGCTCGAACCGGAGGTCGCGGTTAGTGAGTATGCCTACTAACCGACCGGCGTTGTCAACGATGGGAATACCGCCAATGCGGTTTTCGTTCATAATTTTAAACGCCTCCGCAACAGTCGCGTCTACCGAAAGCGTAATAGGGTCAATGATGAGCCCGGAATCTGACCGCTTTACTTTGCGCACCATTTCGGCCTGCCGCTCTATGCTCATGTTTTTGTGCAGTATACCTATCCCGCCTTCACGGGCTATAGCAATGGCCAGGGCCGTTTCGGTAACGGTGTCCATAGCCGCAGAAACAAGGGGAACGTTAACCCTGATATTGCGCGTAAAATTTGAACTGATATCTACCTCGCGGGGAAGCACCTCGCTGTAAGCAGGTACTAATAAAACATCATCAAATGTGATTCCTTCGGTAGTAAATTTGTCTGAAGTATTTTTGATTGCCATGTGCAAACCTAAATGATTTTAACTGAAAATTAAAACGGAATACAATTTTTGCGATCGAAAAGAGGCGGAATAAGGTATAAATACGGATTGAGTGCTCAGTTGAATGCAATAAACTCCTATTTAAAAAATCTTATTCTAAACGGGAGTAGCCAAATCGGTTAACCGGTAAAAGTCGCCCTTTTAATAGTTCAGGAAGTGTATATTCACCACGTAAAAAATTAAAGCGGAATGAAAAAAATTGTAGGCTGGGTTATTGGACTTTTGATAGTGCTGATGCTTGTTCCGGTGGGTATATTTTTTTTCCGCCCCAACCTGATTATCAGCAAGGCAGACGCTAAAAAAGAACTTGCTTTGCCTTCCTCCCACTTTATTAACTGGAGAGGGGCGGAGCTACACTATACTGATGAAGGCAGTGGTTACCCTGTTTTGATGATACATGGCTTTGGGGGCTCGTTGAGAAATTTTACCAAACTGGCGGATAATCTGAAAGGACAATTCAGGGTAGTACGGATTGATTTACCCGGCTTTGGGTTAAGTGATTTTCCGGATATGGGTAACAAACCAGATTATATACAAATGTACCGCGACTACCTGACATTTATGTTTGATACGCTGCACCTCGATTCGGTTTATGTAATGGGTAATTCGATGGGAGGTGGTATAGCCTGGATTGCTGCTGCTGACCACCCCGATAAGGTTAAAAAGCTCGTTTTACTGGCCAGTGCAGGTTACGACGTAGCTAATATTTCAGGTAAACTCACCATGTTTAAATACAAAAGTGTGGGTCATGTATTTGACAAAGGCATGCCGATGTTTATGAGCGAAGGCGGATTGAAAAGTTGCTATGCCGACAAAAGTAAAGCTGACCCAGCTATTTGGACTTTGAATAACCACTTTACCAATCGCGAAGGGAATATTCAGAATATGCTTGCCCTTGCCCGGTCGAAACAAATACCGGATTCAACCATTATTACCAAAGTGCAATGCCCAACCCTGATTGTTTGGGGGAAAGAGGACGCCATTATACCGGTTGAGCATGCCGAAAAGTTCCACAGGGATATTAAAAACAGCAGGGTTATTATTTACGACCCCTGTGGCCATGTAGCCATGCAGGAGAGGAGTGATGACCTGACTAGAGATTTTCTTCAGTTTGTGAATGAGTAGAGGGCGCTGTCTCAATGTTGTTTTGAGGCAAAGGTTTTTTAGGAAAAAAAGAATGCTGAAAAATAACTATCAGCGCTACCCCAACAAAAATGGCCGCATCTGATATATTAAAAATAGCATTAAAGAACTCAAAATACTCTCCACCCCATACCGGTACCCACCGTGGAAAGACCCCATGAAATAACGGGAACCTGAGCATATCTACTACCTGGCCCTGCATAAAACCGGCATACCCGCCACCTTTAGGTAAAAATTCAGCTACCCGGCCAAAACTATCTGAAAATAAAATCCCGTAAAAAGCACCATCAATTAAATTGCCAACCGCCCCGGCAAGTATTACACAACAAGCAGTAACAAATCCCCAATGGGCTTTTTTTTCAAACAGGCCTTTAATGTAAATCAAGCCAGCAACCACTGCCAGTAACCTGAAAGAACTAAGCAAAATTTTACCCCAGCGGCCGGGCAGTTCCATACTAAAAGCCATGCCGGGGTTTTCAACAAAGTGTATTCTGAACCAGTGTGTTACATGGATTTCATCCTCCAGCATCATGTGGGTTTTTACCCATATTTTAAGGGCCTGGTCTAACACAAGCACAAACAATACTATTAAAATGGCTTTATAGGGCTTCAAAATTGAATTTTAGGGGGCAAACGTAATGGAAAAGAAGGAAAGTTTAAGGAGATGGTTTTTTTAAATCATAATTGAGCTAAAAACGGATATTTGAAGTATGAATCAATAAAAGCTTTAACCGAAGTAAATAATACCGTACACGATGCTCTTATCCGCCCTATACATCAAAGCCAGCCCTGGAAAAGGAAGAGGCGTTTTCACCACGGAAGATATTGAGGCGCGTACACTAATAGAAATAGCACCTGTAATAGTACTGCCCGAAAAGGATTGCAAGCTGATAGACAAATCGTTTTTATTCAATTATTATTTTTTGTGGGGAAACAAACATAAAAACTACGCTATTTGTCTGGGGTACGGCTCTATATACAACCATAGCTATACACCCAATTGCATTTACGAAACCTATTACGAAGACCAGGTGATGCATTTTATTACCATTAGAGATATATCGGCAGGAGAAGAATTGTTGGTAACCTACAACCAGGACCCGTCTGATAAAACGCCGCTTTGGTTTACTTAGAAGCTGCTTAAAGTTAAAAAAATACATGTATCCACAAATGCACTAAGAGCACAACGAAAATACTTTAGGTTTTTGGCTTCTCTGGCATGAAGCGCTAAAAAAGCTGCCGTTCTTAAAAAACTTAGTGTCCTTAGTGCCCTTGTGGCATGAATTGGTTTTAGTTTATCTGTTCAGATGTGTTATTAGTGTAATTTAAAGCAGCTTCTTGGTTTTTCAAAAAAGCCGTTCAACATTATCGGACTGCATTTACTCGTACCGCAACGCCTCAACCGGATCAAGATCTGATGCTTTAATTGCGGGATAGATACCGGCAGCCAGGCCAATTATAAACGTAAACAGCCATCCGCCAAACACCCACACATAAGGGAATATAAAACCTGTTTTAAGAAAAACACCCACTCCATTGCCCATTAAAATACCAAGTATAATACCCATAATACCACCTATCTGACAAATAACTATGGCTTCGGTTAAAAACTGAATGCGGATAACATTTTTGGTAGCGCCCAGGGCTTTGCTGATTCCAATTTCGCGCGTGCGTTCGTTTACGCTAACCAGCATAATATTCATTAACCCTATACCGGCGCCTATTAAAGTAAGTATGCCAATTACAATGGTGGCAATTTTAATATACTTCATCTGATCAAGTATCTGGTTGGCCAAACGTTCGCTTTTTGCCAGGTCAAAATCGTTTTCATCATCCAAACGCAAATGGCGGATGCTGCGCAACATACCGGTGGCTTCTTCAATGCCCAGGTCCATATCCTTAGGGTCGTTCACCATTACATTCATCTCGTAGCTGATGTTATCTGCCGGAAAACTCCAACGTGCATTTTGCACCGGTATCATAGCCTGGTTATCGGATGCTAACTGGCTGGCCCCCTTGGATGCAAGTATGCCCACCACTTTATATTTTTTGTTGCCAACACTTATCAGTTTGCCAATTACGGTATCATATGGTTCAAAAACTTTGGTTATTACATCTTTACCCAATAGTATCACATCACTGCCACTTTCGATTTCGCCCTGCGAAAAATTTCTGCCCTCTGCAATGGTTTGCCCCGAAACCTTCAGATAATTTTCATCAATACCATAAATTTTCACATTAGGGTTGGTCTTCTTCGATTCGTATTTTACAATAGCGATATCATTGGCCACATTAGATATAGAGACGATAGCCGGAAACTTAAAATGATCTTTAAACTCCTCGGCCTGTTGTATTGTAATAACCGGGTTATCAACCTTACGGTGCCTGTGCGGGCCGCCGCGCCGGTGTACCTGCCCGGTATTTTTAATACCAAATGTATTACTGCCCATTTCGCTAAAGCTTGAAAGCATCTTGGTTTTAATGCCCTCCGTAGCGGTTAATATGCCTATAAGTGCCGTAATACCAAACATGATGATAGACAACGTTAAAACAGTACGCAGGATATTGGCCCGTATAGCACGCAGGGCAAGCTTTATGTTTTCGGTTAAGTTCATGTAGCACACAAACATACACAAAGCCGGTGAATGGAAAACGCAAGCTGCGCGAACCGGTAAAAGTTAACACCGAATGGCCTATATTTACCCCCGGAAAGATGCCAGAGTGGTTGAATGGAACAGTCTCGAAAACTGTCTTAGTCGCAAGGCTAACGAGGGTTCGAATCCCTCTCTTTCCGCATAAAAAGAACATCCAACTAACCAAAAAAGGGATTTCGTAACGAAGAGAAAAATGAAAGGCTCTGATTTCATTTTTCGCGTAGTGAAGAAAGACCTGCCCGACAGGGCGTTAGTTAGATTTTATTTTTAGGGAGCCCACCCCCGCTGGGATCAACGAAGTTTATCCCTCTCAATCACCTTGCTTTTGCAATTCTCGGCTTCTTCTCCTTTGGCGTCGGCTCACCTTCACCAGTTGTTATCAGCTTCTTCAAACTGCTCTCTACATACTCCGTCCACGCGCCTGCACATCCACCATAACATTCAAATTGCGGCACCAAACCCAGGTGGGCAAAGTGTAGCAGCGTCTGCTTACCCCTCTTCGAAATTGTAAAACTGATTTTTGTTGCGTTCCACTCTTTTTTATTTCCTTTTACCCAATCTTTATAGCAATCAGTTACCAGCCAAACTACCTTGGTATCCGGTATCATTTCTGTTACCCGCATGGTAATAAACGTTTCGCCAAAACGCGCGGTAAATTCATCGTTCAGTTTTTTCCAACTGCCTTCCAGGTTTTCAGTCCACCAACCGGTCACGTTATTGACGGCGTTAAATACCTCTTTCGGCGTTTGGTCCACCTGAATGGTAGTTGCAAAACTTCCATCATTCGTATTATTGTCCAGTTTCCATTTTTCAACCAGTTGTGCGTCAAAGCCCGCATTCTCCTTACGGTTGGGTTGCCCTTTGCCGGTTGTTATCAGGTCGCGCAAGCTTTCGGTAACATAGTGAGTCCATGCTTCTCTGCATATCTCATAACATTCGTATTGCGAAACCAGGCCTTCATGCGTAAACTTTATTTCGGTCTGCTTGCCTTTCGGCGAAATTTCAAATACAACCTTCGTGCCCTTCCATTCGCTTTTGTCCTTAGTGAATTTGAAATAATTATCAAGTACCAGCCAAACCACCTTTTGATTGGGTACCACTTCAATCAGTTTCATTTTGCACAGGTGAATGTCCTTGTAGTGGTAGAAATATTCATCGTTCAGTTTTTCCGTGCCACCTTCAATTTCTTCCGACCACCATCCGCGGGGGTTATTAATGGCATTGAAAGCTTCCTTCGGGGTTTGATCTGCCATAAGGGTAGTGGTGAAATCTGATTTAGCCGTTGTTTTCATGTTTTGGGGATTTTATGTTGCAAAAGTAACGCCTGGATATCACTTGGTCAGGGTGTAAAACAGACATTCTGATGGGTTGATTTGGACATGCCTTTTATCTATATTTGTGTAAAAGTAAAACAATGAAACACCTTACCATCATTGTCCCCAACGGCGAAAATAATTTAAGCAGCATAGTAGGTGCTTATAAAATATTTACCCGCGCCAATGAGTACTGGAAGAACACCGGCCGCAAAGAGTTGTTCAAAATTGAACTGGCAGGCATCTCAAAAAAGGTGGATTTCTATGATGGCCTGTTTTCAGTGAAGCCGCACACCCACATTTCAGCTATAACAAAAACCAATCTCATAATTATTCCCTCACTGAATCATAACTATGGAAAAGCCCTGAAGCCCAACAAGTCCCTGGCTGACTGGGTTGCCCAACAATATAAAAACGGTGCCCAGGTAGCCAGCATTTGCACCGGTGCCTTTTTACTCGCCTCATCAGGTTTGCTGGATGGGAAAAGCTGCTCTACGCATTGGGCTGCTGCCGAAAACTTTCGAAATATGTTTCCCGAAGTGAACCTGCAGCCGGAGGCATTGATCACAGATGAAAACGGAATTTATACCAACGGTGGTGCCTACTCCTTTTTAAACCTGATGATTTACCTGGTAGAAAAATATTTCGACAGGAAAACAGCCATCTTTTGCTCAAAAGTTTTTCAAATTGAAATGGACCGTAACAGCCAGGCGGCATTTACCATATTTACCCCGCAGAAACTGCATAACGATGATATGGTAAAGAAAGTGCAAACCTATATTGAAAGTAACCTGCAAGAAAAAATTTCTGTTGAACATCTCTCCTCCAAATTCTCCATTGGCCGCCGCACCTTCGACAGAAGATTTATCAAGGCCACCGGAAACACACCTATCGAATACTCGCAACGCGTTAAAATTGAATCGGCCAAAAAAGCATTAGAAACCAGCCGCAAAACAATTAATGAAGTAATGTATGAAGTTGGATACTCAGACGTAAAAGCCTTTCGCGAAGTATTTAGAAAAATTACAGGTATGTCGCCGTTGGAGTATAAGGAAAAGTATAATAAGGAAGCGGTGGTTTAGCAAAGCATTTTACGGGGCTACAAACAAATGGTATCTTAGGCCAGTCAATCTCAGTTATGATTCTGAACCGCGAATTAAAATATAATGGATATTTAAAAATTGAAGAGCTGAAGGTAGCCACACCTTCGGGTAAAGAAATAAAGCGCGAGTTACTCCTCAAACAAAATGCCGTTGCAGCGCTGGTACGCAATACCGTTACCGGCAAGTATATCTTTGCCCGCCAATGGAGGCCCGGACCCGAGGCTGATATAATCGAAATCCCCGCTGGTGTATTAGATAAACCTGGCGAAAGACCTGAGGATGCAATAACCCGGGAAGTTGAAGAAGAGGTGGGTTACAAGGTTGACCTTTTGCAGTTTATAGCTGAAGGCTACGTATCTCCAGGAGGTTCCACTGAAATGATTAGCATTTATTATGCCGGAGTTTCGCAAAAAATAAACAAAGGCGGCGGCGTTGAAAATGAAGATGAGGAAATTGAAATAGTTGAGTTAACACGCGAAGAAATGCTGTCAACCACATTTAAGGATTTTAAAAGCATTATAGCAGTGCAGTGGGCTAAATATAACCGGGAGATATAATTACCTACCCCTTCCTCAAATACTTCGTCAAAATAACGATTGTTTGTCCTTCTATTTTGCCTTCTATCTGCTCCACATTATCTGCCACCAGTTTTATTCCCTTTACTACGGTGCCGAGTTTGGCGTTCAGGTTACTGCCTTTACATCCAGGGTTTTGGTAAGCACTACGTTATCGCCACCCTGCAAAATATTGCCGTTGCTATCGCGGTGCAATTCCACTTCGCCGGTGTTTTCATGGTCGCCGGTTTCTTTTGCCCAGGCAAGGGTGGATTCATCAAAAAACATCATTTCAATAGCATCTGCTGCCCAGCTTTCATTTCGTAACCTGTTCAACATTCGCCAGCTAACAACCTGCACGGCGGGCACTTCGCTCCACATACTTTCGTTTAAGCAAGCCCAGTGTTTGTTATCCAGTTCTTCCTTTTTGGTTAATTGTAAATTGCATTTTTCGCAAACTAATATGCTGTCCTCTTCCCTTTGTTCAGGGTGAGGCGGCACGTCATACACCGTTAAATTTATTTCAGACTTGCATAATTCGCATTGGTTATTACTGCGGGCCCTCAGGGCATTTTCTACGCTCATGGTTTGATTTTGAGCGCCGAAGGTAATTATTATCTCGGGCCAGCCTGATTGACAAATATCAGCCTTAGCGAAAATTCGCTAAATTCTCTTTCATATCCTACAAACCTTTTTACATTTGCACCGCAAATTGAAATTATCATCATCTAAACCTTCACAACATGGCATTTGATATTGAAATGATCAAGAAGTTGTA
>CAISWS010000383.1 GCA_903889265.1 uncultured Bacteroidota bacterium
ATTCAAACAGATAACAATGGCAACCTGATTCCATGGTATAATGCCGATCCTGGTATTTCGTACGATCATGACCTTGGCTTAATATGGAATTTCTGGAAAAACATACCTACCACGTTGGGTACTAAATTTTACATGACCGACCATACCTATGGTGGGGCCACTCAACAGGGCAACATGGTAGGTGGCGATCAGTTTGCTATGGCCATGTCATCATGGGCGCTGTATTATGCTTATACAGGCGATACTTCGCTGGTTGAGGATATGGCTTATATAGCCAGCAATTATCTTCAAAACAGTCTCTCTGCTTCTAACGCAGCCTGGCCGAATTTACCGTACCCTTGTAATACGGTCAACCCGACCTTACCGGTTTACGATGGCGATTTTGTGTTGGGTGCAGGTTATACCCAGCCCGATAAAGCAGGTTCGTTTGCTTTTGAGCTGCTTACGTTGTATAAAATTACCGGTGATACCACTTACCTTAACCCTGCTATATCCATAGCTAATACGCTGGCAACCAAGGTAGCACCCGGCGATTCGGCTACTTCGCCCTATCCCTTTAAGGTAAATGCACAAACCGGCGCTATTCCGCTGGGCATACCGGGTTCAAATTATACTACCAATTTTGTATCCATTATGTTGCTTTTTGAACAGCTGCAGACATTGGGCCTGGGCGATACAGCACAATATGATTCTGCTTATCACACAATTAAAACATGGATACAAACCTATCCGCAACATACCAATAACTGGGGCTGCTTTTTTGAGGATATAAGCGGGCCTTCAAATACAGAGACGAATGCGGTTAATATGGCCCGTTATATTCTGAACCATCCTGATTGGGACAACACGTACAAGCAGGATGCCCGGGCTATACTTGACTGGACTTACAACACCTTTGCAGATAGTGCATGGAGCCAATACAATGCCATTGCCATTTTTGAGCAAAGTGCAGATTTGAAACCGGGTGGCAGCCACACTTCGCGCTATGCGTCTACGGAGTTAATATATGCCGAAAAAACGAGTGATACCAGCCGTGTGGCGGAAGCCATCCGTGAGTTAAACTGGGCTACTTATTTGTGTGATACCAGCGGACAATGCCGTTTTTCGCCAGCTGAAGGCAGCATTTGGTATACCGATGGTTACGGGGATTATGTAAGGCATTTTTTAAGGGGTATGGGTGCATATCCACAAATTGCGCCTTCCACGGCAAACCATTTGCTGGCAAGCAGCTCAGTGGTAACCTTTGTTGATTACCAGCCGCAGGTTATTAATTACCGCACTTTTGACAATTCATCGTACGAGACATTAAGGTTAACGTCGAAACCCCTGCAAGTGCTGGTAAACGGAGTTGCCCTCAATGAACAAAGCAACCTGAATACACAAGGCTGGGTATGGATACCTTATGCAACCGGGGGAGCGCTGAAAATATACCATACCGGTGGTAATTCGGTTCAAATTAACTGGTTTCCGCTTTCGGTAAATGCGGTCATTGGTCAGGAGTTAAGTGCGCGGTTATACCCTAATCCGGCAAGTAGTAATGTAACATTAAGCTTTACCCTTACCAGGGCTCAAAATGCTGAGATTGAAATTTGGAATATAAACGGACAAAAAGTAAGTGATAAGAATTTCCAGGCTCAAAGCGGATTAAATACAGTATCGCCAGACGTTACCGATATGGCGCAGGGTATTTATTTTTTAAAGCTGAATACCACCGATGGAAACTTTTTAAATAAGCTGGTAGTTGCAGGAAAATAATTGAAAAACAAATAAATTGCATTCTCTAACAATTGACTCTAAAACAAACAAAAAACACCCCTGATGAAAAACACTTTACTTTTTGCCGCGCTCTTTATGTTTACAGGTATTTTTACCTCAAATGCCCAGGTTGTAAACAACAGTTTTGAAAACTGGTACCAGGATACTTTCTATTTACCG
>CAISWS010000384.1 GCA_903889265.1 uncultured Bacteroidota bacterium
ACACTTATCAGTTCGGTGGCACCCATGCTAACATAACCTCCGGTATTATTTATTTCCGCTTCAACCTGTAAATATTTAGGCCCGGTACCCCAAGAAACTATGGCAAGACTGTTGACACTTCCTATTTGGGTAGTTACCAGTCCAAATTTATTAGCGGTATCATTATGGGTTTCGGTAAATACAGGTGCGCCGGTTGCTGTTAAGTCGTGAATTGTAAACCGCAACGACACCAGCGTACCCGCTGCAACAGGATTTCCCTGATTATCCCGAACCACAGCCTGATAATTAACCAGTTGCGGAGCTTGCGCCATTAAATAGCCGGCAACCATGCTAAAAAGAAGTGTAAGCGTTAGTAGCTTTGCTTTCATATTTCTGTAATTTGTGTCGTTGAACTTTAAAAATTGAGTTACAGCTGCAAAGGTTTGCATTAAATAAAGGCGGCTGTGTCCAAAATGAGCGCAAATGTCTTGTGGCTTAATCCAATTACATATAAACAATAAATAAAAAGTATTTGTATAGGCAAAACTGCATATATTGCCACAAATTTCGTTATGCGTAAACAGGACCATCTGGTACAACTCATTGGCACTTTAAGTGCAGCAGAAAAAAGAAATTTTAAGCAATTCAGCAACACGCAACCTGGTGATAAGCGCTATATGGCTTTGTATGAAGCCTTACAAAACCAACCTCATTATGATGCCACAGCCTTAATGAAAAAGCTTAACCTAAACTCAAAAGAGCTTAGAAATGATAAATACTATTTAAGCCAAAACCTGCTAAAGTCATTGCGGAATTTTGAGCAGCCTGCTGTTAACATACCGGTGAACCGCCTCGTTGAAATAAGCCGAAACGAAATAACAATCCTGTTGGGCCGGGGATTACATGGTTACGCACTTGAAATGGCAGAAAAAGCGCATACCCTGGCTATGGACTACGAAATGTTTGATATGGCCGCCAATTTAATGGCCGTAAAATATATATGCCTGCTTAATACCGAACAGTTTGACAAACTGAATGACGCTTTTTTCGATGAGCGTGAGCGGCTGGCGAATATAACGGCTGAGTACAGGGCCTTACATCGCATAGGTTTTATGATTTCGCAGGCAGAGAGAAAAAGAAATATGACCGCCGCCCTTGAGAAGAGAATAAAAGAAACTGTGATGCAACAGAAACCTGAAAAACTGCAAAGCCTTGTAGCACAGGAAGCTTGGTTTGATATTATGATAAATTATTACTCCATTAAAAAAAAGTCTGCTGAAGTGCTTGAAGTTGCCCGTTTGCAATGGAGAATTTTCGATAAACATGCATCCATAAGAAAAGTGGCTCCTTTTATTTGGGTTAAAAGCTACACCTACCTGATACAAATGGAGGCCGAAGTTGGTAAAGCACAAAAGGCCTATGAGGTAATGCACCAATTGGAGAAAATATTGTTTGATAGTTCTAAAACGGTTTTAAGCCCAGGCACCACAAGATGGGTTAAGGAGCATTTACACTTCCTTCATATACTAACTCTCTTTAAGCTAAGGCGGTATAATGAAGTAATAAAAGAGGCTGAGTCCGATGCCGCGCCTGTTTTAAACAGGCCGGTGTATGAGCAGTTTATCGTGTTATTTTACTATAGCCTTGCCTTGTTACACGCTAAAGAACCAGCTAAAGCTATTATTAAGTTGAACGAACTGTTGCAGCTAAATGCGGTTGAACGCGAAGACCTGCAACCATATATTCGCCCGGCTATTATTTTGTGCCAATTGCTGCTAGGTAATTTTCAAGTGGTGCCTTACCTTATTAAGTCATCCAAAGCATGGATGAAACGCGAAAAAAAGACTTTTGCCGAATTAGACTTGTTTTTTAGTATTGCTTATTCCATTGCAAAAGCTCCGGCTTTCCAAAAGACACAGCGTTGGGCCAGCCTCCAGAAGGCGATAGATGCCAATAAACTACCAGGATTGAGTAAAGAATTGCATTTACCTATAATGCCTCAGGGCTTGTAGCTTCAGTAATGGCCACGATATTTCGTTGTATTTCATACCCTTATGAGATTGAGCAAAGTAAAAACCGGGAAAATTTGATCAAGTTTTAAATTTTGACTAAGTCAACTAAAGTTCAAACTACGTTGACTTGTAAAACCCCGGAAAAATTGTATGACTTATAATCAATGCCTTAGCAACGTTATTCTACCCAACCCGCCTTATTTCCTTTTCGCCTAAGAATCCTTGCGCCGAAAAAGGCTTTTTGAGGTTTGTAACATTCAACAACATTTAAAAAAGTAAGGAAATGGCTTTCGGAATCTATTTTTCGCGAAAAAAAATATAAACGATTGATGCTTTTTAAAACAACAAAATAAAACTTTCAGGTTCTTTCAACATTTAATTTTGGTCGGAATTTTTAATGTTTTAATAATATATAACCTGTAGATTTACCCAACAAGAAAC
>CAISWS010000385.1 GCA_903889265.1 uncultured Bacteroidota bacterium
CTCATCACCGTTTTGCCTACTTTTCCGCGGTATTCAATCACAGTAAATCCGATTAATCTTTTGAGATTGTTCAAAATACCCGGCGCAGTAGTAATATTTTTAAGCGCAGCCCTAATGGTGCTCCAGTCATGGCTCAGGGCCTTTATGGCCGGTACTTTAATGGTAGATGGCCATGGCTTAAATGGTTGGCCGGAGATATTGGTTTTTCTATCCGTCGTTTTATCGCTCGGCTTTTTTTCGTTTGCCTATTACCGGTTATGGGTTAATTCTGCGCTTTCAATTCCTGATATAAAGGCACTGGCTTTTATAAGCATAATCATCTTTTCATTTATGCTGCCCATGTTAAGCAACGATATTTTCAGTTACCTCGTATTTGGCGATGCGGCTAACAAAGGTATTGATGTATACACCAATCCGCAATGCACGCACTTTTCAACTTATTTTCCATACATCACAAACGCCTGGGCATCCTCAACCTGCGCTTATGGAAGCGTTACTTTATGGTTGGCCATGACATCGGCACTCGCCGGCAGCGGCAAAATATTGCTGGCACTTATAGCCTATAAAATTCTGATTTTGCTGTTTGCGTTTGCGTTTGTGGAAGTAGCTTCAAGGGTGTGCGTGCTGATGCAATCACCTGCGCGGTGCCTTACTTTTATAGTGCTCAACCCCGTATTTTTATTGCAGGGTGTAGGCCAGCTACACGCCGACCTGGTGGCTATTACGTTTATCCTTGCCGGTATTTATTTTCTGCTTACCAATAAGTGGTACCTGGCCTTTGTTATGGTAGCCCTGGCTATTGCAACCAAAATGAATTATGTATTGGTGCTGCCATTCTTTATTGTAGCGCTGTTCATTCAGGAAGGAATACCGGCAACTACGCTTAAAAAGACCGGTGCCGGCTTAATGATATTATTGGCTACTATAGTGTTGGTATATGCCCCGTTTTATACATCAACGGCAACTATAACAACGCCGTTTAAATTTCACTTTTTTCAAAACCCATCCAAGTGTATAGGCGAAGTGCTGTCATACGTCGTCTATTATGTTCCTCAACTTTTAAGCGGCCACCAGCTACAGTTATCAGAAGCGGCTAATAATACTTCGGGGCCGGGTACACAGGTTTACATTTCAAATTTCATAGTCAAAATATGCCAGGCATTCGCAGTATGTGCCAGTTTGTATATCCTCATAAAATTCGTGTTTGGCAAACGCGCCATTAACCAATGGTTCAGGGTGTATCTGCGCGCCTTATTATTGTTTTTGCTCTACTACATGCACATTTTTAATCCCTGGTATTTAATGATGTTTTTACCCTTTCTGTGGGTTATAGAAGAAGCTGCATTTATACATTGGCTGTTGGTGCTTACCTGTTTTATATCCGTGCAGGATGTAGTATGCATTGTTGACAGAAACTCATTTGTATACATAACAGAGTTGGCGCTCACATTTATGAGCGTAATGCTTTATCTATACCGGCCCCGGTATGTGTTTTTTACTTCATTAGGTTATTAAGCGTTACCTATTGTATTGCTTATTTTAGCTTGTCAAAAATAACCCCATTTAAACCCTGATAAAATGACTGATAAGCTTTTGAGCCCCGAACTGGTATTACAGCGTATGCTGCAACACGATAGGTTTACTGCATGGATGGGTTTGGAAATAGATACCATTAGCGCCGGGTATTGCAAACTACATTACATTGTAAAAGACGAAATGCTCAACGGCTTTAACAGCATACATGGCGGGGTATTGTTTTCAGCCGCTGATTCAGCTTTTGCTTTTGCCTGTAATTCGCATGGAGTACTAACCGTAGCTTTGGATGTTTCCATTTCCTTTACCCGATCAGCCAAAGTGGGCGAGCAACTAACCGTTGAGGCCAAAGAAGAACACCTGGGTAATAAAACCGGTGTTTACGATGTGCGCACCACCAACCAAAACGGCGAGCTGGTAGCCTGGTTTAAAGGAACAGCATACCGCACCTCAAAAAAAATAGAATAGGCATCAAACCTGTAAGGTTTTGCATTCCTCCGTATTCAACTCCGTGCAAAACTCTTTTTATTTTCCTTCAACCCTCCACTCCAACGCATCCCAAATTAATGCCGCCGCCCAAAAACCAATCAGTTGAACCAATATGATGGTAGTGTATAAATGCCGGTCAACTTCCAATGCATCACCATTATAACTTAGTATAGTGTTTAGCAAGGTAAAAAGCGCCAGCAAAACAGGGGCGAATAATATTGCTCTCTTTCGCTTTGTATAAATCATAACCAGCACAATACATAAAACAAGTACCACCCCAACATTAAACAGCGGAAACAGCGGTTCTATATAAGCAGTATAACCCCTGGGTTCATCAATGTAAAAAAGGTTATAACACAATATCCTCGAAAGCTGAACCGGTGTTTCATTCAGCCCTAGTGTATATACAGGATGGGTCAGTAAAAACCGGGTGTAGGTAGGTTGTCCCTTTTCTATCACCCATTCATGAAAAGGCCCGTAGGCAGTATCAGCACACAAAGCCCATAACCGATGCTGGCCTGCTTCAGGCACCGCATCTATCCCTGCATAGTTTTGCCGCAGCTTTTCGGCCTGTGGCATACCATGTTGCACAAACCACTCCAGGTATTCAGGTTTATCCAATATCCGTACTGTTATTGAATTAATAACCGGCAAATAATATCGCACCCCCACTTTGGCACTGTGCTGCTGAGTAAAAAATATAGCACCGCTTAATACCAGTAGTGCTGCATATTTTTTAAAACCGGGCTGCTTAAACCACCACCACAAAACGCAAAACCCGCCATAAAAAGCAATTAAAACGTACGGCCACGAATCGCGCGAAAATGCCAGCAGTATTACAATAACCAGATGCAGCAACCACCACCCCCAATTATTCCTTTTATACAAAAACAACAGCGAAGCCAGCCAGCAAAACACCAAAGTAGTTGACAGCGATTCAGATAAAACAAGCGTGCTCCACCCCAATACGTTCCACCACCCTACCAGCAAATAAACACCGGCCATCAAAAAATATCTGGCGCTGTTTTTTTCCATCAGCAGCATAAACGCCGCCACCATAAAAAAGGCACTGAATGCTACCAACACCATTTGCACACGCACAATCGTATCCGGATTACTGCCGCACAGTTTAAAAAACAGAGGCACCGTAAACGGCCGCGGGCTAAACGTGTCCGTTTTATGCGGAAAATAAAATTCCTTATCCAGCAACGATATTTTTGATTGGTGCAGATAATCATACGGGTCCGCCAGCTCCTTCCAATCGTCTACACTGAATTGAATATTTAAATTGAGGATAGCTACCAGTATAAAAAGGCCCAGGTTAACCCATTGGGGTAATTGTTTGCTTTGAAGAAAATTGAATTTTGGCATATAGGTTATAGCCGTAAAGATGGAAAAGAATAAGCCTCTTCCAAAACCAGGTTACAGGGTTAATTCAAAAATGCAGGGTAAAACTCAAACCCGCAGCAGCGGAATTATAATTAGGGCTGTTTATAAGCACGGGCGACCAGCTAACGCTTAAATCATCCTTCATATTCCAGCCCATTAAGTGTGCATCTACCGTGGCATCAATAACGTTCAGCAGATAAAATACCCCAAAGCCAATGGCTGATATATCCAGGTATTTTTTATAATAAGCCTGGTAGGTTTGAACCTCGGCCGGGTCACTTATCCCGTTAAAAGAAGCATTGGGATTAGGCACAAGCGCCTTTTGCGCCCGGTCAACCGCCTTGAAGCCGTTAAAGTTATAAGCAGTATAATAAAGGGCATACGCGCAACCCGCCAGGCCCGCATAAATGATGGGTATTTTCCAGTATTTTTTATTGTAGGCCTGCCCCAGCCCCGGCAATACCGCCGATAAATAAGCAGCTTTGCGTGCGCTATGCAACGGCAGCTTTTTTGCCGCACTGGCCTTAGCAGAGTCGGTAGTTGTGGTGTCCATGCTCTCCAGGGATTGTGTGGGTGCCTTTTTCACAAGTCCGTTACTGGCGGGGTCTACTCCATAATTAGCTGTGGTATCTATAGCAGTGGTACCCTCCTGCGCCAATAAATTCTGAAAGCAAATAACACACAAGGCCATAATAAACGCCTTGCCCAACCTTGTATCCCGGCTAAAAAAAATTGTCAGGGCTATGTATATCGGACCTCTGCCCATTGTAATAAATCTGATGTCTTAATTTCTTTTTGTTACCGGGTTATTGATTCAACCAACCTTTCCAGGTCGTCATCGTTATAAAATTTTATAACTATCTCTCCCTTACCTTCAGTAGTCCGGCTTATCTGAACCTTGGTGCTGAGTGTAGTAATAAGCTGGTCCTGCATTTTCTTCACCGTAAACGGCAGGGCGCTGGTATTATTGGCAACAGGTGCATTTTTTTTAGGCTTCTTAGCCTCGTAACTGCGTACCAGTTCTTCTACCTGCCGAACACTCAATCCCTTTTGAATTGTTTCTTTATAGGCAGCCAATAAAGAGCCCACATCATCTAACGATAGCAGGGCTTTGGCATGGCCCATGGTTATTTTATTATCGCGCAAACCGGCTTGCAGGTCGGGTGGTAATTTAAGCAGGCGTATAAAATTGGTTACGGTGCTTCTGTTTTTTCCCAGGCGTACGGCCAACTCTTCCTGTGTAAGTTCACATTCATCCTGCAGGCGCTTATAGTTAATGGCTATTTCAAGCGGGTTCAGGTCTTCGCGCTGTATGTTCTCTATCAGGGCTATTTCAATGCTCTCCTGGTCGCTGGCAGCGCGGGCAAATGCCGGCACTTCGGTTTTACCGGCCAGTTTACTTGCCCTAAGCCTTCTTTCGCCTGCTATTAACTGGTACTTGTTGTTCTCAATCTTCCTTACCGTAATGGGCTGTATTACGCCATGTATTTTTATGGAATCAGCCAGTTCGTTCAAGCTCTCTTCTTCAAAAGTAGTTCGTGGTTGAAAGGGGTTAACCTCAATCTGTTCTAAAGGAATATTCATTATTACTGTACCTACCGGTGCAGCAACCGTGCCTATGCCCTGGTGCTTTTCGCGCACCGGGCTGGTGGTGGTATCATTGGCTTCAAGCAAAGCGCCAAGGCCGCGCCCTAAAACAGACTTCTTCTTTTCGTTCATTTTCCCGGTAAATTAAAAATTGATATAAAAATTAAAGGCTTAATTCTTGGAAGCGGGGTCGTCTTCAACCAAATTAAATTCCTTGTCTTCGTCAGGTATGTTGGTGGCGTTATTGCGTTGTAACATTTCGCGCACCAGGTTCAGGTAATTAATGCTGCCCTTGCTTTCGGCATCGTACATAATGGCAGGCTTTCCAAAACTCGGCGCTTCGCCCAAACGGGTATTGCGGTGTATAATGGTATCGTAAACAATGTTCTGAAAATGCCTCTTTATTTCATCCACCACCTGGTTGGCCAGCCTTAAACGCGGGTCGAACATGGTTAATACTATACCTTCAATTTCAAGCCTGGTATTTAACCGGGTTTGCACAATTTTAATGGTGTTTAGCAGCTTGCCCAATCCTTCCAATGCAAAATATTCGCATTGCACAGGTATTAATACCGAATCTGCAGCAGTAAGCGCATTAACCGTTATAAGGCCTAACGATGGCGAGCAGTCAATAATTATAAAGTCGTAATCGGGCCGTATCTCATCCAGCAACTGGCGCATAATTTTTTCGCGGTTGGGCTGGTTTATCAGTTCAATTTCAGCTCCCACCAAGTCCAGGTGCGATGGCAATAAATATAAATTCGGTGTTTCAGTTTCAAGAATGATGTCCTTTATTTTCACCTCATTCACCAGGCACTCGTACAAACTGGTTTTAATGGTTTTGGGGTCAAAGCCTACGCCCGAAGTTGCATTAGCCTGGGGGTCGGCATCTACCAAAAGGGTTTTATACTCCAATATGGCAAGACTGGCCGCTATATTAATAGCGGAAGTGGTTTTACCAACGCCGCCCTTTTGGTTGGCCAGGGTAATTATTTTTCCAATTCTTTGCTTCTCTTCAACTTTCTTTTTGGTCATCTGCTTTATTTTCAAAAATCGTTACAATTCAATAGTTTGGCCTATAGCCGGTAATAAAAGTTCTTTGCCTTTATTTTTAAACTTCTGTATCGCCTCTTCGTGGTTAATTTTAATAAACCCAAAGGTATCATAATGCAGGCCAACTATGGTATTGCATTTTACAAAATCGCTGGCAATTACAGCATCGTCTACCCCCATGGTAAAATTATCGCCAATCGGTAACAAAGCGAAGTCAAGTTTGTTGCAGGTTAAAGGTATCAGCTGCATATCCATGGTAAGCGCGGTATCCCCGGCATAATAGAACGCTCCTTCGTTGCCTTCAATTACAAAACCACCCGGATTACCACCGTAACTACCATCAGGCAAACCGCTTGAATGGATAGCATTTACAAATTTAACTGTACCAAAGTCGAACTTCCATTTGCCCCCATGGTTCATAGGGTGGGCATTTTTAACGCCTTTTGCCTGAAACCAGGTAACTACTTCATAATTAGATACAAGGGTAGCCCCGGTTCTCTGAGCAATATCAAGTGCATCGGCCACATGGTCCTCATGTCCGTGAGATAACAGGATATAATCAGCAGGTATGCTGTTAACATCCACATGCTTTGCCAGCTCGTTATATTTAACAAACGGGTCAAAAAGAAGGGTTTTACCCCCCATTATAACACTAAAACAGGAGTGTCCGTAATAAGTAAGTTTCATAGGCTTTAAGTCGTTCAAAAGTAGAACATACGTGGAACATTGTATTCCCGTAATTCTCCACGTATAAACAGAATTGTTGTTTAAACGTATGTTGATAACCGCTAATTACTGTGGAAACAGTGTGGGTATAAAAAAAGAAAGTCCGCCGTTGGGCGGACTTTCCGGAATAATGTTCACTTTTATTACTTAGCAATAACCAATTTCTTGGTAGCAATTTTGCTGCCGCTTTGAATCTTAACCAAATAAGTGCCATTGCTCAGGTTGCTCAGGTCCATATTTTTGTTGAAAACAGTAGTTACATCTGAAGTAGCAAAAGATTTAACTGCTTGTCCGATAATGTTATAAATAGTGATATCCAGGTTATTATCAACCCCATTGATGGTAATATTGATGTTGCCATTGCTTGGGTTAGGGATAATGCTGATATTGTTATCAAAAGCAACATTTTCGATACCCACGCAGAAAGAACTTACAGGTACTGCCTGAGTTGTTTGGAACTTGCAATTTCCACTATCCAGCGTAAGTGTTACATTATAACTTCCACCAGCAGTATAAGTATAGGTGCTGTTGGTAGTTGATTGAAGCGAATCTGGTCCCTGTCCGAATATCCAGGTTGCCGAATAGCCAGCCGCACCAGAGGTATTTACAAAAGACGCAGCCTGGCCCCTGCAAACTGAATCAGGCTCACTGAAAGAAGGTGTTATGTTAAGGCCGTTTGCATATGAAGCTACTAACTCATCGGTGGCAGTACACATTTGCGAATTGGTTACTGTAACATCATAAGTACCGGGATTAAATATTGTAGTTCTGCCTGAAGTTTGTGAACCGCTGACATTAGCACTCCAGGTATAGGTTAAACCTGCGTTATCTCCAGTTGTGCTAACATTAATGGTATGTGAGGTTGTAGGACAAGTAAGCGTAAGCGGATTTGAGCCGGTAATGGTTACTCCCAGCACGCTGGTTACGGTAACTTGTGCCAGTATTTCCCAGTTTTGAGTATACTCATAAGAACAGTTTACAGGGAATCCTGCTCCGAAATATCCATATTCATTTGAAATATCGCTGGTTGTTGCAGAGTCTGCAGAGACTGAGTCAATTTCACCCCAAAAAGAACTTCCGCCATTTGTAAGGTATCCGCATTCGGCATTAAAAGGAGATGGATAAGCCGGAGAAGTAAACGTTTGCCCCATGTACATAACCTGCTGACAAGAATCTGCATAGCTGAATGATAAAAAGCAATGCGAAGTTGTATCGCTGGCATAAAACCTGAATCCTATGGCAAAACCTTGTCCGGGAGTTAATGCTACACCGGCGGGAAATTGCACAAATCTCATATAACCAGGTATCTTACCCACAGCAAATGGTTGTAAGGCGTTATATCCCGAAAAAGTTATAGTGTCTATAGCTGTAGTACTAACTATCCCAGCATTAATAGGGTAAATATTGATAACCAAACTATCGCCTTTAAGCCCACCTGCAGGTGTGGTATCATCAGCCGCAATACCCATATACATAGCCAAAGTATCAATTGTTATAGTACTTGCAGCCAGGCGCTTGGAGTATGTAGTGCCTGCTGAATAGTTGGCAAAAGCCAGAGAGTCAAATGCCTGAAGGGCATAACTGAATACCTGGTTTTGATAGTTCTTTATAGTAATAAAGGATGAATTGATTTCGGTGCCGGTAATCTTCAGTGGTGATACATTCCAGCTACCTACGTATGAAATCCCCAGGCCTCCGGCAATTAATTCATTATAAGTGCTGTAATCCAACACATCCTGAGTATTACAACTATCTGAACTACGGGAAACTGATGAAGAATTTTTATGGCCAAAGTCAGACCTTGCTGACCCAGGTAATACATCAAACATCCTTGGCTGGGTTTTGGCTGAAAATGGCTGTTGGGCAAAGATCAGGCCAGTGCACAAAACCAGAGAGAGAGTAAATAAATTTTTCATGACTATTTAAAGACTGTTTAAAGGTTAAGAAAAGTTATCAGAACAGTAATGTTAAGTTTAACGAGTGAGCAAAAGAAATTAAAAAACAGATAGTTTCAAAGTAATTGAGGATTTAATCGGCAAAACTGATTCCAGTATGGTAGAAGATGACATTAAGATGACAAAATACCGGAACCAGCACCATTTAAGGTGTTTCAAACACGTCACAACTCATCTCCTTTATAATAGCAATTACGGCAGCGTGGTTCGTAAATGTCCTTTTCACCTAATAATATCCGGCCCTTCTCTTTGCCAATTCTATACGAAAAATGTGCTATGTCGCCACATCTCATGCAAATGGCGTGCACCTTGGTAATATAATCAGCTATGCTTAACAAAGCGGGCATCGGGCCAAACGGGTGGCCTTCAAAATCCATATCAAGCCCGGCAATAATCACCCTGATTCCTTTTTTTGCCAGCTTTTCGCAGGTTTCAGGTAAGGCAGCATCCATAAACTGGGCTTCGTCAATACCTACTACCTCAATGCCTTCAGATAACAACAATAAACTACCTGAATGCTCAATGGGTGTGGAATGAATAGAGTTAGCATCATGGGAAACCACCTTTATTTCATCGTATCTTACGTCAATAGCGGGCTTAAA
This sequence comes from uncultured Bacteroidota bacterium, assembly GCA_903889265.1. Taxonomy (GTDB): domain Bacteria; phylum Bacteroidota; class Bacteroidia; order Chitinophagales; family LD1; genus Bog-950. The sequence goes on from CAISWS010000385.1 coordinate 9,335, forward strand.
TATTTCCACTTTCCTGTTGGCTATCTGGGCGCGTTTCATTCTGCGTATCAACTCCTCGGTCTTCCCCGAAAACATAGAGCCACATATAACCTCAATCCATCCGTTTCTTTCTTTAACACTCCTGGGTTCTATAAACATGCTGCTGTTTTCTGGTGTACTTATGGCAAATTTTATTTCTTTTCCCGCCTGCTAAAAATGTATTAAACCGCGCAAATTTGCGTTTATTCAGTAATACCTGTTTAAAACTCAGGGTCAGGTTGCACCTTTTTTATCCTAGGTTTGTTTAAAATCTGTAATACATGAAAGCCCCGAAAATATCTGATTTACTCGGTAAAATTAACAGAGCTGTTGAAAATCCCGCTTTTCCGGCAATTTCAAAAATTGAACTCGACCTGCTGAAACAACACTTGCGTGATTTTTATGAAGAAATTGAAAATGTAGCTACCACCGGCCCGGCACATCATGAAACAGTAACCAAAACCACCCAAAAGCACACAGAACCCGACACGGCTTTTTTAACCCACCAGCCAGTAATGCGCGCCAACGATAATTTGCTTTTAAACGACCAGCCTGTTGTTACCAAAACTACCGAACCGGTAAAGGAAGAAGTTATAATTGCTGTTGCCCAAACACCGGTAGCGGATAAGCCCGAAGTTAAAGCGCCCAAAATAACACCAACAACCGTAACCAGCATTAACGAAAACATTAAGCCGGGCGGCTCGCTGAACGAAAAATTAAAAGGCAACTCAACTGTGGAGATGCATAAAAAGCTTGCTTCAAAACCGTTAAAAGAACTGATAGACCTTAATAAGCGTTTTGTTTTGCTCAGCGAACTCTTCAAGGGCAATAATGAAGCTTATACTTCAGCCATTGCCCATATTGATACCCTGCCCGATTATGAAGCGGCCCAGACTTTTATAACAACACAACTGGTAACCAGTTATTATTGGGATGAAAGCAAGCAATCTACCCGCATGTTTTCAAAACTGGTGAAAATGAAGTTTGGGATTGAATAGCAGTACTCAACCATCCAAACCCTGGTAAACAGGCTTTTCGGCCATTGCAGGAACAAGGTTTTCTTCCTTCGAATAATGAACTTCTATTTCATTCAATATCGTAAAAATTTCCTGCAGATTTTCAGATGTAACCAGCCTTGAACGGAATGGTTTTATATGCGGCAAGCCCGCAAAATAAGGGGCATAATGCCTGCGCATTTCCAAAATACCCAGTTTCTCTCCTTTCCAGATAATGCTGCTTTGCAAGTGCTGCCGACAGGCATCCAGTTTTTCAGCCAAAGTTGCGGGCGCAAGGTGTTGACCGGTATTCATAAAATACCTTACCTCACGAAAAATAAACGGATTCCCAATAGACGCCCGGCCAATCATTACCCCATCAGCGCCATATTTATCAACCATTTCAACGGCGTGTTCAGGTGTAGTAACATCGCCGTTACCAAACACCGGTATTTTAAGGCGTGGATTCTCTTTTACTTTGGTTAACCAGCTCCAGTTAGCTTTACCGGTGTACATCTGGTGCTTGGTACGGCAGTGGATAGATATTGCGTGTATGCCTATATCCTGTAACCGTTCTGCCACTTCAACTATACGAATTGAATTATCATCCCAGCCCAAACGTGTTTTTACCGTTACCGGTAGTTTGGTAGCTTTTACAATAGCCGCAGTAAGCGAAACCATTTTATCTATATCGCGCAAAATACCAGAGCCTGCATTGCGGCACACCACATTTTTAACCGGGCAGCCGTAGTTAATATCCAGTATCTCGGGCCCTGCTGCCTCCACAAGTTCCGCACTCCGCATCATAGGCCCTTCTTCGCCGCCAAATATCTGTATGCCTACCGGCCGCTCATCATCATATATATCCAGCTTTTTGGTACTTTTCTCAGCGTCGCGTATCAACCCGTCCGAACTGATAAATTCGGTATACACCATATCTGCCCCATACTTTTTGCACAAACGCCTGAATGGTGGGTCGCTTACATCCTCCATAGGCGCCAGCAAAAGCGGTTTGCCCGGCAATTCTATATGTGCAATTTTTACCATTTTGCGCTAATGCAAACAGTTACTTTAAAAATTAAGTTTGCAAAGATAGCAATTGTATGGGTAACAGGCAGGGTGTGTTCGCTCAATATCCAAACTGCGCCCAAGATTGCGCTTACAAATATGAATCCGTTTTGCTATTGCACCAGGCCTTTAAGGTAAGTAACTACCTGGCGCACTTCGCCCTCCTCGGTGTATAAAACGCGGGTGCCGTTGCCGTCTCTCAGGGTGCCGGCATCGCGGGGCTTACCGGTGCTGTCGAAGTTGTTTAGCACGGTCCAGTCGAGGCCGTTTTTAAATATCTCTTCGGTCCACAGCACTCCGTTAGGGTAGTAATATTTAAGCGTATCGTTAAACTGGCCGTTTAAAAAAGTAGCGGTAGACATAATACTACCGTTTGGATAATAGACGGTACCGGAGCCGTTTTTAATTCCATTTACCATGGTTTGAACCTGCTGCTTTTTGCCATTCTCAAATTTGGTCATAACTGCAACCGAGTCGTTGCTGTACTGACAGGTTTCTGTAATGGTTTTGCCATCGGGGCCGTAGTACATTGAAAAGCCAGACTGCCGGCCATTGGTAAACATCATATCAAATTTAAGCGTGCCGCCTAAGTCAAAAGCCTTCCAGTGCCCATCCAGCAGATTGTTTTTAAAGTTCTGCTCGTGTATTTTATACTTTTTGTGGTGGTCGTTGTAATCGGTTACGTAGGTTGTAAAAAGCCCGGTGCGCTGGCCGTTAACCAAATTACCCTCCTCATAAAACAGCACGCTGCCGGGCAAAGGTATGCGGGTTTTACTGGTGCTGCTTACAAACGAAACATCAGGGTCGGCTACCTGGTAAACGCGGGTAAAACCGTTTTTGCCCGGTATAATATTTTTAAAAACAGTTGAATCCCTGTCCCGCACAAGGTCCGGCATTATGCCCCCGCTTGCCGGGTTTGATTGCTGAGCATGGACTACAGTTCCCAAGCATAAAAGGGCAAGTATTAAAAAAGCATTTTTCATACGACAAAGCTAGGGAAAACGAGGAATTGCGGAGGCAGGGCGTAAAAGTTCAGCCAGGATTTGACACTTTTAAAAAGTTGTCAAATCTCCGCTTGGAAAAATTGGTTGGATGTTTTGGATTTAAGCCCTGAAAGCAGCATTATACAACAGCAACCGGTGAGGCCAGGTGGATTTGGATTGGGCATTTAAGCTGCAGAGGGATGTAACACCTTAATTTCAAGGTCTGATATCTGTTATAAAATAGCAGATATTTACCTACGAAAACGCCTTAAAGAGTAATTTATGATAACCCATTAATTTATAATTCCGAATTATTTTCACAATTATTTAATAATCAAATAATTGTGAGCTTAAGTGTAACCCCAATTTTCTGCAAAATTAAAAATGAAAGCAACATATTTTATTGATTATTAAGTAATTACAATAAAGGCAAGATAAAAAAGGGTCCCCCCACGCCCCTGATTTCATTGCAACATCGCAAATCGCCCAGTAACCAATCCTATTTCCAGCCATCATTTGGAAATTCTCCACATTCTGTTATCTTTGCCGTCCAATTTTTTATAACCCGTTTACCTTAGGGTAGGCACCAAAAAGCAGAGAAACATGCTTACACAGTACGAAACAGTATTTATTCTCACTCCTGTGTTATCGGAAGATGACGCCAAAAAGTCGATCAACAATTATGTTGAGCTGCTAAAGTCCCAGGGAGCAGAGATAGTTCATCAGGAGGCTTGGGGGCTCAAAAATTTACGTTACCAGATTGCCAAAAAGAACACCGGTATTTACCACGTGGTTGAATACAAGGCTACAGGCAAAGCAGTTGATGTGCTTGAAGTTGCGTTTAGGCGCGATGAAAGCGTATTGCGTTATTTAACAGTAAGACTTGATAAGTATGCTGTAAAATATAACGACGACAAGCGCGCTGGTATAGTAGGACGTAATAAAAAAGTTAGTAACCCGGTAGATAAAAAACAGGAGGTAGCATAATGGCAACTAATAACGACCAGATAAAATATTTAACCGCCACCAAAATCGGTTTAATAAAGAAGAAATACTGTCGCTTTAAAAAGAACGGTATCAAATACATTGATTACAAGGATCCTGACTATTTGTTGAAATTCATTAACGAGCAGGGAAAAATTCTTCCGCGCCGTTTATCAGGCAACTCGTTGAAATATCAGCGTAAAATTGGCCAGGCTATTAAACGTGCCCGCCACATTGCAATTCTGCCTTACGTAGCGGATTTATTAAAATAAATGGTTGAATCCTTAAAAGCTTAAACAATGGAACTAATTCTTATAAAAGATGTCGAAAAACTAGGCTTCGCTGACGATGTTGTAAACGTTCGCCCGGGCTTCGGCTTAAATTATCTTATACCGCAGGGTTTCGCAGTTGCAAAAAGCGACGGCAACCTGGCGCAACTTTCAGGCCGCGTTAAGGCACGCGAAAAACGCGAAGCCAAGTTGCTTGAACAATTCAATGAAATATCTGCACGTTTACAAAGCGCTACCATTAAAATTGGCGCTAAAGTGGGCACTACGGGTAAAATTTTCGGCAGCGTATCGGTTTACCATGTAGCCGAGGCTATTAAAAACCAGTTACAGGTTGAAGTTGACCGCCGTAAAATTAAAATTACAGAAGGCGAAGTAAAACAACTGGGCACTTATACTGCCGAAGTTGGTTTGGGAGCCAGCCACAAGGTTACTGTTACTTTTGAAGTAGTAGCTGAGTAAGAGATTTAAATAAGGGCAGTATATAAAAGCTGCACAAGAAAATACAGTCCTTGCCGTTTAATGCGGCAAGGACTTTTATTTTAAAGCAAATATTATCAGGTATTTAATGACACTGGCCAGAAACATAGCAAAAATTACAGTCCTTACCCTGTTGTGCGGCTTTTGCTCCCTTGCCTTAAATGCCCAGCTTAATTTTGATTACACGCAAGGCCGGTTTTTAATTAAGGGCCAGGTTATTGATGCCCAGCAACATACGGTTATAGCACTGGCCAATATTAAGATACTGAACAGTGGCAGGGGCATTACCTGCGATAACGAGGGTTTCTTTACCATGTATGTTTCTAAAAACGATACACTGGAGTTTTCATCGGTAGGGTATATCACTAAAAAATTCAGGGTGGCTCAGTTTGATACGGCCCGGTATTATACTTTAACCATTGAACTGCTACATGATTTTATTAAGCTTAAAGAAGTAACCATTTATCCATACCGAGACCTGGATGATTTTAAAAAGGCGTTTGTTGATGCCAAGGACCAGAATAAGGTGAATATTCCAGGGCTGGCGCCGCCTAAGTATTCGCATAATATTCCCAAAGCCAAGTTTTCAAACCCTATCTCGTATTTATACGAGCGGCTAAAACATCGCAGCTCAGCAAACCCGGATTTTAAGCCTTAGAAGCCTTAGAAAGTGTTTTTACCGCTCCCGCGAAAAGCAGGATGAAACAAGAAGTAGCGAAGAACGCAAAGGTGAATACAAAGAAAAAAAGCAAATACAACTCTTTGTGTGCTTTGTATTTGCTTTTACTTCGTGCTCTTTGCGTCAGGTCGCATTTTTATTTAATTCTAACCCGCGCTGTGCTGAAATATTTTAACTATGGAAGATAACGAAGAACATGAAACCGGCCCTTACACTCAGGGTGCCCAAAATGCGCAGCTTGAAGGCAATTATATTTTAGCCGAACAGATGATGTTAAAGGCTGTGGAATTGCAGGAGCATGATGCACTTTTCGCCATGGGAAATTTTTACTCAAACGCGGTGCAGCAGTACGATAAAGCAGAAACCTGGTATTTAAAGTCAAGTGAGCTCGGCAATACAAACGCCATGTTTAACCTGGCGGTGATATATGAAGATATACCGGAGCTGCAGGATTATGACAAGGCTGAGGCCTGGTAGTTAAAAGCCAGTGCCGGGGGGCAGCCACATACCATGTTCAATTTAGCACTGCTTTACGCCAACGTAAAAAACGATTACGACAAAGCTAAAACCTGGTATTTAAAAAGTATTGACCGTGGAGACGTAAACGCCATGTGCAACCTAGCTTTGCTGTATCTGGAAGTGGATAAGGATTACGACAAAGCCATTTTCTATTATAAAAAGGCCATTGCGCAGGGCGATACCGGGGCTATGTATAGTCTGGCAATTATACTTGATACCGTAATGAATGACTACGCCCAGGCTGAAAACTGGTATTTAAAAGCCAGTGAATATGGAAATGAAGAGGCTTTAAACTATCTGCCGTCATTTTACAGCTCCACAGGGCACGACCCTGCCAGGGGTATTGAATTTTGCCAAAAAGCACATGCCCTGGAGCCAGCGGTTCCGCAAATTTTATGGATGCTTACTTACCTGTTTGTTTTGAAAAACGACTGGCCACAAGCATTGAAAACTGCAGCGCAATTTTTAAATATGGAAAGCGCTTATAACAGTTGGACCCTGGTGACGGAGTTGCTGGATAAACTTTTAAAGGCGAAGAAATACCCTTTTTTATTGGCATTATTTATGGACGAAACAAGCCCTGTAAATGAATTTGCAGGGCCGTATTATTATGTACTGGCCTGGTTTTATAAAGAGGAATTACCAGGAGAGTTCGAAAAGGCCAGCGGCGAAATAAAAGAACTGGCGGATGAAATAATTGAGCGCTTGCAAAGTGATGAAACTGACCAACAGGATTAACACCGGTAGTTACAGTAATCCAAAAGTTTGCATCTTTTTAAAGTGGCTTTTTAGGAGGAACTTCCTTTTTCATCCTTTGCCTTGCGGTTGGGTCCAGGGTTATTTTTACCTTATTGTTTTTGTCGCTTAGCACCCGCAAAAATATACTTGGGCCGGCTTTTGCATCAACACCTATATTTTCGGGTTCGTAGTTAATCTCCTGTTTTTTGAGATTATTGAGGGGTACCTGTATTGCCAAATCGCAGGCACCTGTAAATGAAAACCGCCCCTGCATAAAAAGGCGCATTACGCTGGTAGAAATTTCCATTTTATGCAGGTACAAAGTATTGTCGTGCAGGTCCACCGTATCTTTTATTTCGGCAAAAGCTACGTGCTTAAAATCGCGGTTTTTAAAAATCTTCTTGCCAACGTTAACCATGGGTTCAAAGTTAATCAGGCTTCCTTTTGTAAGCGAAAAATGCATTCTGGCGGCCATACTATCCGGCACCAGGTTGTAGTCGGCTTTCAGGGGTGAGCTAAAGTTAAGTTGTGCATTTAAAACACCGGTTATATTAGTATCGGTAATAGTAGTTTGATCAAAATTCTGCAGGCCGTATAAAAACTCTTTAACATCAACATTACTAATGCCGGCGCTGCCGGTTACCCGGCTATAATTTTTGGCGGTACCAATGCTGCCGTTAATATTTACTTCGCCCCGGCAGGTATTTAATTTAAAGCCTTTAATATCCAAACCGCTTGATGAAGCGTTAACGGTAGCCGTTACGTTTTGCGCAGTAAGCCTGCGGAATATAAACTGGTCGCATTTTATTGCCAGGTTTACTGAAAGCATATTGGTAATAGTATCAATAAGGGCACTTACTTTGCCAGGAGGCACCGGGGCCGAAGGGCTTGCCGGAGTTTCGGGTTTTGAGAGGTTTTTTATTACAAGTATTTTGTTGAGGTCGAATTTTGGAGAGGTAACATTAAGGCTGCCCACCATTTTTTCAACCTCGCCCGAAACGATACGCCTTATGCTGGTAACTGAACCCGACAGGTTAACAGGGTTACCATTAATAGCGCAACTGATGTTTTTCAGGTGTACCTGGTTTTGGGTAAATGCAATATCGGTTTGCAGATTGCTTAGCTGAATATTGGCAGGCACATAAGTAAATACGCCGTTACTGATGGTAACGGTGCCGGTAAGGGTATCATCTAAATTACCTTTAATGCTATCCATGTAATAGTGTATAGTGCCTTTATAATGAATGTTTGCTA
>CAISWS010000386.1 GCA_903889265.1 uncultured Bacteroidota bacterium
AATGGCAGCGTGTCCCGCATAAGGATGCGGGAAGGTCGCAAGTTCAAATCTTGTCACCCAGACTTTAAGCCTATCCGAAAGGGTGGGCTTTTTTATTATTGGCAATGGCAGCGTGTCCCGCATAAGGATGCGGGAAGATCGCAAGTTCAAATCTTGTCACCCAGACATTAAGCCTATCCGAAAGGGTGGGCTTTTTTATTATTGGCAATGGCAGCGTGTCCCGCATAAGGATGCGGGAAGGTCGCAAGTTCAAATCTTGTCACCCAGACTTTAAGCCTATCCGAAAGGGTGGGCTTTTTTATTATTGGCAATGCAACGCGCCCCGACCCACTAACATCAATAAGTATTGGGGGGGCAATTTCTCAATCCGTTTGCCCTAAAAATGAGAAACCAGGGCGTATTTAATTTTTATTATTTTTAAGGTTCGACACACGTACAACCAGGATATATTACTATGAGAAACAAATTTACCCCCCTGCTCATTTCCGTTTTTATTCTGCTCCTCTCAGGTATTTCTATTTGCTCTTTCGCAGAGAAAAAACATGAGAAGTTCGTTGCAAAACCTTTCGAGAACAAGGTTTTTATTGAAGAGCACGGACAATTTACGCAACGCGCCACGGAAAACGGAATTACACTTCCTGAAAAAGTAAAGTTTGGAGTTGAGAACGGAGAGTTCTACGCTTATTTCAGCCCTTCAGGATTAACTTTTCAATTTGCCGAATACAAACCTATTGAAAGAAAAGATGGTGAAGACGAAAAGGAAAAAGAGGGAGAAAAAGAAGCAGACGGGCCGAAATTTGAAAGGGTTTGGCATTCAGTGAATTTGAAGTTTTTAAATGCCAATCCCCAGGCAGAAGTTGTTGCCGGAGAAAAGGTGCATGAATATTACAATTATGCCGGCTTTAACAATAGCGCTCAGTACAACTTTGTTCCCGCTTATAAAACCATCAGGTATGAAAACCTTTATCCGGGTGTAGATGCTGAATTTGAATTGCCTGCGGAAGGAGGAATAAAGTATAAATTTATAGTTCAGCCGGGGGTTACAATTCCGGAAATTGCTTATGAATTTGGTGGAACAGAAAACCTGGCGCTTGATTCCGCTGGCAGCCTGATTATCAATAGCCTGTTCGGGAAGCTTACCGACCATGCACCAAGTGCCTATACATCTACCTCGCATCAATCTATTGCAGTAAAATATGGGCTGGAAGGTAACAGGGTAAAATTCCAGTTTTCCTCCAGTGAGGTTTCTTCACCAGAAGGGATTGTAATCGACCCATGGATAACGGCCACCACCTTTCCAGCTACCAATAGTGCCTTCGAAATTCAGGAAGACGGGGCGGGTAATGTGGTTGTAATGGGTAGCACTTCCAACTACCAGGTACAGAAATACAGTCCCACAGGAGTATTGATATGGACCTATGTTACGGCCTCTATTTTTCTTGGAGACATTGCTGTGGATGTTCCTGGAAATGTTTACATCGTAGGTGGTTATTCAGCAGGTAAAAGGCAAAAACTGAATTCCAGCGGAGTTCAGCAATGGGTGTTTCCGGGATTATCAGAAGAATGGAGATTGGCTTTTGATTATTCTAAAACAACACTTACGGTAGGTGGCTACTTTATAGACCCGGGTGGTAATAACTTAGGGCGGTTCGACACCAGCACCGGGGCCATCAGCAATGAAATAGTTTACGGCGATGAAACGCGGGGCATAGCTACTGACTGTAACGGCGATATGTATTCGCTGCACGTAACATTTGGTTTCGCAGGTGTCGCCGCATCTAACATGCTTAAAAAGACGAATGCGAATTTCACTCCGGCGGGGTCGGTGACCAGCGGTTTTTTACTGGCGGAGGCTGAACCGGCAAGCGGTTATGCCCCTAATCCATTATATGGCCCCAACATTTACCAGGGCATAAATGCCTTAGTGGTAAGAGGTTTTTACGTTTATGCTTTCGATGGTGCTTCCATCCGCCGGTTTGACAAAACTTCACTCGCCTTCATTAACAGCGTTAACGTGCCCAATGGGGCTAGGATGATGTGTAGCGGAATAGCTGCCGATTATTGCGGAAATATTTATGCCGGAACCTTGAACGGGATTGCGGTTTATGATTCCACGCTTACTTACCAGCAAACCATTGCCGCACCAGGGGTAGTTTATGATATACTGCTCAGTAATGCAGGGAACCTGCTGGTTTGCGGGGCCGGTTTTCTGGCCAGCGTTGATATTACCTGCGGCGTACCGGCAGCGTTGAGTGCAACTACCAATACCCTTTGCGCCGGAACAGGTTCGCTAACCGCTGTTCCATCGGGAGGTATAGGCCCTTATACCTACCTCTGGCAACCTAATGGGCAAACTACAGCAAGCATTAATAACCCGCCAGCCGGAAATTACCCGTATGTAGTTAGCGATGCATTCTGTCACACCTATGCGGGCACGGCGGTAGTAAACGCCAGCCCCGTTGCTGCTTTTACCTCGGCAAGTACCGGTGTTAGTAACGGCGGGCCCAACACCGTTTGTGCGGCGGGTACCATTCAATTTACCGATGGTTCGACAGTGCCTGCGGGAACCACCCTTAGCCGCTCCTGGGACTTTGGAGATGGAAGCCCTGTTGATGTTTCTCAAAATCCGCAACACGTTTATGCTTCACCAGGCACGTACACTGTTAAGCTTATTGTAACCACTAATATGGGATGTTCAGATAGTTCTACCGTGCCTGTACAGGTTTATCCTCTTCCGTTTGCAGATTTCACTGCGCCATCATTCTGCCCTGGTGTTCAGGGTAGTTTTACCAATCAAAGCAGCATTTCCTCTGGTACTATTGCCAGCTACACTTGGAACTTTGGCGATGGTTCAGCCACCAGTAATTTACCTGCCCCGGCCCATTCGTATGCTTTATCAAACACCTATCATGTGGGGCTTGCGGTAACCAGCGCCAATGGTTGTGTACATGACACTACGATAACAGTGCTGGTTAACGCTTCACCCACAGCTAATTTCTCAACCACCAATGTTTGCCTGGGCGCGCCCAGTGTATTTACTGACCTTTCCTCAGTGGCCAGCCCCGCAACAATAAGCAGCTGGGCCTGGGATATTGGTAATAACGGCAGCGTTGATTTCACAACGCCCAACCCAACGTACACATTCGCCTCTGCCGGAACGGTTAATGTTTTGCTTACCGTGGTGTCATCAACCGGATGCCTTGGCGACACATTACTGCCGGTAACAGTTTTTGCAGGTGTAACTGCAAGCTTTAGTGCTACCAATGTTTGCCAAAAAGTGGCTACAGTTTTTACCGACCAAAGTACAGTCACATCGGGTAATATTATAAACTGGGAATGGAGTTTTGGTGATACAAGCACCAGTACCGGCCAAAGCCCCTTATACACTTACCCGGCCGCAGGAACCTACCAGGTTCAACTGCGCATAACATCCAATGAGGGCTGTAGCGATAGCATTGCAAAACCAGTTACGGTTTACCCGCTGCCGGTGGTTGACTTTGGGACCGTGCCGGCAAACGGCTGTGTACCGCTTAACGTTGTGTTGACTGATCAAAGCACTATCGCCACGGGTAATAATGTGGCCTGGAATTGGCAGGCAGGAAACCTCTTCTCATCAGCCCAACAATACACCGGCTTTACTTTTTCCGCCGCAGGAACATACAGTGTTACGCTTACCGTAACCAGCGATAAGGGGTGTATGGACAGCCTTACAAAACAGATTACGGCTTATCCTTTACCCGTAGCTGGTTTTACCGCCGTCCCGGCAGCAGGTTGTGCCCCGCTGAATGTGACGCTGAACGACCTGAGCAGCGTATCCACCGGAAGTGTTGTTACCTGGAACTGGCAGGCAGGAACTCTTTATTCATCGGCCCAGCAAAACACAAGCTTTAATTTTACCGCTGTGGGAGTGCACAATATTACGCTTACCGTAACCAGCGATAAAGGTTGTATGGATAGCGTTTCGAAACCGATTACGGTTTATCCTTCACCGGTAGTGGATTTTGAAGCTGTACCTGCAAGCGGCTGCGTACCGTTGAATGTGGCCCTGCGTGATTTAAGCAGTATTGCCACGGGCAGTAATGTAGCCTGGAACTGGCAGGTAGGAAACCTCTTTTCATCGGCACAACAAAACACGGGCTTTAATTTTACTACCGACGGAACATATAATGTTACCCTGGCCGTAACCTCTGACATGGGCTGTAGCAGTACATTAACACGCAACGATTTTATTGTTGTTTATGCTAACCCTGTTGCTGAGTTTGCCCCCAATCCGCAGCAAGCTGAGCTTAATGAGCCTCAAATCCAATTCACGGACCTTTCAACGGGCAGTCCGGTTCAGTGGAACTGGCAGTTTGGAACCGGTGATGGCTCAACCCTGCAAAACCCTGCTTATACCTACCAGCACACAGGCACCTATACCGTTCATCTTGAAATAGCTGACCAGCATGGTTGCACAGATACCGTAAGCCATACGGTGGATATTATACCAGCGCCCACTGTTTTTATACCCAATGCATTTACGCCTAATGGCGATGGCAACAACGACACCTGGGGCATAATTGCCAATAATGTAAAATATATAGAGTTACAGGTGTTTGACCGTTTAGGCGAAAAGGTATTTGAAAGCAATAACATCAACGAACGTTGGGACGGCACATATCGCAGCAAGCCACTTTTGCCCGGGGTTTTTGTTTACCAATGCACCCTGGTTAACACGCAGGATGTTACCAGCCATTTGAAAGGAAGCGTTACACTGTTAAGATAGGGGAAACATTTCGACCGGGATATTAAGTCAACAGCCTGGTTGGTATTAAGATTCTCTGTTTAAGGATTCACTTTTTTTATTATTGATAATATCTAAGCATCCCGGAATAAAAAGCGGGATGATCGCAAGCTCAAATCTTCTCTTCCCGATATTAGGGCATGTCGTACCAGGTAGGCTTTTTACCTCCTTCTTTACTGAGAAATCCCTAACCCGCTTTCTTTGTGAACTCTCCTCCCGGAAACAAAAAATGCAGTAAAAGCTCTATCGTTTCTCTTGACATTTCTGAGCAAAATCATTTTCATAAAGGCATATATGACAACAGTCATATTTTTTTTATCCGCCGCAATTACTTTCTTTGCGCCGCATTAGCCGCCATTCCCTCCCGCTGGCAAATTAGCTTAAAAGGCTAATAACGATACCAGAACTAAATTTTCAGCTTTATCAAATATTTAAACATAATTTATCCAGTTTATTAATATATAAATCAACTCAAAAACCAGTGCCATCATCTTTCATTCCTCGTGTAAGTCCTATAAATAATATCCGTAGTTCCAGATTAATTGAAAAACCCGTAGCATTTTTGAAACGCCCGGGCCTGGCATTTGCATCATTTTCGTCATTACTTCCATACAATTTAATCCGTATTGCAGGCAGAACACCGCTATGGATACTTATATTTTTGGTATATGCATCGGTGGCCAATGCTACTGGTTTAAATAATACCCCACTTTACAGCAAAGTAACAATTATAGTTGCCAATAATGTAACTGGCCTTGGCGATAAAACAATTGTCGGTTTCAATCCAAATTCCACCGATACGTTCAACCCGGTTTATGATGCCAATAAATTGCAGGGAGAAACAAACAGGGAAACCTTATACACATTAAACGGCGGGCAATGGATGTCTATAAATACATTGCCTTACGAAGCAACTACTGATACTGTTGCTATGGGATTTGAACCGGGCTCCAGCGGCACTTTTGTTATGAGTTTTACCGGCTTAAATAGTTTTGACAGCACCAGTTACGTTTACCTGGAGGATAAGCAAACCCATATAATACATAATTTGCGAAACGGTGATTATACATTTACATCAGCAGTTACTGATAGCCCGGAAAGGTTTTTATTGCACTTTACCCCGCCTGTGATAATAACAGCAACAGATTCAGGTTGCCTCCCTGCCAATACCCTAAGCATTGTGCAACCCGGTGCGGCTTATTGGAACTACACACTGATTGATAGTGGCACCGATTTTATCGTAACCGGAGTATTAAATCAAAGCCAGCCGGCAACAATTCAGGCAAATCCCGGTACTTATATGCTTACTCTTACCGACACCGGCAATTATCAGGTCACCAAAACGTTTCAGGTAGTAAGTGGCCCGCAAACCACGATTGCCGCCTTTCAACTTTCTGCCGACAGTGTGGAAACAGGGCAAAATATAATTTTGTTAGGTACAGATACGGGTATAATCAGCAACCAATGGAACTTCGGGAACGGTATTTTGGGAACCGGAGCAGATACAACTATCATCTATAATACACCGGGAGATTACACCATCAGTTTAACGGTAACCAATCAGGCAGGGTGCCTTTCAACTACAACACAAAACATTGTAGTTATGCCTGCAAAAGCAACGGAAGTTACAAAGGTTAGTGTGAACATAAGCCCTGATATCCGGAGTTACGACAGTAAGATATACGTAACCTTCCCCACTTCACAAGCCGCAGATGCATCAATTGTTGTTTACAATATGCTGGGCCAGGTAATAAGTAACGAACATTTCCAGGGCTGTATTTATGAAAAGGATATGGAAAATACCAGCCCGGCTTATCTGCTGGTTACGGTAAATGAAAATGGAAGATTATTCAGCAAAGAATTGTTTATTAATAATAAATAATAACCTGGCTTAGGCTTAGTACCTACCGGAAACTCACTCAGTCTCCTTTATTCGTAACTATAAAATCCTCTCCCCGCTTTCTTCCCTAAGTGTCCGGCATCTACTTTCTGCTGCTGAATACGCGAAGGCCGGAATTTTGCATCCTGATGAAACGATTGGAAGAGGGATGAGGTAACTGCAAAATTTATATCGTTACCCACAAAGTCCATCAATTTAAAAGGGCCCATTTTAAAGCCTGCGCTTTCCATCAAAGCGTCAATAGTTTCAGGCGCTGCCATGTTCTCTTCCAGCATTTTAAGGCTTTCAACATAATAATGGCGGGCTACGCGGTTTACAATAAAGCCGGGGGAGTCTTTGCACATTACCGGTGTCTTTCCTATGTGCAGGGCCAGTTGTTTTATTGTATCTGCAATTTCAGGTAATGTTTCTGCGCCGGTTATAACTTCTACCAGCTTCATTAAATGTGCCGGGTTGAAAAAGTGCATGCCCACAACACGTTCAGGGTTGGGTACATCTTTAGCTATCCGGGTTACAGGAATTGAGGATGTATTAGTTGCAAAAATGGTATCCTTTCCGTTAATATCCGCCAACTTGTTAAACAACTGCTGCTTGGGCTCCAGTTGTTCAACTATAGCTTCAACAATTAAATCTGCGTTTAGGGTATTTAACTCAGTTGAGTAAGATATCCTGGCTAAAGCAGAGTCCTTATCTGCAGCCGAAATTTTTTGTTTAGCTAAAGCCTGTTCAAGATTTTGGTTTATTCCGGCTTTAGCTTTTTCCAGCTGAATAGTGCTTACATCGTATAAAACCACTTCAAGGCCCGCCTGCGCAAAAACCTGTGCTATACCAGCACCCATAGCGCCTGCACCGGCAACTCCCGCTTTTTTAATAACCACCGCCATACTTTCTAATTTTTGCGCTAAGGTGGGCTAAATTCTGAAAAAACGTAAAAAACAATATAGTTAACCTTAAAAGTGGCGGCATCAGTTGCACCTATGCCTTAGTAAAGGCCTGAGATTCCCTAAAATCAATACATTTGCCCCCCAATATCTACAATAGCTATCATGATAAAATTTGAGCAGTTTGAGTTAAGCAACGGGTTAAATGTAATAGTGCATGAAGACCCTACCACCACCATGGCCGTTGTAAACGTTTTATATAAGGTAGGCTCGCGCGATGAAACCGCCGAGCAAACCGGTTTTGCCCACCTGTTTGAGCACTTTATGTTCGAAGGCTCAGTAAACATACCTGAGTTTGATACCCCGCTTCAAAATGCGGCAGGTGAAAACAACGCTTTTACTTCCAACGACATTACCAACTACTACGATATCCTGCCCGCCAATAACCTCGAAACAGCTTTCTGGCTTGAAAGTGACCGGATGCTATCGCTGGCGTTTGAGCAGGAAAGCCTTACTACGCAAAAAAATGTGGTAATGGAGGAGTTTAAAGAGCACTACATCAATCAACCTTATGGCGATGTGTGGCATAAAATGAGTGCACTGGCTTATAAAGTTCATCCTTATCAATGGCCCGTTATTGGTAAAGACCTTTCGCATATTGAACAGGTTGAATTACCCTCGGCCCGTAGTTTCTTTTTTAAGTACTACAGGCCCAATAATGCGGTACTGGTAGTTGCAGGTAATGTAAAGACTGCCGAGGTAAAAGCTTTGGCGGAAAAATGGTTCGGTGAAATACCTGCCGGTGAAAAGATAGTCCGTAACCTACCTAAAGAGCCGGCGCAAACCGAGGCCCGCACAGAAGATGTAAAAGCCGACGTACCGGTTAACGCCATATACAAAGCGTACAAAATGTGCTCCCGGACAGATGCTGATTATCACGCCACTGATTTGTTGCGCGATATTTTAAGCACCGGCGATTCATCGCGTTTATATCAGGAACTGGTGAAGGAGAAAAAAATATTCAGCAGTATTGGCGCATACATTACTGAAACGGTTGATGAAGGCCTGTTTATGATAGAAGGCAAGTTAAGCGAAGGCGTAACTATGGAAGTTGCCGATGCCGCCATTGAAAATGCGCTTGAAGAAATAAAAGCCGAACTGATATCGGAAGAAGAAATGATTAAGGTGAAAAATAAGATTGAGGCTTATATGGTTTTCGGCGAAACCAATATCCTGAACCGGGCCATGAACCTGGCTTACTTTGAAATGCTGGGCAACCCGGATGATGTAAATCACGAAATAGAAAAATACACCACCTTAACCCGCGAAAAACTGCAGCAAATTGCAGCTAAGGTTTTCAGAAAAGAGAATTCGAATACTATCCGGTATTTTTCAAACAACTAAAAAGGAGCACATTTTCACATTTGTGAAAGGTGGAGGAGTATATATGAACAGAACACAGGCCCCGGAAATAAAACTAATTGAGTCGGTAAGTTTACCGCAGTTTCAGCTACTGCACCTGGATAACGGCGTACCCGTATACGTTATTAACGAAGGCGAACAGGAAGTTGTAAAACTTGAACTGATGTATAAGGCAGGCAAGTGGTTCGAGGAAAAAAACCTGGTATCTGACTTTACCAATCGCATGCTACGCGAAGGCACTGCAAAACACAACGCAAAAGCCATTGCAGATAAATTTGATTTTTACGGAGCCAACATAAATACCGGTGCAGGATTTGAAACCGCAGGTGTTACGCTGTATTCATTAACCAAACAAATTGACCACCTGTTGGAGTTGCTGCTTGAAATATTTACTGAATCAACTTTTCCTGAGCGCGAGTTTGAAACTATTGTAACCAACAAAAAGCAAAAACTTGCTGTTGAATTAAAGAAGAACGAGTATCTGGCAAACCGTAATTTTGTAAATGCCTTATATGGGCAAAACCACCCTTATGGCCGGGTAACCGAGTTTGAACATTACGACCAGATGACCACCGCTGACCTTAAAGCGTTTTTTAAAAAATATTATCATCCTGCTAACCTTACAATTATACTGTCGGGTAAATTTGATGAGCAGTTGATTAAAAAGATAAACCAGTTCTTTGGCGCAAAAGGAAATGGTGGGGAAAAAGCATCCGAAAACATTACACACAACATTGAGCCAGCCAAAGAATTAATTCAACATGTTGAAAAGGCTGATTCCGTACAAAGCGCTGTGGTATTGGGTAACATCAGTATCAACAAAAAACATCCTGATTTTTTAAAGTTGTCGGTTTTAAATACTGTATTCGGGGGGTATTTCGGGTCGCGTTTAATGGGTAATATTCGCGAGGAAAAAGGATATACCTACGGCATCTATTCTTCGTTTGTATCATATCCTCATGGCGGTTTTATTGAAATTGCCAGCGAAGTGGGCAAAGAAGTACGCGAAGCAACTTTGAATGAGATAAAGTACGAAATCAATCAATTGCGTAATGAACCGATTGGGGACGAAGAGTTGCAGATAGTAAAGAATTACATGAGCGGCAGGATATTGCGCAGTATTGACGGGCCCATGAAGTTTTCAGAGACATTGAAAGGCCTTATTCTTTATAATCAGGATGTTTCATACATTCAGCAATTATTAAAAACCGTACGCGAGGTAGGCAGCGAAGAGTTACGGGAACTGGCCAATAAATACCTCGATTATGATAAAATGTATAAAATAACAGTGGGGTAATCAGTCAAAATGAACTTCAAAGCAAAACATAAGTGCAACTAAAGCGTTTCAAGGTCAATCTATTAAATACATAGCAGTAATATAACAGTGAGTAAGCGAATCATTTTCATATCATTTTTAATGCTGGGCCTTGTGCTCTGCAATTTCGGGCAAACTGTTTATGCTCCTTTTTTGTATTGCGCGCAGGATGCCGGCACCAATGGTAATATCAATTTAACCTGGGGTAATCCCACCAATAACACTTGTGGCGCATTTGTTCAATATAACATCTTTGCGTCCTCCAACGGCCCTGGTGGCCCATACACGCAGGTTGCAACTATAACCAACCAGGCTACGACAACCTATACACTCAATAGCTTTGTAACTAACAGCCATTTGTATTGGTATTTTTATATGACATCTACATATAACTGTCCCGGGGGCACCGTTCTTTCGTCAGATACCATTAATAATGAAAGCCCTACTACACCTCAAATAATCAGCGTAACAGTAACACCCAATAATCAGGCTGTAATTACTTTTCAGCCAAGCCCTTCAGAACAAACAACCCATTACATCCTCTATTATTACCTAGCCAATGGGTCCGCCAGCGCCTGGGATACTGTTTATGGCATCAATAACAC
The DNA here is from genome assembly GCA_903889265.1 of uncultured Bacteroidota bacterium. Classification (GTDB taxonomy): domain Bacteria; phylum Bacteroidota; class Bacteroidia; order Chitinophagales; family LD1; genus Bog-950. Next base: position 10,907 of record CAISWS010000386.1, read on the forward strand.
TACCGTTACTGACACAACAACTGTTTCTATTCATAACCCCACCCAATTCTCGCAGGTATTTACCGTTGCTGCAGTAGATAGCTGTGGGGATATCAGTTCATACAAGACTTCGCCGCAAAACACCATTTTAGCAGCCGCAGCAAATACCGAGTGCCAGCGCCAGGTTAACATTACCTGGAACAAATACAAAAACTGGCCGCAGGGGGTAAAACAATACGAGATTTGGGTAAGCCGCAACGGAGGCCCGTTTACTGAAGATGGCTTTACTGATAGCTCTATCCTTAACTATGCCTATACCAACTTTAATACCGGCGATACTTTACAAATTTATGTTCTTGCATTGAGCGCCGCGGATACCACTATAGTTTCAAGCAGCAACCTGATTCATCTGAGGGCTATTATTGTTCAGCCTCCAGCTTACATTTACCTTACCAATGTAACCGTAAGTGCAAATAACCATATTTACATGACCTGGACAGTTGATACCATTGCCCAGCTTATTTACTACGAAATATTACAAAGCGTTACCGATAGTATTAATTACCTGCCTGCGGTACAGCTTCCTGTTCCATCTCCTTTGCAGCATTTTCAAACATTCGGCGATTCGGATTATGTTTTCCCGCAAAACAATCCTTATTACTATGAAATTGACGCTTACGATAGCTGCCAGAACCAATACATTTCAGGTTTTGCAAAGACGATTTGCCTGAAGGGTGATTTGTACGACTATTATGTTGCGCAATTAACCTGGAATAATTTTGAGTTGGCCAATGCCACGGTGGTGCGTTACAATCTTTACAGGGATTTCGGTAACGGATTTCAATTGCTGGAAACGTTTCAACCAGGGACAAACCAGCACTTTGACTCGCTACAGGCTTTTCTAAACGAAAAAGGCACCTTCTGTTATTATATCGAGGCCGTTTATTACATCAACTTACCCAACCCAAGCGGATATCATGATACTTTAACCAGCACTTCTAACCAGGTTTGTATTGTTCACCGCCCGGTAATTTACGTGCCCAATGCTTTTGCTCCGGGTGGGGGGGTTCCGGAGAATACCACTTTTAAGCCTACTATTATATACGGCTCACCATCAGGCTACTCGCTGTTAATTTTTAATCGGTGGGGGGCTAAAATATTTGAAAGTAATAACCCCTCTGTAGGTTGGGATGGCACAGACCATGGTAAGGAAGTTGAGATGGGGGGCTATGCTTACCTGATCAACTTTACAGCAGACGATGGAACGGCCATTGAACGAAAAGGCATGGTACTGCTGGTAAGATAAATACTATAATATCCTGCCGCGCTTTTTATCCTTAACCGGATGGCCCGTTTTATCCAAACGATCCGGGTCTTTATAAAGCACTAACTGATAAAACAATAATAACCCGGCAATAACGAATAATACAGGTAAAAAATCCATAACTTGTTAATTGTGTGGTATACTAAATAATACACAAGACGTATAGCCTTGTATTCATCAGCATCAGTTTTCGGGTAATCCTGTTAAAGCTTTTTAGGCTTTTCATCGCCAAATCCAATAAAAACCTTCGGTTTCTTCAAAATTTAAGGATAACCCGGGTTATCTTGTGTTCTGTCCAATGTTATAATATGCAAAAAACCTGCCAAAATCAGAATTTATACAATAAAAACGATTTTATCAGTCAAGCTAGTGCGATAACAGATCTGTAGATGAGTCGAAAAATGCTATATAAAACAAATCTCCCCGATTATTTAACCAATCGGCAACCCCAACTTCTTAGACTACTGCATTGCTTTAAACAGCACTATTTCAATGCCGCCTTCATTTCAGCGCTATCAGGAGCAATCGCTGAGCCGAAAAAATGGGTTAACCTGCCATTTTCGTCTATCACATACTTGCAGAAATTCCATCCGGGAACATGACTGTTCCAACCGTTCAGTTTTGCATCTGAAAGCCATTTATAAACTGCATTCTGATCGGGTTTTAATACCGATGATTTTTTAAATATCGGGAATGTTACACCATAATCAAGGCGGCAAAAGCTGGCAATCTCTTCATCTTTTCCCGGCTCCTGGGCGCCAAAATTATTGGCCGGAAAGCCCAGTATAACCAGCTTATCTTTCTTCTGCTCATACAGCTTTTCCAATCCGTCATATTGCGAGGTATAACCACAAAAAGACGCAACATTTACAAGTAATACTTTCTTTCCTTTAAACTGCTCAAAAGAAACCTCCTTGCCATCGGTAGTATTGAATTTTAACGAATAAAAAGGAACCGCGGGGTCCTTCTTTTCATCGTTACTTACCACATCTGCATTTTTCTTCACCAGTTTGGTAATGCCCATTAATGCGGGATATAAAAACTTCATTACCTTTTGTTTCGTTTCCATTTTACTTGTTATTGTGTTTCGAAAATAACAACATGAAGGTGTTTTAGTTTATTATTTGTAAAAAAAATCTGCATTCATAAGTAAAACTAAAAAGGCCACCCATCGGCAGCCTTTTTATTACTTTAAAAAATCTCTCTATTTTATTTTAGCCAACGCAGCTGTAAATGTTGGTTTTACTCTTTCCCAGGTTGCGCTTAAAGATTTTGGGTCAATATTTTCAACCAATGTTTTTAAGCTGGTTGCCAGTTGCCCTTCCGTTTTAGCTGATTTGGTATCGGCAAGCCATTTATCTTTAACCTTGGCCCATCCCGCTGCAAATGCAGGGCTTTTTATGCCTGCTTCCAGCTTTTGCAAAAGGCCTGAAGTCCCTTTTACATCAGTGGCTGAGCTGGCTTGTGATTGAAAAGCGCTTTTCCCTTTGTTGAACTCATCAGTCAGGGCGCCGGAGGATAATTGTCCTGAAAATTGAGAAATTAAAGAACCAACGCTTCCTTTAGCGCTTGTCTCTGTTTTGGCAACGGTCTGAGTGGCCGAAGTTTGGGTTTGGGTAGCCGTTTTCTGAGCATTTTGCCCGGCAGCGGTAACAGCTGAAGGCATTTCCATTTGTGCATTTAACGCAAGTACAAAAACCGAAAAAGTAACAGTTGAAAACAATTTGAATTTCATTTTTTATAAATTTTAGTTGCCGCAATGTTCCATAAAAGAGCTTTAACAAATCTCTTTTTTTATCAACCGTTAACCTCTTTTGTGGAAAATTAACGCAAAATTACTGAGCCTTTGGCTTTTTACACAAGGCTCCTGCAGGCTCTAGCTAAACCAGGCAAACATATCCTGTAACTGCAATTCGTTTTTAGCCGGGGCATCCATATCCTTTAAAACTTTCCCTTCAGCCATTTGAATAATGCGGCTGCCGTATTGGTGTGCATCTCTAAGGTTATGGGTAATCAGCACAGCGGTTAATTTGTATTGTTTAATCAGCGCGTCGGCAGTTTCAAGGATAATTTTAGCGCTTCGGGGATCCAGGGCCGCAGTTGGCTCGTCCAACAATAATATATCCGTGTGGTCCATTACGCTCATCAGCAAAGTTAATGCCTGTCTTTGTCCTCCGGAAAGGGTTCCCATAGCTTGCTCAACCTTATTCTCCAAACCCATCCCCAAAGTTGAAATGCGGTCTTGTACCAGCTTTTTAAAAGCGGCTTTTACCCCTATCACAGGTTTTTTACTTTCTGTTCTTAATGCCGCCAATCTGAAATTATCCAATATACTCAAATCAGGTGCAGTACCGCTTAACGGATTCTGAAAAACACGTGCAATCCATTGGCTGCGTTTGTACTCCGGCAGTTTGGTAACATCATTATTTTCAAATAATACTTTTCCGGAAGTAACATTTTCCGCCCCGGAAATAACGTTCAGTAAAGTTGTTTTTCCTGAACCGTTAGAGCCAACCAGCACCAAGTACTCTCCCCTCTGAATGGTAAGCGAAACATCATTCAGAGCGCACACTTCGTTCACCTCTCCTTTATTAAAAACCTTCTGTATGTTTTGCAGCGTTATCATGCCTTTATTGCTCTTAGCCTTGGAATACTTACAATCAACAACACCATTACCGATGTAACCAACTTTAACAGGTTAGGGTCTATACCTACTGAAAGCGTAAAGGCAAGCACCAGTTGAAAAACAATACTGCCCACCAGCACAACCAGCAGTTGCATAACTATTGACCGGATTCTCCACCATTTAATAATTGCATCGCCAATCAGCACGGAGCCCAGGCCGGTAATAACTATACTTATACCCATATTGATATCCGTAAAATTCTGGTATTGCGCAACCAGGTAGCCACTCAACGCCGTTAAAGCATTAGCCATAGCAAGGCCTGTAATTTTCATTATGTCGTTATTAACACCCAAAGCACGGGTCATAGACGCACTATTACCAACGGCGCGCATGGCAATACCAAAATCAGTTTTCAATAAGTAGCCAAGGATACCCGACAAAACCGCAATAAATATCAGCCCGGTTAAAGCTTCGTTATAAATATCATTAACGAAGGGGCGGAGGTATGAGAATATAGTTTGCACATTCAGCAAAGGAACATTGCTGCGGCCTAATATCGTAAGATTGATAGAATACAGGCCCGTCATTACCAATATACCCGACAGGAGCGCATCAATTTTAAGCTTGGTGTGTATCAGCCCGGTTAATGAGCCGGCAAAAGCCCCCGCCAGCATAACCACAGGTATAATGGCCCATGCAGGCCAGTGCGCCGTTAAAAGCACTGCAGTTAGCACAGCCCCTAAGGTGTAACTGCCATCGGTAGTAATATCCGGTATACTGAATATTTTCATGGTGATGAAAATACCCAGCGCCATTGCCGAGAGGCAAAGACCCAACATAATGGCGGTTAAATAAAATTCCATGTTTTTGATGTGTTCATGTGCGCATGTGTTAAAGTGTTACCGAAATACATTTGCACATTTTACTTAATTCCATCTAAAAATCATTAATACAATTCACCCAACAAAAGTAGCGGCCAACCTTAACACATTAACACCCAAGCACATTAACACACTTATTTCACCGCTTCAAAACCATCCGGTATTACAATATTGAAGTTCTTTGCTGCCAACGGATTATAAACCCGCTTGCGCAGCTTTACCATTTCCCAGTTTAAACCATTGGTGTTTTTATTTTTAAGAAACAGGGCAGCCTGTTCGCCAGCCTGGTAACCCCATTGATAAATATCGGCTCCATAAGCGGCTACCGCGCCTCTTGATACTAATCCGGCTTCGCTGGTAAAAACAGGGACCCGTGCATTATTACATGCCTTGATAATAGTTTCAAACGAGCCAAAGATGGTATTATCAGGGTTAGCAAAAAATGCGTCAATATTTTTTGAAAGCAACGACTGGGTAACCAGTTGAACATCAGCAGTACTATTAACCGGCAAAGCTACCAGCTCAATATCCAACTGGTCCGCCAGTTGTTGAATGCGCTTTAATGCCTCGGCAGATTGCGGTTCCGATTGGTTAAAAAGCATACCTACCTTTAACTTTCCCTCTTTGGCTTTTACCAGTTTTGGAATCAATGAAAAAGAAGTATCAATATAACCCAGGGTTTCGCCCACTCCAAATAAATTGCCTGGCGCCTTGCCGCTATCACCCACCACATTCATTAACTGTGGTGTTGGTGAAACCATCATAAAAACCGGAATATCTTTTGTATTTTGAATAGCTGTGATGGTTGACAAGGAGGGGCTGGTTGCAATAAGCGTTACCTTTTGTGATATAAAATATTTTACCGAAAGTGCCAGCTTGGGAATATCTCCCTGCGCATTGCGATATATTACCGATATAGTTTTTTGCTCCTCGGAATAGCCGTTCTTTTTCAGGGCATCAAAAAAGCCTTGTTTAGCCTGTGCAATTGTATTATCCTCAAACGCATCGGCAAAGGCAATTACAGGAATTCCTTTGTTGGCATTATTACAGCTGTTGAATATGATTATAACAAACAGAAGCCGGACCAGTTTTTTCATTGCATATTATTTAGTTTCTCAAATTTCCTGAACCCGATATGAATCAAAAGTATCAGATTAGACTAAAGTAACCGCAATTTTTATTTTTTGTTCAGCGGGCAAAACAAAATATACTGATTTTCGAAAATCAAATAAGGTTACAGCATGTTTCAATAGCCTTATAAAGTATGGTCTTTTAGTTAAAAACTCAATTATATTTCACACTACCAATCATATCTTTCAATTTAGCATTTACAACATTAAACAAATAAACCAGTTGGGTTATGAGCAATAAATCAGATACCATACATGATTGCGATGTAGTGTTAATAGGCGCAGGCATAATGAGTGCAACATTAGGTGTGTTTTTAAAAGAGCTACAACCCGAACTTACAATTGAAATATTTGAAAGGTTGGATAAAATTGCCGGCGAAAGTTCAGATGCCTGGAATAACGCGGGCACAGGCCACTCGGCGCTGTGCGAACTGAACTATACGCCGCAAACGGAAGACGGTAGCATAGATATTTCAAAAGCGATTCATATTGTTGAGCAATTTGAAGTATCGAAACAGTTTTGGGCTTACTTACTTCAGCAGGGCTTTTTTGGCCCCGCGCATGATTTTATCAATAGCACTGCACACATGAGTTTGGTTTGGGGCGAAGAAAACGTAACCTACCTTGAAAAAAGATTTAATGCCATGCAGCAAAGTCATTTGTTTAAAGGCATGCAATATTCACACGATGCGAAGCAACTGACAGAATGGATACCCCTGGTAATGGAGGGCCGCGACCCCAATCAAAAAATAGCGGCTACCTATATGCCTATAGGTACCGATGTAAATTTCGGGGCACTAACTCGGAGCCTGTTTAGCCATTTAAAACAGGAGCACGAAGTAGAAATTGCTTTGCAACATGAGGTACAACACCTGCACCAGGAATATGACAAGCGTTGGAGGGTAAGCGTAAAAAATCTGTCAGAAGGCACCCATAAGGAGCTACGAGCAAAGTTTGTTTTTATAGGCGCCGGTGGAGGCTCATTGCCTTTATTGGAAAAATCGGGTATAAAAGAAGGAAAAGGCTTTGGAGGTTTTCCGGTAAGCGGCGAGTGGCTCAGGTGCAAAAACCGCAAAGTAATTGAAAGGCACCATGCCAAGGTTTATGGCAAAGCCTCTGTAGGCTCTCCACCTATGTCGGTGCCGCACCTGGATACACGTATGATTGATGGCAAGAGAGAATTACTGTTTGGCCCTTTTGCCGGTTTTTCAACTAAATTTTTAAAATCGGGCTCGTATTTAGACCTGCCACTTTCTATACATGTTGATAATATTGTCTCTATGCTGGGCGCAGGCTTTGATAACCTGGCGCTTACAAAATACCTGATTGACCAATTAAGGTTATCCGCTGAAGATAAATTCAGGGCGCTGAAGGAATTCTTTCCCGAAGCTCAGTTTGATGATTGGGAGTTGGTTGTTGCCGGCCAGCGCGTTCAGGTAATTAAACGCGACGCCAAACACGGCGGCATGCTTGAGTTTGGAACAGAAGTGGTAAGCCACGAAGATGGTTCTATTGCAGCTTTACTGGGGGCATCGCCGGGCGCATCTACCTCGGTTTCAATCATGCTTGATTTATTAGGCCATTGCTTTAAAGAGGAAATGAAAAGCGATGCCTGGCTGAGCAAACTGAAGCAAATGATACCCACCTATGGCCGGGCACTTGCAGATGAAGCTAAACTATGTGCTGAAACCAGGGCCATGACAGCAGCGACATTAGGTTTAACCGGTTACCAGCTGGCAGAATAGAGAGTAACTTATTGCCTTTTGTCACCTAAAATTTCATCCAATCTTTGGTTCCGGTAATCAAAGATGCCGGATATCTGCTTTCGGATAAAAAGCAGGTGGGCTATTTCGCCGACAAAGCCGAAGGGCATTTTGTAGTTTACTATGTCTGTCATTTCAACCCCGTCCTCAACTTCCCTGAATAGATGAGTGTGGTGCCAGAGGTCATACGGGCCAAAGCGTTGTTCATCCACAAAGTATTCATTCTCCTTAACGTGTGTTATTTCAGTCATCCAGTTTAATGGTATGCCGAGCAAGGGTTTTATGGTATAGGTAATTATCTGACCTGCAAAGGCCTTATCGCCTGCTGATTGATAGGTTACCTCCATCTGCATATATCCAGGTGTAATTGCCCGCAGGTTATGCGGCGAGGAAAAATAATCCCAGGCGGTGTTTAAATCAATGTTTAATATTTTCTTTCTCTCCAGGTGATGGAATGCCATGTACGCTGTTTGGCGTTAAAACAAGTTTAACCGGCAAAGGTTTAACGGTTAAAGTAACCGCAACAAAACCCAATAAATATAAACGGCAAGGCATAAAAAAAGGGAGTGGGATTGAGGAACAATCCCGGCTCCCGAAGAATGGCCGGACCCAACTAACCTACCATCCTTAGAAATCTTAAATAAAAGGCTGTAATTATCTTTAACATCGGAACCAAAGCACGTGGCTTGCAGCGGTGTAAAACCCGGAGAGAATAATATGGCAGTTGCGTGTTTTCAATTGCTATTTGTAATGCAAAAATATGAATCCTACTTAATCTACCAAATAAGTAGACTAATTTTAACTTTTAAAAAAAACATTGCGCCCAGCACTTAAAATTGGAATACAGATTTTTGACTCTATCTTAGCCTTATGCTAAAACAAATTCTGCCCATCATAGGGGCATCAATTTTTGTGTTGCTGGGTATTGCCCACCTTTATTACACCTTCTTAACCAATAAATTTAATGCCAGGGACGGTGCCGTTACAGAAGGCATGAAAAACACCCAACCGCTGTTAACGCGCCAAACGACGATTTGGAACGCCTGGATAGGCTTTAACGGCAGCCATAGTTTAGGTGCCATATTCTTTGGAATCATCAATATCATTCTATATACACAGCTATACAATTTTACCAGCACCTCGGTTTATATACAGGGTTTAAATGTTGCTATGTGCCTTTGTTATCTTTTTCTGGCTTTTAAGTATTGGTTTAAAACTCCGCTAGCCGGTATCGCTGTTGCAACGGTTTGTTTTATTTTGGGTTGGGTACTTTAAAGCACCCGTAATGTTGTTAAGCTTTTTGCTAACTTTATACAGTGTGTTTTTAAACGCGTTGTTATGCTCAGGGTTACCATTATTTCTGGCTTTCTATTTTCAGCCATAATTTGCTGTGCGCAAAGTGATAGTATACCGGGCCTTCCCAAATACGATTATCAGATATATCTGCCAAAGCCCGCAAAAGAGATTAAGCAACTGCTATACGAAAAAGACTGCACTCCCATTAACGGCACTCTTTCTGATGGTAAAAAATCAATTATTATGCAGGGATACGAGCATGGTAACAAAGTACACGTTATAGTTACCTACACGGATGGAACTGAAGATGAGTTTGTGCGCAGCCCTTGTTTTATTGACCCGGTTATTTTGTAGCCATTACAAATTGCGACTTTCGCGGCTCTCAATGCTGCACAACTACTTTTGCTTTAAAAGTTTCTGCCCCTGAAGTAATACTGAGCAGGTAAATACCAGTGCTGATATCAGCGCTGGAAAAAACAATCCTTTCTGCCAGCACAGCGTACTTTGCCGGGACTCTCTGCCCCAGCATATCGTAAATTTCTACCTGTACGTTTTTCCATGAACCGCCTTTAAGGACGCAGGTAAATTGTTGATTGGCAGGATTGGGGTAAACGCTTATTTCCATAGCGGGCCCAAGGTCGTGCACCGCCAAAATGTTGCCCGGATCCCAAAGCGAATCGCTGAACATTTGTAAGCCACCCAGGGCATTGCCTGTAAGGTATTCCAGCTTACCATCGCCATTTAAATTGCAGGCTTGCATGGTAACACGTGCACCGGCATTATAATTCAGGAAGTTGGTATCAAGCAAAGTAAACGCACCACTGCGTAATTTGGTGGTATCCATTAAATATTCAAATACTGTTCCCTGGTCGGAACCGACAAACAACAGCATATTGCCCATTGAATCCCGCATTATAAATGGCTGGCTGTTACCAATGGTAGTGGTTGACGAAGTAACATTAACTCCCCCAAAACTGGCATTAACGGAATCAACGCTAAACCTGGGTGAAGTCCGTGTGCCATAATTCCGGTAATAACTTAATCCCCCGTCCATGCGGCCGATAATCAGGTCGGGCAGGCTATCACCGTTTACATCGTAAATAAATGGCGCTGCATTTCCGCCAACATTAATACTGTCGTAATTGGAAATTGTCATGGAAGGAAACGAAGCTACCTGGCCTCCTTCATTTTTAAAAAAGAATAGGTCGCCATTGGCATCGCCCACCAGCAAATCTGGCTTGCCATCTCCATCCAAATCGCCAAACGCAGGATTATAGCCCAGCACCTCCCCTGCCGCGCTATATTGCGAAAGGCCTGCAAAATCATTGGTAATTTGCTGGTACCGGGGCTGTGTAGCCGTACCCACATTTTGATATAAAGCCAACTGCGAAGTGCCTAATACCACAGAGTTGTAGTAATAATAATTGCCCACAACAATATCCATCAATCCATCCCCATTATAATCAAAAAATACCGCTTTGCTGTCCGTACCAAAATCCAGCATAGAGCTCACCAGGAAAGAATCATTTCCGCTGTATTCGTAATAACAGCTATCGCCGCTGGCGTACCGGTAAAGCATTACATTTTTTACGTCTTCCGAACTGGCGCTGAAAAGAGGGGCAACCAATAAATCCTGGCTACCATTATTTTCAGCATCTAACTGGTGAACCCCGGGGAAATATGGCATCTGAACAGCCACGTTGCACTGCGGCCATAATGTATCAACCCATCCGATATTGGCATAAGCAGAACTACCGGTATTTTTAAGCAGCGACATAAAATCAACATGGGCCCCGCTTAAAATAACATCCACAATGCTATCATCGCCATATCGTAGCGCACTTAAAGCAGCCCCGGTGTGCCGGCCTGCGCCAGGTAAACCACCATCCTGTCCTGTTCCACCTTTGCAGCTTATATTTAAACTAACCCCCAGGGTTGAATTAGAAACGTAAAAATTACCCCAGCAACTGGTAGATTGGGTGAACTTTAATGAATCTGGCGAAAGCCCAAGTTGTGCTGTTGTATTTTCAAAATAATCGACTGTTGTTCCATAAACCCCGAAACTCAATATATCCATTTGCCCATCGCCATTTACATCAATAATTGCGGGTAAGCCCAAACCATTGGGCAAAATACTTACGGTAAATCCGTTATTAGTGTAGTTCAGGCAATAAGACACTACATCATAATGCAAATTGCCCAATACCCGCGAACCTTTATACACCATAATTCCAGAAGGGACCGTCTGCCCCTGAGGGGTAACTCCACCAGGTTGGTAAGTGAAAATATCAGGGATACCATCGTGGTTATAATCGCTCAAAACAGCCCACTGGGTCATAGCCGGAAAAATATGTTCATACTCAGGGGCATAATGAAAAGCCGTATCGGAATGCGAGCCATCATTTAAAAAGGTAAGTACCTTATTGCTGCCCCGGTCAAAAACAAAAAGGTCGTTAATGCCATCTCCATTAAGGTCAATCGGGAAGAATTGCGGCGCATTTAAACCACCAGCCCATGGGTTTTCCAGGATCTTCCCATAACGTTCAACCGGTATACCAGTAACCGGATATTTGGCTGTTTGGCCTAACAAAAAGCAGTTGTACAGGCAAAATAAAAAAGGTAAAAAAAGCTTCAAAATATAAGGGTTAACCGAACTTAATCAATGCATTTAACCTATCAAAATTAAACCTTTTAACTCTTTCCCGGTCACAATCAAACCCTGGTTTAACCGGGGTTTGGACAGGTTTAACTGAATTCGGTTTAAAGGTTGCCTTAGATTGTCGTAATAAAACATATCTTAGCTTTTAAGTTTTATAATCACAAAAAGCCCATGAAAAAATTTACCATCCTTTTGTTTTCTGTGTTTATTCTTGCCACATCCGGAAATGCACAAAGTATTACCTGGGCCAGCAACATTGCACCCATACTTTATAATAATTGTACCAAGTGTCACCACCAGGATGGAATAGCACCGTTTTCATTACTTGATTACACCGATGCTTACCAGCAACGTTTTAATATCAGCCATGATGTTACCATCAAAAAAATGCCACCCTGGTCTCCCGACCCTACCTATACCCGCTTAGCACATGAGCGCCTGCTGACACCTGCCGAAATAAGCCTGATTAACGAATGGGTAAATAACGGTGCCCCTGAAGGTGACAGTTCACTTGCCCCAACCCAACCGGTTTATACTAACGGATCTCAATTAGGCACACCGAACCTTTCATTGACCATACCCACTTTTACAGTTCCGGTTAACGAAACAACCGATATTTACCAGTGCTTTGCCATACCCAGTAATTTACTTACAGATCAGTACATAACTGCCATGGAAATTGTTCCCGGCAACCCCTCAATTGTTCACCATGTGTTGGTCTACCAGGATACCACCGGCATCTGCGCAGCTTTAGACTCTGCCTCACCGGGTCCGGGCTATCTTAATTTCGGGGGTGTTGGAACCAATAAAGCTATTTTAATTGGAGGCTGGGTGCCCGGTGCGTCACCCAGTTTTATGCCAGCTAACTTTGGCATTAAGTTATTCAAAAACTCATATATCGTATTACAAATACACTATCCTGCCGGCGATAACGGGCGGATTGACAGCACTAAAATTAACCTGCTGCTGGCCAACAGTGTAAGCCGTAAGGTATCTATGGCGCCAATATTAAATTACTTCACCAATATCAATGCCCCACTTTCAATTCCGGCCGATAGCATTGTTACTTTTAATGAGCATTACCAGCTGCCAAACATTGACATTTCAGCGCTTAGTGTGGCACCACATAATCACCTGATAGGTCAAAAATGGATTAGCTACGGCATCACCCCGGCAAATGATACAATTCCGTTTATCCGTATCAATAACTGGGATTTCCACTGGCAGGGATTTTACAACTTCAGAAATATTGTAAAGATACCTGCGGGAACAACCCTATGGGCATATTGCACTTATAATAATACAACCAGTAACCTTAACAACCCAAACACGCCTCCGCAAACGGTGGTTGCAGGGGATTATACCTCTAATGAAATGATGCTGGTATATTTTTCTTACACACCTTACCAGGCAGGTGATGAAAATATCCAGATGGATACATCGGCCTTGATAAACCTGAATGATACACTGAGTACTGTTGGCATAAATGAAGTAGCCAAAGCAATAGTATCAACGCCACAGTTATACGATGCAGCACCAAATCCGGCAAAAGACGAAACTATGATTTCCTATTACCTGCCGGTTGCGGAGAAAGTTGAATTGAAAGTTTTCGATGTACAGGGAAGACTGGTAGACCAGCTTAATGCAACCAGCGTTTTAGGGTTCAATAACATCCAGTATAACACGGCTAAACTTCAGGCGGCAACTTACCTTATAAGCCTGAGCAGCGGAAGCGGGGTTAAAACCAAGCAGCTTGTAGTTACCAAATAGGCTTTCAGCTTAAAATAAAGAGGCGGGGTCATTTCTGCCGAAAAATCGCTGCCTGAAATATCAGACTATCCTTCTACGTTATTAGAAAGATACAACGAAAACGAGAAGAAACGCCCCACCTTATTTTGCTGACACGGTGCAATAATAAAATATTGATACTAAATAAAAGATAAAAGTGATAAATATCATAAAAACTATCCTTGCTATATAGCCTTTTTGAAAACCTTAGCGCTACTTTTTAACAATCTCATATTCAAACTGTATTAATTACAGGCGGGAATGATGCATCGCCCATCTCAACGGCTGCCTACATTCATTTACCATTCCCAAACTTTTTGCAATACTTTCGCCCTACCAGAATAAGAATTATGAAGGGGAAAACCAAGGCTGTTGTATTGGGGTTATTTACACTATTGTGTATTTCGTTCGCGGGTATGGAATTGCGCCAGCAGCAATTGCAGGAGCAACTGGATTTGTATGGTGAATTTTTTACCCTGCTTGATAAAAACTATGTTGATACCCTGAACCTACCTGACCTGATGAAGCGCTCCATGCGTAAAACGCTGGGTGAGCTGGATCCCTATTCGAATTATTTTGACATTGAAGAGACCAAAGACCGCGGCAAAGCCTGGGCGGGTATTCAATACGCAGGTATTGGCAGCACCGTAAAGCAAAGCGATAGCGGCGTAGTAATTGTAGAACCTACCGAAGGCTTACCTGCCATGAGATATGGTTTAAGGGCCGGCGACCTGGTGGTTGAAATAAATAATCAGAACGTTCAGCACCTGCCGCTTGATTCGGTTATTCACAGATTAAAGGGTGTGGAAGGCGACAGTATTCGCTTAACCCTTAAAAGGCCGTTTAAAGGCATTATTCATAAAGCATTTAAACGCGAAAATATTACATACAAAGCAGTGCCGCTGTATTATATGCAGGCTGATAGTACCGGCTACATCATCTTCAGCCACTTCTTATCAGGCTCTGCAAAAACTTTGCGCAATGCCGTAACGGAATTGAAAGCCAGGGGTATGAAAAAATTAATTCTTGATATGCGGGGCAACAGTGGTGGGCTGGTAGATGAATGTTCATCCGCGCTCAGCATTTTTTTTTCGCCAAATACGCTTGTTTGCAGTCTGCGGCTTAAAGACTCAACCGCTAATTACAGTTACAAAACCGGTGAGGCACCGGTTGATACTGTAATGCCCATTAAGATTCTTACCGACAGGCACACCATTTCATCGGGCGAGATATTTGCAGGGTGTATGAAAGACTTTAAAAGGGCCACTTTAATAGGCGACAGAACTTACGGCAAAGGCTTTGTGCAGGGCACCCGCCCCTTTAAAGGTGGACAAAGCCTGTATGTTACGGTGGCACGCTACTACACCCCCGGCGGGTATTTTATTGGCGCCAAGGGGGTTGACCCTGATATTGAATTCCTGAAAGCTGACACCGTTCCCCCGCATTTACAGGCAGTAATTAATTCGGGCATCATAACCGAATACAGTATTCAGTACCGTAACACAAAGCCCGACGAAAGTTCATTTAACGGGGATGTAGAGTGGGGGAAATTCGAAACTTTTTACCTTTCAAAACTTGCGACTATTAAATTTCCGGAAGAAAACAGACTGGCTGAACTGGATGTTTACCCATCCACAAAACACCTGAAAGCGGATATTGCGCTTCGCAAAAAACAACTGCTGGTAGTTTATAAAAAGGATATAGAAACAGAACTGAAAAAGGAAATACTGAAGCGATATTATCAGTTCGCCCAATCAGGGCAACTCGGTTTTGAGCAGTCGGTTATGTTCCGGTTTCTGAAAACCTTAAAGACGGATTAAATCCCTTTATACATCGCTTCAATAATTGCAATCAACGTTTCAGAATAATTAACTGAAAATGCTGAGCCGGTTATTTACTTTCGTGACATACAAAACACATGATGAAACACTGTCCCACCCGACCATTTATGGTAGTATTCTTTTTACTGTTTTTGGTTGCTTCAAACACTATTAACGCTACCAGTGTTGATACCAGCCAACTGACCGTTAAAACCAAACAGGGCATGGTAAAAGGAATGACCAACCAGAATATTTGCATCTGGAAAGGGATAAGATATGCCAAAGCACCCTCAGGAGAACTGAGATTCCGCGAACCGCAAAGCCCTGATAGCTGGACAGGCGTAAAAGACGCTACCGTATTTGGGCCGGTAGCACCACAAATGAAGAAAATACTGATTGGGAATGAACCACAAGGCGAGGACTGCCTTTCACTAAATGTATGGTCTCCGGGGGCAGATGCGAAAAAGAGGCCGGTGATGGTTTGGATACATGGCGGAGGATTTGTAGGTGGCTCGGGTTCGTCAGATATGTATGATGCTACCAGCATTGCTCAACGGGGCGATGTAGTGGTGGTTACCATAAATTACAGGCTTGGCCCAACCGGCTTTTTATATTTTAAAGATATGCCCGGCAGCGCCGGAAAGTTTGAAGATAACCTGGGTATTAAAGACCAGGTAGCCGCACTTAAATGGGTAAAAGAAAATATTGCAGCCTTCGGCGGCGACCCCGATGCGGTAACCATTTTCGGAGAATCGGCAGGTGGTATCAGCGTTGAAACATTGATGGCAGTGCCCCCTGCAAAGGGTTTATTTAAACGCGCTATTGTAGAAAGCGGCCCTGCCGGTGACGTTTGGACCCCTAAGATGGCTACCCGGGTAACCACGCTTTACCTGCAACAACTGGGCCTTACGCCGGATAGTTTATACAAACTGAAGTTGCTGCCCATTGATACACTGAACAGCGCCATGAGACGCTTGATGCAGGTTTTGATTGCTGATCCATCGTTACCCAAAACTTTTGCCCCTACCGTAGATGGCGGTTTTTTACCCCATGACTTAATGACCGCCATCAAAAACGGCCAAAGTAATGGTGTAGACCTTTTGATTGGTACCAACAAAAACGAGGCAAACCTGTTTGCCATGAAAAAATTAAATATGCTACCAATTACAGAGGAGCAAATGAAACCTTATTTAAACCGGTTTAGTCCCGCAGTGCAAAAGCAAATAACTTCCGCTTACAAAGATTATCCCAGCCGCGACGGCATCCTGGAACTGCTTACAGATGGTATTTTTACTATGCCATCGGTTAAATTTGCCGAGTTGCAATCTGCACAGGCAAATACCTACATGTACCGGTTTGACTGGACCTCAAAACCACTAACATGGGTAGGTTTAAAATCATGCCACGGGCTGGAGATTCCGTTTGTGTTCAACACCTTTAATACCAAAATGGGCAAAAAAATATTGTTCCTCTCCAACAACAAAAAGATACATCAGATATCAGACCAAATGCAACAGGCATGGGTCAATTTTGCACGCACTGGTAACCCCAACGCTTCCGGTAAAGAGGATTGGAAAAAATACGAACCGGCTACCAGAACCACGCTTATTTACGATAAGAAAGGTTACATCTGCCAGGACCCTAAAAGCACCCAGCGCCAGGCCTGGGCCGATTTAAACATTTTCGAATAGGCTTCTCTTTTCCTGAAACTAACCTTGGTCAGAAATTGCGGATTGCAGCGTTTTAAGTCAGTCCACTAAACACTGTTCATTATATTTGCATCGGTAAGCAATACTTGCCGTAAGACGGCGTTTTATAATTATTAACCACCAAAATCAGGCACCATGGAAATCCAACATTCAGAAAAAGTAATGAAACAGGAATTGGCCAACAGCATCAGCCACGGCTTTGGTATTTTGTTTGGTGTGGTATGCATTCCGTTGTTAATAGCTTTTGCAACCAAAGCAGGTTCCGCTGCCGCTGTGGTGGGTGCCTGTGTTTATGGATTCAGCTTTTTAATGGTTTATACGTTTTCTACACTGTATCACAGCTTTCAGCAAATACAGGTAAAGGCCCTGCTTAAAAAGCTCGACCACATCAGTATCTACTTTCTTATTGCCGGTACTTACACACCCTTCATCCTTATTTATCTGAACAACGCTGTTGGCATTAGCATGCTGGCAACTTTATGGAGCCTTACTTTAATCGGCATCTTTTTCAAAGCCTTTCTTACAGGCAGATACGAAAAAGTTTCTGTTGCAATCTATTTAATGATGGGTTGGATATTGCTGGCTGCCGGTAAAGCATTCTTTGTTGCGCTTCCTTTACCTGTTATTTCGCTGGTTGCAGCAGGGGGGATACTATACACTATGGGGGTATACTTCTACGTAAAAAAGAGTTTTACATATCATCATGCTGTTTGGCATTTCTTTGTATTGGCCGCAGGTATTTGTCATTTTGTGGCCGTGCTTTTAGCGGTTGCGCCGCAGAGGTTTTAAAAGATTCAAACGCGGTACAATAACTTTTCCCGCTTTTGTTGGGGCGCCAATATTGTTATTAAAGCCTACAACAAAGGTGCCTTGTCCGTATTTTTTTATAAGTTGCGCTCAATAGCAGTTAACTCGGGCCTACCCCACCTCGTTTTATGCTGAGGCTTATTTTATCACCGCATAACAAAACATCATGCTCAAATACAAGGCAGACATTAAAACCCTCATTTATATTGCTATCACAACAACACTTTTTATTCTTCAATGGCATTTTGGTTTTAACTGGCTGGCCTATATTGTATACCTGCATTTTTCGGTGGCAGTAGCAGTTATTACGCACAATCACAACCACATCAATATCTGGACAAAAAAATGGCTGAACATATTAACTGATTGGTGGCTCACTGTTTTCTACGGCATGCCCATTTTTGCCTGGATACCCACCCACAACCGTAACCACCACCGGTATACCAATAAAGAACCAGACACCACCCGTACTTACCGCCATACCGAGAATAATGATGTGGTTGCCCTGTTACAATATCCCAGCATCAGCGGTTACAACCAAATGAAGGAAGGAGTTATTCCTTATATGCAGGAGTTAAAAGCCAAAAACAAAGAGCAGTATTATCAGAATCTCGGTCAGTTGACAGTATTAATATTATGGCTGGTATTCTTTTTCGTATTAAGCTGGAAAAAGGCTTTGCTATATGTGCTTATCCCACAGCAGGTATCGCAATTTATGGTAATTACGTTCAACTACGTTCAACACGTGCACGCTGATGAGGAATCAGAATATAACCACTCCCGTAACTTTATGGGGGTAAATACCTTTTTATTCAATAACGGTTACCATACCGTACACCACATGCGTGCTTCTATGCACTGGAGCGAAACACCGGCAGCACACGAAAAGATAGCTCACCTGATTGCACCGGAGCTTAATGAACCAAGTTTTTGGGGTTATCTTTTCAAAACTTACATCCTAAGCATTTTTATTCCCCGTTACCGCTCTGAATCCAAGCGCCTTCAGCGAATCGAAAAAATGAAAAATGCTGCTTAAATTTAAGCACACCAAATTCGGGCTATGAACGAAAATGAGCAACTCATCAATCGCTTTTATACTGCCTTTTCATATAAAGATTATAAAGGCATGCAGGCATGCTACGCCGATAAGATAGAGTTTAGCGATAACGCTTTCCCCGGCCTTAAAGGCAAACAGCCAAAGGCCATGTGGCACATGCTAACTAATGCCAGTGCAGATATGACCCTCACTTTTACCAACGTTAAAGCTAACGAAACAACCGGCTCAGCCGATTGGGTGGCTACCTATACTTTTTCGCTAACCGGGCGCAAAGTGATAAACCGCATACACGCTGATTTTGAATTTAAGGGTGGCAAAATCATCCGCCATACCGATACTTTCGATTTCTGGAAATGGGCCTCACAGGCTTTTGGGCTAAAAGGACAGTTGCTGGGCTGGACCTCATTTTTCAGGAACAAAATACAATCAGTAACCCGCGGAAGGCTACAGGCTTTTATAGATAAACACCCGGAATACAAATAGTTAGCTGCTTAAAAGCATCATACAATTTCTTAAGCTATTTTACAATAAGGGTTCACTTCAATCCGTTAAGTTAGCGCTGTGAAATCACTATTACTTATAGCCGGTTTGCTGCTCGCTTTTTACATCCCCTACGCGCAGGTGTCGCAATTTACTGTGCAGGGTCGTATAGTTGATTCATTGACTGGAAAAGGGATTGAATTAGCCACTGTTGCCCTTAAAACCCCTGATAACGACCAATTAGTTACCGGCGCAACCACAGATGCCGATGGGAAATTCGAACTACAGAATATAAAGATTGGCAAGTATCAGTTGCTTATCACCTTTGTTGGTTACAACCCCAAAACATTACCGGTTGAACTGAATGCCAACCTGCAGCTAAAATCCATTCAGCTAATCCCTTCTTCTCAAACTTTGAATACCGCAGTTATTACAGCCGAAAAATCCCTGATTACAAAAAACTCCGAAAAAACTGTTTTTAATGTGGCCCAAAGTCCAACCAACCAAACGGGTACTGCAGAGGACGTATTGCGCAACATGCCGGGTGTTAGCGTTGACCAGAAAGGAAATGTTTCAATCATCGGCAAACAGGGTGTAAAAATACTGGTTGATGGCAGGCCCAACGCCCTGGCACAAAGCGACCTTGAAAGTTTTTTAAAATCATTGCCAGCCAGTTCTATTGAAGCCATTGAGCTGATTACAAACCCCTCTGCCCGCTATGATGCCGAAGGCAACGCTGGCATCATTAATATAAAACTAAAAAAAGGCAAAGCCGATGGATTGAATGGTTCAGTCTCGGTGGGCTATGGCGTATTAAACCGGTATAACGGAAATTTTGCAATCAATTACCGCAAAAATAAAATCAACGTTTTCGCTACTTACGGGGCGTATTATTCAAAAACAGGTAACCAGTGGATTGAGAACAGGGCCATTACCGTAGATAGTCTGCTGAGCCATTATAACCTGAACAGTAAAGGAACGGAGACCCGTTTCAGCAATAACCTTAAAGCGGGGCTCGATTATTTTATTAATGATAAGAACACCCTCACCTATACAACCAGCGGTAATTACAGCCAGGGCAGGTGGTTAAGTCTGGCGTCCTCTGAAAGCCTGGATGCGTTTGAAAATGAGGTAGCAAAATACAGCTCAACGGATGACGAACACAGCACTAACTACTCCATAACCAACGATATATCATACCGCAAAAAATTCGACAGCACCGATCGCGAACTGGACATTGATATTAACCATACTTATGTAAACGGAAGCCGAAACGCCCCACTCAATTCCCTGGCGTACGATACCCTCGGCAATTTTGACCCTGCCAATAGTTTATACCGGCGCACCACCTCTGCCAATAACATTCAGAATTTTGTTTTTCAGCTCGATTATATCCACCGGCTTAAAAAACTGAAGGGCTACAAAATTGAAGTTGGTGCCAAAAACGAAACCACCATCAATCGAAATAATTTCAATGTTTACGACACCATCAACAACGTGGAGACCCGCGATGACACGTTAAGCAACAATTTCAATTACACTGAAAATATTACAGCCGCTTATTTTATTATGAGCGGGGCTTACAAAAAGATACTCTCTTATTCTGCCGGGTTAAGAGGAGAATATACTTACATCCGAAGCAACGATAACTCTGTAAATAAAAACTACCCCGACCTCTTCCCCAGCGCATCCATCAGCTACGCCATTAACGATACCCAGAACCTGAGTTTAAGTTACAGCCGCCGGGTTCAGCGGCCGCAGTTCAGGCAAATAAATAATACTATATCGTATATCGACCAATACAGCACCTGGCAGGGCAATTCTTTTTTACAGCCTTCGTATTCAAACATCATCAGTGCCAACTATTCCATCAATGTGGGCAAGCACATGTTCTCATTTGATGCCAGTGGTAATTTTCAAACCCAGCTGATTACAGAAACCTCACATGCAGACAGCACCCGTATTACCCGGGGCGGCGTAACCAACGCAGGCAGTGCCAGCACTTTCAATTTCACGTTTTACGCCAAACTGCACTTAACCAAATGGTGGGAAATTCAAATGAACAATACCTACAGTTACATAGCTTATGGCTATCAGCCGGGTATTAACCTCAGCTCTATTTCGGGTAGCTCCTACAACCTGTGGTCGGCTATTGATTTTAAATTCTGGAAGGGCACTACTTTAGAAATTAATGGCTGGTTCAACACCAAAGCCGTTAATACCCAGGGCTATGTTTTGCCCGCAGGTGTTTTAAACGCCAGTTTAAAAAAGGCTTTTTTAAACGACCGCCTTACTGTTTCCCTTGCTGGCAACAACATGCTCAACACCATGAAATGGCGCTGGGTTACCTATAACACCGGCCTTGTAACCCAGGGAAGCTGGCAGGAAATTAACCGCGTGCTTATGATAACCCTTTCGTATAAGTTTGGCTCGGGCAATGGGAGCGAACGGAAAATGAAAGAGGATAACGACCGCCTGGGCGGTGGCGGAGGTGGCCGGGGCTAGTTTTGCGGTGATTTGACGTCTTATCTTTTATGCGCCTTATTTTGCAAACAATTTTCCACTCAATTCGTTATGTTAGCACAGTGAAATCATTGTTGCTCTCAATCTGTTTTATTTTCCTTTCCCTGGTCGGTTTTGCGCAGAATACTACATTTTCCATTCGTGGCACTGTGGTTGATTCGGTCAGCGGAGCGCCTGTGGAATTGGCAACTGTGGTGCTTAAAAACCCCGCAGGCGATCAGATAATTACCGGTGCAACAGCCGATGCCAGCGGTAAATTTGTTATCGAAAATATTAAAACCGGAAAATATCAGTTGGTAGCCGGTTTTGTAGGTTATAGCTCAAAAACCATTCCCATTAAAATTACCACCGATTTACAAATGAAGGCTATTAAGCTCCTTCAGGAATCTGCAACATTAAATGCCGCAGTTATTGTAGCCGACCGGTCCCCTATTATTAAAACCGCCGAAAAAACCATTTTCAATGTAGCCGAAAGCCCCACCAACCAAAGCGGCACTGCTGAAGACTTGCTGCGCAATATACCCGGCGTTAGTGTTGACCAGGACGGCAACATATCCATCACCGGAAAAGATGGCGTAAAAGTGCTGGTAGATGGCAGGCCCAACGCCCTTGCGCAAGCCGACCTGCAGGGCTTTTTAAAATCCATGCCAGCCAGTTCTATTGAAAGCATTGAAGTAATCAACAGCCCCTCTGCACGGTATGATGCCGAAGGCAACGCAGGCATCATCAACATCATTTTGAAAAAAGGGAAAGCCAATGGTTTAAACGGAACCATTGCTGCAGGCTATGGATATATAAACCGCTACAATGGCAGTCTGGTAATTAACTACCGCAAAAATAAAGTCAATGTGTTCGGCTCATACTCCGCTAACTATGCCGAAAACACCAATCAATGGAAGGAGAACAGAACAATTAACGTAGACAGCGCAATTAGCCACTACAACCTGAACAATAACGGCACCGACAAACGACTGAACAATAGTTTAAAACTTGGCTTCGATTATTTTTTTGATGATAAAACCACTTTTACCTATACCGCCAGCGGCAGCTACTCGCCCGATAAAAACCTAAGTACCGGTAATTCGCAAAGTCTGAACACGCTGATGGATACCATAGAACATTACAACTCCACCAACAACCAGCGCAGCTACAATTACTCAGTTACAAACGACTTTAGCTACCGCAAAAAATTCGACAGCACGGACCACGAGCTTGATATAGACTTTAACCACACCTACCTGCAAAGCGCTCAAAATGCCATGCTCAGCTCACTGGCATACGATACCGCCGATATCTACGATGCCCCTAACAGCCTTTACCGGCGCACCGCTTCAGATAATTATATCCACGATATTAATTTTCAGTTAGATTATATACGACCGCTGCGCAGGCTTAAAGGATATAAAATTGAAACCGGTGTAAAAAGCTCAACCACCATTAACAGCAGCGTATTCAACGCCTACAATACTGTAAATAATATCGAAACCAAAGATACCCTGCTTAGCAACAACTTTAATTACACCCAAAACATTACTTCGGTTTACGCTTTGCTGCGGGGCACTTTTAAAAAGTGGCTCTCCTACTCAGGCGGCTTGCGGGGCACTTACACTTACATTAAGAGCAACGATAATGCGGTTTACCAAAGCTATCCTGGCCTGTTCCCCAGCGGCTCGGCCAACGCCGCCATTAATGATACACAAAACGTAAGCATCAGCTACAGCAGGCGCGTGCAGCGGCCTCAATTCAGGCAAATAAACAACACCTTAACCTATATAGACCAATACACTACCTGGCAGGGCAATCCCCTCTTAAAACCCGCCTATTCAAACGTAATAACGGCTAATTATACCATCCACGTAGGCAAGCAAATGTTTTCGTTTGATGCAGGAGGCAATTTTCAAAATGGGGTAGTGATACAAACCTCGCAAATTGATAGCCAGCGCATTACCCACCAAACCGTAACCAACGGGGGCATAAATAAAATATTCAATTTAAGCTTCTACTGCAAATTGCATATCACCAAGTGGTGGGACCTCCAGGTATATAATAATTACTCCTACAAAGATTATGGTTTCGAGCAGGGCGTTAACATCACCGCCATGTCGGGCAGCGTTTATAACCTGTGGTCCTCCACCGACTTTACATTCTGGAAAGGCATGGTACTGGAGTGCAATGGCTGGTTCAACAGCCGTGGTGTCAACGCGCAGGGCATATCGTTACCGGTGGGTGTAGTTAACGCCAGCCTCAAAAAATCCTTCCTCAAAAAAAAGCAGCTAACCGTATCCGTTGCTGCCAACAACATGTTCAACACCATGGAGTGGCGCTGGGTTAACAACACCCCCGGCCTCGAAACCCAGGGCAGCTGGCAAAACTTCAACCGCACCGTAATGATAACCCTCACTTACAAATTCGGCCTCCCCGAAAAACCCAGCGAAAAGAAAGAGCAAGAGGAGAACGAGCAGTTAGGAGGATAAAAATAATGCTGAATGATGATTTCTGATTGCTGATTTAAAACCCGCGTTTCAGCATAATACTGCTTTAAATCAGCAGTCATAATTCGCCAATCAAAATTTACAAAACCCCTTTTAATGGCACGGCC
>CAISWS010000387.1 GCA_903889265.1 uncultured Bacteroidota bacterium
ATACAAACTGTTGCGGGTTATTACAAAAACGAAAACCGGCTACAACCCAACGGAAAAATTAGGCAATAAAAAATGGGTGCTTTATACCATGGACGACACTAAAACGGTGCTAACCATGCAGGATACAGCTATATCTATTCAGTTCAGTATGAAGGACGGAAAATTAAAGGGCAAAAACGCCTGCAACAGCTTTACCGGTTCGTTTTCGGCGCAGGGCGATAAAATATCCATCATAAACATATCATCCACTAAAATGCTGTGCAAGGCCGAGCAGCTGGAAAAAATCCTTTTTAACTTTTACAGCAACGTTACTACCTGGAAAATTTCAGGCAACATACTTACTCTCTATAAACCGGATGGTGAAAACCTGGTTTTTGAAGAAAGATAACCATTACGCCATTTCTCCACATTTCATGCGGTAAACAAGGACGCGTTATGGCCTGTCGTTGATAAAAACTATTTTAGTGCCATGCTTCACAAGCTTACCATTAAGAACTACGCCATTATAGAGCAATTGGAAATTGCTTTCAGCGACCGTATGAATATTATTACCGGTGAAACAGGTGCAGGTAAATCAATTTTGCTGGGTGCCCTTTCGCTGATTTTGGGCGACCGTGCTGATACCAAAGTGCTTTACGATAAGGAAGAAAAATGCGTTGTAGAAGCCGATTTTGAAATAGAAAATAAGGATTTAAAGAGCTTTTTCGAATTGAACGAACTGGATTTTGAAACCCACACTATTGTAAGAAGGGAGATTAATCAATCTGGCAAATCGCGTGCGTTTGTAAACGACACGCCGGTTACCTTAAATGTGCTGAAAGAGTTGGGCGAAAAACTAATGAACCTGCATAACCAGCATGAAACTTTAGACCTGATTAAAGCAGGTTTTCAGTTGCAGGTAATAGATGTTTTGGCACGCAACAAAGCTTTGCTGACAGATTACCGGCAAAAATTCCTGGTTTATAAAAAAGGCCTGGCCCGACTGAACGAATTGACTGAACTGGCCAAGAGCTCTTCAGCGGAAATGGACTATCTGCATTTTCAATTAAAAGAACTGGCCGAAGCTAAACTGGAAGCGGGGGAGCAGGATGAGTTGGAAAAAGAGCAAGGTACCCTGGCTAATGTGGAGGAAATCAAACTGGCTGTTCAAAGTGCCATTCAGATTTTAAATAACGATGAAGTTTCTGTGCTTGGGCAGTTGATTGAGCTACAGGGCCGGTTAAGGCCGGTTAAGAGTTTTAATAAGGATATACTTAGCCTTAGCGAACGCTTGCAGAGCGTTTATGAAGAATTAAAAGACATAGGCAGCGAATTGGAGAACGTGCAGGATATGACTTCGCTTGACCCTGAGCGGCTTGAATTAATCAACGCACGCCTCACGGTTATTTTCAGGTTGCAGAAAAAGCACAATGCCATCACTCTGGATGAATTATTGAAAATTCAGAAGGATCTGGAGGAGAAGATATCATCGGTTGAAGTAAACTCTACCGAAATAGAAGTTTTGGAGAAGCAACTGGACAAGGAATTTAAAGAACTGAGCACCATAGCCGATCAGCTACATGCTGCCCGGGAGAAAGTACTGCGCGATTTTCAAACCCACGTTGTAGTGCTGCTGGCAAAAGTGGGTATGCAAAATTCTGTTTTTAAAGTGGATATACGTAAGCTGGAGCCGAAGCAATTGAACGAAAACGGCCTTACGGAATTACGGTTTTTGTTTTCGGCCAACAAGGGCTTTGCACCGCACGAAATTAAGGATGTTGCCTCCGGGGGCGAGTTATCGAGACTGATGCTTTGCATCAAATCACTGGTAGCCGATGCCGATGCTTTACCCACAATGATATTTGATGAAATTGACGCAGGCATATCGGGCGAAGTAGCTTTAAAAGTGGGCGAGATTATGAAAAAACTGTCACGCAACCATCAGCTTATCTGCATTACTCACCTTCCGCAAATTGCACGCACCGGCGATATGCATTTATATATCTATAAAGAAACCAGGGATAACCGCACCCAAACCCGCATGAAAGAACTGAAAGGAGAGGAGCGCATTATTGAGATTGCGAAAATGCTGAGCGGCAATAAACTTAGCGAAGCATCGCTTGCCAATGCCCGGGAGCTGATAGCCAGTTAAGCTAAATTTCTATCTTGGCTCTTGATTCTGAGTTCTAAAATCTATAAAATGAATTTACTAAAAGGTAAACGCGGCATCATATTCGGCGCATTAGATGAAAATTCAATAGCCTGGAAAGTGGCGCTGAAAGCGCACGAACAAGGTGCTAAATTTGTTTTAACCAATGCCCCCGTTGCGCTTCGCATGGGCGAAATAAACAAGCTGGCGGCCCAATGCAATTCCATTGTTATACCTGCCGATGCAACCTCGGTTGAAGACCTTGAAAAGCTGGTTAACCAGGCTATGGAACATTTGGGAGGTAAGCTTGATTTTGTGCTCCATTCCATAGGTATGTCGCCCAACGTACGGAAAGGAAAGACATATACTGATATTAACTACGAATGGTTTCAGAAAACGCTGGATATCTCTGCGCTCTCATTCCATAAGGTTTTACAAACCTGCATGAAACTGGACGCAGTGAACGAATGGGGCTCTATGCTGGCACTAACATATATCGCTTCACAGCGTGCATTTCCGGGCTATAGCGATATGGCCAATGCCAAAGCGACACTTGAATCCATCGCACGTTCATTCGGATATTATTACGGCACCCAAAAGAAGGTACGCGTAAATACCATTTCCCAATCACCAACGGTTACTACTGCCGGCTCGGGCGTAAAGGGCTTTGATGAGTTTTTGGGGTTTGCAGAAAAAATGAGTCCCTTAGGCAACGCCCCGGCTGAAGCCTGCGCCGACTATTGCATTGCTTTATTCAGCGACCTGACGCGCTACGTAACCATGCAAAACCTATTCCATGACGGAGGATTTTCATCTGTGGGCGTTAGTGAGGCGGTGATGGGGTTTATGAGGAAGGACGAAGAGGTTAAATAATAAATGAAAGATTTGCTCTCGTTTTATGCGGTAAGAAATCTCTAAAACAAAACAGCCCAAAACCTCTCGGCCTTGGGCTGTTCAATTTCGACAACTACCGAATTAAGATTCTGCTGCTCCCGTATCTGCCGTTTTAGGCGCAGATTTATGTGTTATGCGTAATTCACTTGCGCCTTTTTCAAGGTCAAAGGTAAAGGTGTCGCCTGCCTTGGCATTTGCCCTTAATATCTCTTCAGCCAGAGGGTCTTCAACATATTTTTGAATAGCCCTGTGCAATGGCCTTGCGCCAAACTGAGGGTCGTATCCTTTATCTGATAAAAATTCCTTGGCCTCAACGGTAAGCTGGATATCAAATCCAAGGTCTTTTAACCTCTGGGTAACATCTTTCAGAGCGATGTCGATAATCTTATGCAGGCTTTCTCTTTCAAGCGAGTTGAAGATAATAACGTCATCAATCCTGTTCAAAAATTCAGGTGAGAAAGTTCTCTTCAAAGCTTTGGTAATTACATTCTTTGAAAACTCATCGCTTTGCTCCGTTTTTGATTGAGTGGCAAAGCCTACGCCCTGACCAAAATCTTTCAAATCGCGGGCGCCGATGTTTGAGGTCATAATAATCAGGGTATTTTTAAAATCCACTCTTCTACCCAAACTATCTGTCAAAATACCATCATCAAACACCTGTAGTAAAATGTTGAATACATCCGGGTGTGCTTTTTCAATTTCATCTAACAACACCACCGAGAAAGGTTTTCTTCTTACTTTTTCAGTAAGCTGTCCGCCTTCTTCATAACCCACGTATCCCGGAGGCGCGCCTACCAAACGGCTGATGCTGAATTTCTCCATGTATTCGCTCATATCAATACGTATCAGCGCATCATCCGAATCGAATAAATAACGGGCAATAGATTTCGCCAACTCTGTTTTACCAACTCCTGTAGGCCCTAAGAAAATAAATGTGCCTATAGGCTTTTTAGGGTCCTTTAAACCAACGCGGTTACGTTGAATGGCTTTAGTTACTTTTTGCACAGCCTGGTCTTGCCCTACAACCGCGGCAGTTATAGAAGCGCCCATATTTACCAGCTTGTTGCTTTCACTCTGCGCAATCTTGTTTACAGGTATGCCAGTCATCATAGCCACAACTTCGGCTATATCCTCTTCACCAACCGGGTAACGCTTAATCCGCGATTCTTCGTCCCACTGGCTTTTTGCTTTTTCAAGTTCTTCAAGCAGGCGTTTCTCGCTGTCGCGTAAGCGGGCAGCCTCTTCGTATTTCTGGCTTTTTACAACCTGGTTTTTTTGGTTCTTTATCTCTTCAACCTGTTTTTCAAGCTCAATGATATTTTTAGGAACATGAATGTTTTTTAAATGCACCCGGGCACCTACTTCGTCCATTACATCAATAGCCTTATCAGGCAAAAAGCGGTCGGTAATATACCGGGTTGAAAGCTTTACGCAAGCCTCAACAGCCTCTTTAGAGTAATCAACGTTATGGTAGTCTTCGTATTTGCTCTTAATGTTGGTCAATATCTGCACCGTTTCCTCTGGCGATGGCGGGTCTACCATTACCTGCTGGAACCTTCTCGCTAAAGCACCGTCTTTTTCAATATACTGGCGGTATTCATCCAGTGTTGAAGCGCCTATGCATTGTAGTTCACCTCTGGCCAAAGCAGGTTTAAATATGTTCGAAGCATCCAGCGAACCTGTAGCGCCACCTGCACCCACTATGGTATGTATTTCATCAATAAACAAAATCACATCGCGGTTCTTTTCCAGCTCATTCATAATAGCCTTCATCCGTTCTTCAAACTGGCCCCGGTACTTGGTGCCAGCCACTAAAGCCGCCAGGTCCAGCATCACAATTCGTTTGTTGAAAAGCACCCTCGAAACCTTTTTCTGTACAATGCGCAGGGCAAGGCCTTCAACAATAGCCGTTTTACCAACCCCGGGCTCGCCTATCAAAATAGGATTGTTCTTTTTTCTGCGCGATAGGATTTGCGATACACGTTCAATCTCATTCTCACGGCCAACAATAGGGTCAAGTGCGCCTTCTTCTGCCAGGTGGGTTACATCCCTGCCAAAGTTATCCAGCACCGGGGTTTTGCTTTTGGCAGCACCCGGTTTTTTAGCCTGCTGGGCTCCGTAACCTTTGGTTTTATCATCCTCAAATGGTTCATCCTCAGGCGGGTCGTTCGGTAATTCGGCCTTAGTGTCGTTTTGAACGGCGTCTAACTCGGCTTTAAAAACATCATAATCTATGTCATATTGTGACAGTAACTGAGTAGCCAAATTGTCCTTATTTTTCAAAATAGATAGCATTAAATGTTCGGTTCCAATTACATCACTCTTCATAACCTTAGCCTCCAAAACGGTTATTTTAAGCACTTTTTCTGCCTGCTTGGTCAACGGAAGGTTATTAGGATTAAAGTTGCCTTTAGCAACCTTATCTTTAATAGAATCCTCAATCGTTTTACGAAGCATAATAGAGTCAACATCCAAGCTTTTGAGGGTCTTTATAGCCAGTCCTTCTCCTTCGCGGATAAGCCCCAGCAATAGGTGCTCTATACCAATATAATCATGATTCAGGCGAAGGGCCTCTTCGCGGCTGTAGGAGATAACCTCCTTTACTTTCGGTGAAAATTTTGCGTCCATATATTTCTTTAGTTCAAATTTTAAACCAACAATTGTTTTTAGACATTTTGTCGGTCTTTAGAGCAACATACCATTGTTAATGACGATTTACCCGGATATTTATTTGCCTTTAATTTCTTGTTACAAAATGTACTTACATCAAACCTAATTGAATTCTATTAAAACAACAAGCCCCGGCATTTAGTTGATGGACATTTTAATTTTAAGTAGTTTTCAATTTCCAATATTTAAAGATACAATATTAAAATGCAGGGCAAAACACCCGCAGTTTTTATGTTCCAACATTAAATTTTGAAAAGAGCGATTTATAATACACTTTCGCCATTAAATAAATTTTTCCGAAAAAATCGTATTTTAGAAGTATAATTGGCTTCTTAAAAGAATTTGCTTATGAGATTTCAGATAGACAAAAGAGACAGGCTTGTAATACTCAAGCTGAACGAAGACAAGCTTTTAAGCAACCTCGCCCCGCAACTTAAATCTGAGTTGGTTGTTTTAAACAATGAAGGATTCAGAAATATTGTGCTGGATCTGGGAGATGTACAATACGTTGACTCGTCCGGATTAAGTGCCCTTTTAGTGGGTAACCGTCTTTGCAAGGAGGCCACAGGCACTTTTGTACTTACTGGCTTAAATGCCCATATCCAGAAGCTGATCAAAATTTCGCAATTAGAACCCATTTTGAACATAGTTCCATCACTGAGCGAATCGGTTGACTACGTTATGATGGAGGAACTTGACCGCGATTTGAGAACATAAACCAAGGCTGCTGATGCAATTTGACCTGACGATTCTCGGCAGCAACGGAGCTATACCTGCACACGACCGACATCCATCTTCACAGATTTTAAACTACAACGGCAGTCTTTTTCTGATTGATTGTGGCGAAGGTACGCAGTTTCAACTCAATAAATTTAACATTAAGCGTGGACGCTTAGACCATATTTTTATATCTCATTTACACGGCGACCATTATTTTGGATTGATAGGCCTGCTTACTTCCTTTAACCTGAACTGGCGCGAAACTCCACTGCACATATACGGCCCTGACGGTATAGAAGAGGTAATGAATGTGCATTTCAAGCATTCCCAAACCCAACTTAAATTTCAGATACATTACCACCCCACGGTAGCCGATGAACCAAAGGTGATTTATGAAGATGAGGCTTTGCAGGTTGAAACAATTATCCTTAAACACAGGTTGCCCACCACCGGTTTTATTTTCAGGGAAAAAAAAGGGTTAAGGAAAATCCTGGTGGATAAAATTGCCGAACACAAAATTCCTTACGCTGATATAGTAGCCATCAAAAAGGGCGCGGATTTTAAGGACGAGCATGGCCACATAATACCCAATTCCGAATTAACCAGCGATCCGCCCGAACCACGTAGCTATGCTTACTGCAGCGATACTGTTTACATAGATAGTTTTATACAACAAATAAAGGGTGTTGGCCTGCTATACCATGAAGCAACTTTTGTTGATGAACACACGGCTCGCGCGCTTGAAACATTCCATACAACCAGCCGCCAGGCGGCAACTGTTGCCAAACAGGCAAAGGCTGGTAAACTGGTAATAGGCCACTTTTCAGCCCGGTACGAAAACCTGGACCTTTTACTTAACCAGGCCCGCGAGGTTTTTCCTGAAACATATCTTGCCAAAGAGGGCACTGTTTTCCCGGTTTAACAGAGAGTATTAATTCCCTGTATTCCTATTTATTTTTACCCCGTGCGAAAAAACTCGTTCCCTCTAAAACTATATATTTGAAGCCATGTCGAAAGTACTGATTCATATTGGCTATGTTAAATCTGGTTCAACTTATTTGCAGCGGTGGCTGGCAGAGCATCCTGCTATGTTTTATAAATTTAAAGCAGTAACAGGTTTTTATGGCACACACGATATTTCGTGGTACGCTGAGTCCACCGACCCGATGCATGAGTGTTTTGTTATCAGCAGCGAGCACCTGAGTGTCTGGAAAAGCGATTCGGATATCGTAGGTATGCGTAATGGGCTTAAAAAGTATAATATTAAAGCCTACCAGGATAAACTTTGCGAAACGCTTTATGCTATTTATCCTACTGCTAAAATTCTAATTGTAACCAGGGGGTATACCTCATTGTTTAAATCGTTCTTCTCGTCGTATGTATCCATAGGCGGCACTTACGATTTTGAAAACCTGCTTAAATCCATGTGGGATAATTTCCCTGACCTGTTTGATTACTCAAGGGTGGTTAGCATTTACCGGGAAAAATTTGGGAACGATAATGTTATTGTTTTACCGTATGAATTATTAAGGGCCGACCCGCATGCCTTTACAGCAATTATTGAACAGAAGATGGGTGTAATTAACACCTATCAATATTCAACCGAAAAGGTAAATGCATCGCTTGATAGAAAAGTATTAACGGCCTATAGGGCAGTTTCCAATACAGTTTATAAAATGTTGCAACCGTTTCCGTATAAGGTTCAAAAGGTATTATATAGCTTATACATCCGTCAGTTACACCAGCATAACCTCGACTGGTTGTTTAAAATAGTAACCCGTGCATTGAATAAAGAAGAAAACATAGACGCCATGGAAGGTGTGCTTAAAGCCATGCATGGAAAAGCCGAGCTACTGCGGCATGAAGAATTATACCAGCCTTATTTGAAAGAATATTTACTTTGAGTTTGTGGAACAAACCGTTTATAAAACTATCAGGGGCGGGCAGCAATCTGTTTGGGCTTATTTAAAGGAAGTGGCGGCGGCACGCAACCTGATTGTGTCTTTTGCCTTGCGCGATTTGCGGGTGCAATACGCCCAAACCTATTTGGGTATATTCTGGTCGCTGGTGCAGCCTCTTACCGGGCTTATAATTTTCAATTTCTTTTTTCAACGGGTCATTCATTTAAGCTTGAATGTGCCATATGCTGTTTTTGCTTTTACCGGTATTATGGGCTGGTTTTATTTTACGGCCTTGGTTGGCCAGGCCGGTACCTCGCTTATGGCCAACCAGCAAGTGATAAAAAAGATTCAGTTTCCGAGGCTGGTATTGCCTCTTTCCAAGGCATTAGTCGGTTTGGTTGAATTTAGTATTTCGCTGGTATTGTTATTGCTGATGCTGTTGTTTTTTCGTATCGGCCTTTCGTCTAAAATTATTTTTTTGCCGCTGGTGGTTATTGCTAATATCCTGACGGGGCTTTCGGTTGGCATATGGCTCAGTGCGCTTACCATCCGCTTCCGCGATCTTCACCATTTTATACCCTACCTGATTGGTTTTGGAATCTGGCTTACGCCGGTTTTTTATCCGTCAACCATGGTGCCCGTAAGTTACAAATGGATTTATTACCTGCACCCGGTGGCTAATGTAATTGCCCTTTACCGATGGATATTTATAGGGCTGCCGGTTGATTTCGGACAGGTGGCCTGCTCTTTAACAACTGCTTTTATAGTACTTATGGCAGGACTGGTATTTTTTGTAAGGAACGAAAAGTTTGTAAGTGATTACGTATAAAACCAGTGTGCTATGAATGAGGTAATGCTGGAGGTTAAAAATGTATCAAAAAGTTTTCGGCTGCGCGAAAACCGTATTGACAGCTTTAAAGGTTCTATAGCGAAGTTGTTTTCAACCGCTGGCGCAAAGGAGGAAGGATTTCAGGCACTTAAAGATGTTTCGTTCAATTTATACAAGGGTGAAGCGCTGGGCATTATCGGAAAAAACGGGGCTGGCAAATCTACCTTGTTACGCATATTAAGCGGCATTAACGTACCCGATGAGGGTGAAATAAACTTTTATGGCAAAGCAGTTTCCATTTTAGATATCGGAGCTGGTTTTCATCCCGAATTAACAGGGAGGGAAAACGTTTACTTATCGGCTTCACTTTACAAATTTACCCGTCAGAAAACCGATGAGAAGTTTGATGAAATTGTAGCCTTCAGCGGGATTGGGAAATTTATTGATGAACCGGTTAAAAATTACAGTTCAGGCATGTATCTGCGCCTGGCGTTTTCCATTATAACCTGCCTGGATGCGGACATATACCTGATTGATGAGGTGGTGAATGTGGGTGATGCCAATTTTCAGATGAAATGCAAGGACAGGATTGAAGAACTGATGGCGGCAGGTAAAACGTTGTTGATTGCAAGCCATAATATGAACGAGATATCCGTTTTATGTAGCCGGGTTCTGCTGATGGAGCAGGGGAAGGTGCTTGAAGTTGGAACGCCGGATATTATTCAGAAATATATGACGCTTGCTTTACCTCAGTTCTTCGGGTTTAAGGAAGGGCAGTTTTTTAACATCCGAAATCTGAGTGAGTCGCCTTTTTGGCAAAAGAAAATTACCATTGGCGATTATGGTATTAAAAACTATAAAGTGAATGCGGAGGGTTTAAGCACCAGCCATGGGTTTACTGTTTTTCTGGAAGTAGGAATTTTGGAAAGCGATGTTGACGCAGAAATAAGGCTGAAGTTTTACGATGCCACAGGCGCACTTATTTTTACCTGTACCTCTCACCAAAAAAATATACAAGGTGTAAATGCAATTGGCAAATATCTGGTTGAGTTTAATTTGCCAGGCAATTTGTTCAATGCGCGTTTATATTCTGTCGAATTGCGCATAGGCGATAGCAAAAACCTGGCTATACTATTTAAGGCAGATAAGTTTATTACCATTAAAATGGCTGATGATGTTATTGAGGAAGCTGAACGCGAAACTTATATGCACGGCCTGATGAAGCCTATGATACAGGCGGTTGTAACTCTGCTTGCCCGGTAATTTTGCTGATTGTATCCTTTACAGTTTGAATTGGTATTTTGGCACCTGTTTATGGAGCTGAATATTGACAGGGTTATTTCATATATCGCGGCGCAGCAGGAAAGCAACGGAAGCTTTGCTACGTACGAAGCATACCCAGTAGTGAACCCGAGAGCGGGTTGGACCTTGTTGCCCGACCCCTCGCCGTTTATAACTGCCAATATTTTGTTTGCACTAATCCAGGTAAACGACCCGCGCTTAAAACCGGTTATTGAAAGGGGGGCAAATAATTTATTAAAGAGCAAAGAGGGTGCAGGCTTCTGGCGCTTTTGGCCTGTTAAAAGTAAACAGCATCCCTTACCGCCAGACCTGGATGATACCAGCATCGCATTATCAGTTCTGGCACGTTGCGGGTATCATTTTAATAACCGGAATATTTTATTGAGCAACGTGAGCAAAGACGGTTATTTTGAAACGTGGTTCAGGCCCAGGTGGGCAAATTTTTTTACATCTCCTGTTGCAACGTACCGTTTTGTTAACGACTATTTTCTGGCCCGGCCAACGCACAAGCTGAAATACTTTGCTTATGGTGATAAAGAGCCCGCCATAGCCGCTAACGCCCTTTTATACCTTGGCGAAAATGAACAGACACAGCCATGCATTAAGCAAATAGTAACTGAGGTAAAGACAGGAGCAATGCCCCGGAAATTTTACGATGATGATGTGGTCATATACTACCACCTCTCGCGGGCACATGCCAATGGGATTAAAAGTTTTAAAGAAATTGGCAATACGATTGCCCAAAAACTTTTGCAACGCTTTACAACAAGTGAGGAAAATGTGTTTCTAAGGTGTATGGCTGCAAATATTCTGCTCGACTTTGGCCTTGAATTGAAATTAGCGGAAGATTTACTTTTGTCGGTGGCAAATTCGGAATACTATCCTGATAAATGGGTGACGGATGCGTATTTCTGTAGTAATGACAAAAATTTTCTGGCCGGCTCGCCGGCTTTAACCGCTGCAGTTTTTGCTGAGGGCTGTGCTAAACTGAACCGGATAAAACAATGATTAAGTTATTGAGAATAAACGCCTGGTGGAATACCATAGTGCCGCAAGTACTGGGCTGGGTTTATTTTTCGATACTTACTAAAATATTTTTTGCTGCCGAACACCCCGGCACTCATGGAATAACCCTTTATTCCAAAGCTGATATTGCCCGGTATATTTTGTTTTTTATCGCGCTTATAAGTATTGCGGCTTTCGGATATTTGCTGAACGACCTGTGCGATGTTGAAGCGGATACTCAATCGGGTAAACCTAACGGCCTTGCCGGTTTTGCTTTGCTGGCAAGGATCGTTATTGTAGGTATTCCGCTGTCAGTGGGCACTGTTGCATGGCTGGAATTAAACCAATATCCCGATTTGTATATACCCCTTAAGCGATTGGCCAATTTTCTTTTTTGTGCGCAGGTAGCAGCGCTGGTATGTTACAGTGTTAAACCCCTCAGGTTGAAAGAACGTGCTGAAATCGGTGTACTGGTAGATGCTTTTTACGGGCATTTAAACCCTGTGCTGATAACACTATGCGTTTTTGGTTTTAGCGGTATTTTACGCACCTGGGGCACTGTATTGTTAACCCTCCTTTTGGGGGTATGCTTTATAAAAGGGATAAGAAACATATTCCTGCACCAGATTGAAGACCGCAAAAAAGATATTGAAGCAGGCCTCAATACTGCTGTAACAAAATATGGTCCGTGGCGGGTTATAAATCTTATTAACCGGTTCCTGTTTCCGGCGGAGGTGGGACTTCTGATTTTGCTTACCCTGGTAATTTGCATGCACATTCCGCCTTGTATTATTTGCATCATGGGTTTTGTGCTGATGTCGTATTTAAAATTCAGCGGCTGGAAACTTGGTTATGCTGACCGAAGGCTGGTGGAGTTTAAGTTCACCTACTTCATGAATGATTATTACGAAGCCTGGCTACCTGTTTTTCTGCTGATGTTTCTGTGTGTTTACCGGCACGAGTTTGTTTTCTTACTTATCTTGCACCTGGCGCTTTTTCCTTCGTTTATTTCAAAAATGGGAAGGGATATAAAAGCTATCAGAGAAAATTTTAAAACTGAAGAGGACTACTGATGTGTGGCATTGCAGGACAGGTAAATTTTGAGAAACCGGTTATTGAAACGGATGTAGAGGCCATGAATGACGCGCTTCGTCACCGTGGCCCTGATGGGTTTGGCGTTTACTTCAACGAAGCAAAGAGCGTCGGACTGGGGCACCGCCGGTTATCGTTTTTAGATTTGAGCGAGGCCGGCAAGCAACCCATGTGTGCTGCCGATGGCAAAATATGGATTACCTATAACGGCGAAGTTTATAATTACCTGGAACTGCGTTCTGAACTGGAAGGAATGGGGTACCAATTCAGAAACCAAACGGATACCGAAGTTATTTTAAACGGCTATTTGGCCTGGGGATATGGGGTGCTGAACCGCTTAAAAGGCATGTTTGCTTTTGGCTTGTGGGATGAGGGCAAAAAGGAATTGTTTTTGGCCCGCGATCGGTTCGGTATTAAACCGCTTTATTATTACCATCAAAACGGAAACTTTGTTTTTGCCTCTGAAATTAAAGGCTTAAAGGCAAATACTACCGTCAAAACAAGTTTAGACCTCAGCTCCTTTGCCGATTATTTTGTTTACCGTTACGTGCCGAGCCCTAAAAGTATATGGAGCGAAGTGAAAAAGCTTCCGTTGGCATCTTACCTGGTATTAAAAGCCAATGGGGATGTTGAGGTAAAAAAATACTGGAACATTCCGTTTGCAGAGAAAACTATATCAGATAAAGAAGCCATTGAAAAATTTGATGAGCTGTTTTTGAATTCGGTAAGAACCCATGCCCGCAGCGATGTGCCGGTTGGCTCTTTTTTAAGCGGAGGTTATGATAGCTCCGCCATTATTTATTACATGAGCAGGTTTGGCTATGTGCCATCAACGTTTGCAATCGGTTTTGAGGATTGGGATGTAAGCGAGCACCTATATGCTGAGATGGTTGCCAAACAATACCGTACCGACCACCACTCTCTGGTTTTAGAATCGCAATCACTGGATATTATTGACCATTTGGTTTGGGTGTATGACGAGCCCAACGGAGATATATCTATCATACCAACTTATCTGGTAAGTAAAGAGGCCGCTAAAACTGTAAAAGCAGTAATGAGCGGAGAGGGCAGCGATGAGTTTTTGGTGGGGTACCAGTGGCAAAAAGAATATGCACCTGAACGGCTATCGTTTAAGGAACAATTGCTTTCAGTTTTTAAGCCAAAACAAACGCCCTACATTCTGCGATACTATGCCAACGCAATGGCCATGGGGCGTTTTGATGTAACTGAACTTCAAAAACTACTGAGTCCCGATTTGCACAAAAATATTAACACAAACCCTGATTGGTATTACCACTCTTTCTACAATCCCACCTTGCCGGATTTGAAGGCTATTCAGGTAATGGACGTTAACCAGTTTATGGGCGAGCAGGTTTTGGCAAAAATTGACCGGGCAAGTATGGCTAACTCGCTGGAAGTGCGGGTGCCCTTTCTTGACCATGAAATTTGTGAATTTATATTTCAACTGAAAACGGATGTATACTACCGGAAGAACGAAACCAAACATTTGCTTTATCGGAATATTAAAGGCCATTTGCCCAATGAAATTTTAAACCGCAAAAAACAGGGCTTTGTGGGGCCTGACAGGTATTACATGAATATGCCTTGGTACCGAAGCAGGTTAAATGACAGTAAACTGGTGAAAGATGGGATTGTCAACGGTGCATATATCCAACAATTACTTACCGATGAAGACCACTGGAGGCTTTGGAAGGTTGCAGTTATGGAAACCTGGTATAAAAGGTGGTGTTGAGTAAAGTCAGCTGCTATGATTACAACACGGGTATCTTTGCAACCGGGAAATAAAATATTTTATGCGCACCGTTTTTAAGGATAAAGCACTTGAAGGGCATTTTAGAGAGCATGGTTATTGCCTTGTGCAATTGCTTGAACCGTCCGATATTAAGAGGCTGGAGGAAATATACTATGCCAACCGGATTGAGGAACAGCCGGCAATTGAGCGCACAACAAATACAAAAAATATTGAGTTAAGCCGGAATGTTAATCGCCTGGCCGGCGAAGTGATAACTAACAGGTTAAACGAATATCTTTTGAATTACAGGAAGCTCTTGTCGGCTTTTATAGCAAAAATACCGGGTAAGCCTTCAAAAATGCGCCTTCATCAGGATCCGACTTTTGTAGATGAAACCCGGTTTAAAGCGCTGAATGCATGGTCTCCGTTGGTGGATGTTGATGAAACAAACGGCGCTGTGTGGATAGTGCCACACTCAGATAAATTCTTTCCCGGGTTTCGTGGACAACCTGCTAAGGAGTTTGAGTTTGATGCAATTGCAGGCCAGGTTATGAATAAACTGGGACAAATGGTTCCGATGAAAGCTGGTCAGGCTTTGATATATGATGCTTCACTTTTTCATTTCTCCTTCGAAAATGCTTCAGGAAAAATCAGAATTGCAAACACTACTATAGTAGTACCTGAAGAAGCGACCCCTATTTATTATCACCACAATACAGGGCTTAACACCCTGGATGTTTATGAAATGGGCGAAGATTTTATGCTGCGCTTTTATAGTGAATACCTGAAAAGCGGCGTGGTGGAAGGAAAGTTAATCAGCAGGGTTCCGTATCCTGCTCCACATAAGGTTAGCTTTTCTGAATTTGAAGAGAGATATCGTTTGTTCAACCAACCCGGTAAGTAGTTGTTCTGTATAAGCTGATGCTTCATTTGCAAAATGACACAGAATATTTCCTAAGGCATAGTGTTTCCCAACTTGCAAGTCTCATCGTGAGTTAAACCCGTTTTTAAGAAAGGAGGAAAAGTGAGAATTAGATTTAATTTCTTTTTAACTTCAATTAGAGGACTTGTTTTAGTAGTTTTGGTGTATTAAACCACAAACTGGAATTTTAGTTAGTTAGGATAACCAAAATTTTATGCGCATTACTATTGTAGCTTTGGGGTCAGAACAGTTAGGGCTTAGCCTGCTCTCAGCCATTGCCAAACGCGATGGGCATGAAGTTTCGCTGGCTTACAGCGCTTCCCTTTTTCATGATCGTTGGAATCTGGAAATTCCCTGGCTGGCTAAATATTTTGACGACCGTGAAGAAGTGCTTAAAACCATCAGGGAAGAAAGGCCTGAAGTATTGGTTTTTTCGTGTATTACAGCTACATATCAATGGATGTTGGGAATAGCGGCTGAGGCTAAGGCTATTGACCCTTCGATAAAAACTATTTTCGGCGGAGTTCACGTTTCGGCAGTGCCAGAAATAGTAATTGAAAACAGGCAGGTTGATTACCTGGTTGTTGGCGAAGGTGAAATTGCTTTTCCCGCAATTTTAAATGTGGTGCAAACCGGTAAACATGACGGGCCAATTGACAATACCTGGTTCCGCGATACGGATGGAAGCATAGTAAAGGGAATTCAAAAAGGATTCAATCAGGACCTCGATAGCCTGCCTGCCTTTGATAAAACACTTTGGGAAAACCACCTCATTATTGGCGACCGCTATTTTACTATGGCCTCCAGGGGCTGCCCTTACAGGTGCACTTTTTGCTTTAATAATTTTTTTGCTGAGTTACCAGATGATAAAAAAACAAAGGGGAAATATGTTCGACTTAGAAGTGTTGAACACGTAATGGCGGAGTTACGGGATGCCAGGGCCAGGTATAAAAATCTGAAGTATATTGATTTTCAGGATGATGTTTTTACCACAAGCAAAGAATGGCTACAGGAATTTTTGCCACGGTATAAAGCTGAGATAGGACTTCCGTTTCAATGTCTTACTCATCCCAAATATATGGACGATGAGATTGCCCGCTGGATGAGCGATGCAGGTTGCCTGTGGGTGCAACTTGGAGTACAGTCAATGGATGAAGAGTTTAAGAGTAAAATTAAGCGCTTTGAAAGGTCAGATCATATTAAATCAGCGCTGGGCTTTATGAATAAGCACGGAATAAAAGTAAAGGTCGATCATATGTTTGGCCTGCCGGGTGAGCCCGTTTCGGCGCAGGAAAAGGCTTTGGATTTGTACCGGGAATACGTTCCTGCAAGGATTCAAACATTTTGGACCTGTTTTTTGCCCGGCACCGAATTAATGAAAGAAGGCCTGGCTGATGGAATCATTAATGAAGCTGATGCCAAACGTTTAAACGAGGGGCTTGATTTTTATTTCTATCGTAATCCTGAAAATATCAAGAACCGCGAAATGATGCGGGCTTATAAAGCGTACGAATTTATCTTTAAAATAATTCCGCTGCTGCCAAAAGCAGTGCGTATGCGCATAGGATTAAAGCACGTTTTGTGGATTCCGGATTTTGCTAAATCGGGCATAGCTTTTGTGGGCGATATTATTATAGGTTTTTTAAATAAGAACCCTGACTTTAGTGCTTATGCCCGGCATAACCTTTTCCAGATGTATTGTATTGTTAGGCGAAAACTGAAACTAAGCGTTCCAAAGGCCTCAGCGCTAAACCTTAGAATGGGGATAGAACCTAAAGTAAATCCTTTTCTTCATGAACCTGTTGCAAAAGCGGTTTAACTGATTTTACCTGGTGTAATAAACTGGTTTTGAAACAATATACCCTATTCCAAGTTTTACTGTTGCACAATACAATCCAGGCCCATCTGGATTAAAGGTTTTACCGGTTCCTGCTTTAACGGCGATAAGTCTATTGTAGTCAAGTCTATACCATACAACATCTGTTACCTGTTTTTGAATATTAAGTTTGCCGTGTGATTTTGTAACTATGGGCCGCTCAGGCCGCCAGCCATCAAGCTGATGCACCCGATAAGCCGGGGCGTATGGGAAAACGGCAGTGTACCGGCCGATAATACTATCGCTGGCAGCCCGGTATTCAAAGCATATATTTTGTGTGGTGTCTCCTTTTATTCCACCATAATTAATAATATAGTGACCATCGTTTTCAATTTCAAAATTGCCCTGCCCTGCCGAATAAACTGGTTTTTTAAGCAGCACAGTTTTTTTTCTTAGCGTGAATTTATACTGTCCGTTTGTCGTATCCTTTACTGTAAATTGAATTACCGAACAAGTCTTCAAGGATCCATCACCATTGGAAAAAAAGGAATAATAAACTTGACCCGAAGTATCTTTCTGTGCCCTTAAATCATGTTGCATGTAACATGGTATGGTATCTGAGTAGTTATTGGGTTGCATTTCTTCCCTGTCAATCTTCCATATTACATGGCCATCTCTTCGTGATATTTTTCCTATTCCTATACTCCGGTAAGAGTAAAGAATGTCCCCGTCAAAGTCAAAGCTAAGAGAGTTTCCATGTCCCCAGTCGGTCATCCCTGGCCGGTTCCAGCTGCTTTTTGATTTTCTGTAATTTTTGTATTCGGCATCAGGGCCCAATTGTAAAAACGGGTCCCACCTGAAATTAATATACCCTGAGGAATCAGCGATTTCAATTATTTCGTACGAGATATGCAAAGCGCTTTCAGTAATAGAATTGTAAACGTTGCTCTGGTCAACGATAGTGTCATGTAGAACGAAGAATAGTT
Organism: uncultured Bacteroidota bacterium; assembly: GCA_903889265.1. Classification (GTDB taxonomy): domain Bacteria; phylum Bacteroidota; class Bacteroidia; order Chitinophagales; family LD1; genus Bog-950. Next base: position 18,019 of record CAISWS010000387.1, read on the forward strand.
TTTCGTTATTTTTCGCAATAACAAATTCATGATGGTCAATATTTTCATCCGGCAGTATAAAGGTGTCGGTAATTTCCAGGTTTTCGTTGCAAATCATAAACCCCTGCCGGTTTTGTTTGCCCTTGTCTTTATTGTTAACTAATACCTCGGAAAAATAAGAGAATGTACCGTTTTGTAATGAGGCATTCAAAGGCATTACCAGGGAATAAGGTGGGCTAAGCGCTGTGTCTGGTGCCCAGGCAGCAAACCAGCGCGGGGGCCAGGGTTGGGTGGCATCAACTATCTGAATGCTGTTCGTAAATCTGGCGGGGTCTTTTCTTAATAAACTATAATCGGTTAAAGTTAAAAGGAATGAAATATCACTGATAGTATCCGTCTGTTGCAAACGCAGTGCGCATATATTTTCGAGCCCTTGCGCAAAGTTGCAACCGGTACTAATAAAAAACGTGAATAACAGCAACAGAATATTGCGCATTAGTTTTGATAATTATCTTTTTAACCGATAGTAAACCAGGTTGTACATAAATTCGAAAACTGCTTTAAATTCCACAAAAGAAGCGCGCCTTTCATTTTTATAAAAAATAGTAGAAACCTCGCATATCCTTAGTTTTTTCTCAAATGCCTGTATCATAATTTCAGCGTCTGTAAACCAGTCGTTCGAAATCAGGTTCAGTTTGTTATAAGCTGTCCTGCTCAATATTTTGGGTTTAGAGTTAATGTCCCTTACCGGAAAGCCAGGAAAAAATAACAGATAAAAAAGGTAGTTATAAGCGCGCGATATCAGTATCCTCGGCCATCCGTCGTTGCGCACTGCCCTGTATGTTTTAACCAAGTCGTAACGTCCGCTTTTAATAATGTGATAAACAATCAAAAGGTCAGTAACGGGCATTTGCCCATCGCCGTCAATTACCGCAATAAAATTACCGCGGGTTTCCTTAAGGCCGCTACGCATATCCCATCCCATTTTGCCCTCTTTTCGTTGTGTAATGGGCTTTATGCGCATGTTTGCGGTAGCCAGTTGATTGACCCAGGCGGGGGTTGTGTCATTGTTGGTATCATAGTTGGCCACCAATACCAGTTCGTAATCAATGAGCTCGGTTTCCAGTTCATTTTCAATCTGCTTCACAAAATCCACAATAAAAGATTCAGCCCTGTAGCACAATACTACCACCGAAAGCTCAGGTACTGCCATAAGTTATACTTAACTATCTTTTTAAAAAGGTCATTATCCGGTTCATCACTGCTTTCGGCAGCAGCGCGTTCAACAAAATAATTACTTTGGAACTTAACGGAAATATATTGATTAAACCGGCACCCCCCAAATGTTTTGTAATATATATGGCCGTCTTTTCAGGCGATGGAATAATCAGCGATTGCCACCATGATAAAGTATTGCCGGGCACCGTGTTAACAGGCCCTAAAACAAAGTATTTAAATTTCACTGCCTGATTTTCTTTCAGGGATGAAATCTCTTTTATAAAGTTCAATGCATCCAGTTTTGATTGCGAATAGGAAGGATTAAACGGGGCGGGCACAAGGCCAAATAACGAGCCGCTTACGGCTATTTCCCCTCCGCGTTTTTGTAAATCGCTTTTAAAGGCATTCCAGGTGTTTATAACACCTTCGTAATTTGTTTTCCTGTTTTCAACTGCAACCTGGCTTGTTACACCGGCATTTAAAATTAATATGTCGGGGAGAAAGCCACTGGCATTCATCTGGGTTTTCAGATTGAACATATCCTGCGCCCGGCCTACATTGCAGGCTGTGTAGTAAAAAGATCCTTGCTTAAAGCCGGCCGCTAGTTCTTTCAGTTTTTGTTCATTCCTGGCAATACCCCATACCGTATGCCCGGCATTAACCAGGTAAACTGTCAAAGCCCTTCCAATTCCGGCGGAGGCACCTGTAATAAGTATCGCTGACATTTTATATGATTCGGTATAAATTATTTCTGTTTGGGGTTCCCTTTGCTTTAGTCTGCGGAGCGCTTACTGCCTCTATTTTTTCATATCGGAAGTCAATGCCGTAAATGATGCTGACGTAACTCTTTAAAAGTTCCATTTTTTCGGGCTGGCCGAGCATTAAAACATTTTGTTTATTGAGTTCAAGAAATTTAATAATATCATCAATGTTGCTACCGCCGCAAACCGATTGCATATATTGTTTATAGCCCGGAAGGAAGTACAGCATAAAGTTTTCGATAACTATAGGTTTTTTTTGTATAAAACGCTGTTGAACATCAAATGGCCGGAGATAGAATTTACTCAGGCTGTTTTCATTTACAACAATTACTTTTTCGGGCATCGAATTAATATCGTTGGCCAGCTTTGTAACGGCAACTAGTTCGGCTTTTTTTGATTTCCATCTGCCCTGTACTTTGGAGCCATCAAGACAGAAGAGCGGCAAAATAAGCGCAGCAATAAATAAATGCGCATAGGCATTTTTGCCTGCGGTTTTAAACGTATCGGGCGCAAGGGTTGCGCACCATGCCAGGTTTTGAATTAAAAAGCACCATAGCAAAGGCACCATTACCCTGTTCTCCATTTTCATAAGCGCCGTAATGGCAAGGCTAAGCACTATTGGAAATAATTGTGATAACAAATACCATAACAGATTTTGGGGTGCCTGGTAAAAAACAAACACTATTCCCGCAAAAAGATATAACACGTACAGCAGTGACAAACCGGGGTTATATGCCATTAGTTTTTGCAATCCCAATATGATTTTCGCTGGTCCTGAGGCAAGATTCTTAAAGTAATAGGGAATAGAAGAAACTGTTTTGTCGAGGGGCAGAATGCCGACCCTTTTAAAAAAAGCCTGATTAATCTGTTTATCGTCAGCAAAGAAAGGCTTGTGACAAACCTCAAAAATGATAGAGTCTTTTTCATTAGCCATATTCAGCGAACTTATAGGTTGCTGAAAGTCGAACAAGCTAAACTGATATTTGCGAAACTCAATGTAGTTTCTGTCTGTCTGATTAAAAGAAGTATTTAGAACGAGCGATAAGCCTGTTATAATAACTATCGGTAAAACCAATACCACGTATTTTTTTAGGGGGACCCCATGGAGAATGCCCAACCCTGCTATTGGAAGCCACACTACCAGGTTAAGCGCTGGTGGCTCAGGACGTATTAATGCGGCAAATGTGAAACATGCAATATTGAACAGGTACGAACCCCTTTTGTTAGCAGGGGTAATTTCTTTATCAGCAATGTTCAGCATTATCCTGAAAATGACAATGCCTGATAATAATAACGACACCCTGGTTAACTGCCACAGAAAGAATTGTTCGCTAAACAAAGCTGCGCTGGTTAACAGAAACAATAATACAAACCAGCCAGGGCCGGTTTTTTTTGCGTAACCGTAAATTACAGGAGCGATAAATACAAGTTGAACCACCAGTAAGCAGTACGAAAACAACAAGGCCGCTCCGTACCAGTCAAAATTGTTTTGCCATTGAAATAAGCCGGTAAATAAATATGACAAGGCCGTCCATGCCCCTAACGAATTGGGAATGTTTTGAGGTCCCCCGGTAAACTCGCCTTTAAAGAGCATGGTAAAAAAGGGATCCTCTCCATCTTCATAATAGCAGTAGCCTTTGCACGCCAACAGAACAAAAAGTGCGGACGCAAAAAGAGCGATAATCAATTGAAACCGGTTTGATGCTTGAGGCATAGAATGAAAGTAGAAATTATTTACAAAGCCGGTGAAAAGTAAAGTGACAAATTGCGTGTGCGTTGGAATGTTTGTTTTGGCAAATGCCGCTATTTCAGCTAAGTTAGTTCCTTTAAAGGCGGAGCTGCCATAGGATTGCATTGAATATGTCGAAGAACAAGTTTGTTTTTGTGGTTTGTGGTGACCGTGTGCATATTGATACGCTCCATTTTGCGTTGCGCTATCTGAAGCATTTTTCGAAGAACGAAATTATTGTAGTTACCGATTCGCTGCGTAACGGAATACCGGTAGAGCACAACAATGTGGTGGACATAAAAACCCCGGAGAATTTTAACCATCACCAGGCGAGCATTTATCTTAAAACAGGCCTTAATAAATTTTTACCCAAAGGTTTTTCGTACTGCTACCTCGATACAGACGTGGTAGCATTAAGTGAGGAATGCGATGATATTTTCAATAACAAACACGGTGTGGTAACCTTTGGACCCGACCATTGCCGCATGCCAAAATTCAGCTTAAACGCTGTAAAATGCGATTGTGTTGAACGCAACAACCGCCGCGTTGCCGAACTTGAAGTGCTGAAGGAAAAATATGACCCGGCACGAAAATGGAGAGATCCGGTGATTGAGGAGAAGAAACGACTTTTGCAGCAAAAATTTGACTCTATAAAGTTGAATAAGCTGAACTACCTCCTAATCAGTTTGCGATTTAATACGGCTATCAATACTTTTAAACTTGATGACGATTTTATCTATAACCGACGCACAAAATCATGGTACGATCAGGAAGGGAATATAATAATCCCTTATCGCGAAAGCATGGTGCATGATATTGAAGCAAACTCGGATTGGAAGTGGAACGAAGAAAAGCAACGCTGGATAACCGGTGATGGAATTGACGTTTATAACCTAACCTGCCCGCACCTGGGACAATTTATCTTTAACCGGTTTGGCATTGAGGTAAAGGACAAAAATTTTCAGCACTGGAATGGAGGCGTGTTTTTATTTGACGATAGCAGCGAAGCTTTCTTGAATGCCTGGTTTGATAAGACCATGCAGATATTTACGTGGCCCGAATGGAAAGTGCGCGACCAGGGTACCCTGATAGCTACTGTATGGCAATTTGGAATGCAAAATAATCCGTTGCTACCCAAAAAGTTCAACTTTCTGAGCGACTGGAATAACCTGGATATGATAATGGATGATGCCGGTAATTTTACCGATGATGCATTTAAAACGATTGTAAGGCCGGCGCTGATTCATATTTATCACAACTTTGGAAGAAAGGGGTGGGATGTTTGGGACTATGTTTCGGCCCTGCTGCCCGGTGATAACAGTGCGCTTGAAAACAGCCTGAGCGCGGGTAACGAAGTAAGGATGATTGACAATAATATTGTTAACGGGCTTTGGATTGGTAGCGAGCTGTCGGTTATTGAATTACTTACGGTTAACTCATTTATACGGCGCGGGCATACTTTTCATTTATGGGTTTACGAACCTTTAAAGAACACATTGCCGCCGCAGGTTATTATCCGCGATGCCAACGAAATAATGCCCCAGTCATCCGTGTTTAGATATAGGAATGCCAATCAATACGGGCATGGAAAGGGCAGTGTCTCGGGTTTTTCCGACATTTTCCGGTATAAATTGTTGTATGAAAAAGGCGGATGGTGGGTTGATATGGATGTAACCTGTCTACAGCCTTTGGATATTAAAGAGCCCTGTTTTTTTCGTAGTCACCATGAACTGAAAGTGGTGGGTAATGTGATGAAATGCCCACCCAAAAGCGAATTAATGCGCCTGTGCTATGAAGAGGCAGTTAAAACCGTGGATAGCGAAAATACTGACTGGCACAAACCCATTGTTATCCTCAATAAGTATATTTCCCAACTGAGTTTGGAAAACTATGTCCATTCAGGCTGTGGCAATCCGGATGTATGGTCGATAGTGGAAGAGTACATATACAACGATACTGAACCCCGGGAGAGTTATTTGTTTATTCATTGGATGAACGAGGAGTGGAGAACGAAGAAGATTGATAAAAATGCAATTCCCCATCGCTCAACCCTGGGCAGGTTGCTTTTGCAATATAAGCTAGCGGAACCGCCTGTGGGTAAATGGAAATTATTTAAGAGCGATGTTTACTTCCTGCTTAACGTATTCAGGCTTCAGCTTATTTTCTTTTTCTCGCGCACTAAAAGAGCAGGATGAAAAAATACCTGGTTTATTCAGTTTTTATAACGCTTGTAACACTTATTACTGCGGAGGTTTATCTGCGTCATAAGGGCATCTATGATACCTTTCCTGAAAGCATAGGTAAAAGGTACACCACCTATTATAACGATGTTTTTCCCACCTGGTATTTTATTAATAAACCTGACAGGGATTATATACCTGAAAACAGTGATTTTCACTATCGCTACCATACTAATTCTTTGGGTTTGCGCGAAAAGAATTTCAGCAAAGAAAAGAAGGATTCTTTCATTCGTATTTTTGTAACAGGGGATTCATTTGCTGAGGGGCAGGGGGCTCCTTACGATAGTACCTGGGTACATCTTTTAAGCAGATACCTTGCTAAAGACGGAATAAACGCAGAAGTATTAAACACCGGCGTGGCAGGTAGCGACCCGGTTTATAATTATGTTTTTCACCGGGATATTTTAAAAGGCTATAAATCTGATTATGTAGTGGTCTGCATAAATTATTCCGACTTTACTGATTATTTATTGCGCGGCGGTTTAGAAAGGTTTCATGCAGACGGCACTACCCATTACAGAAAGGGGCCGTGGTACGAGCCTTTTTATCACTACTCATATTTTGCAAGGGGTATTATTGAGCATGTTGGTGAGTTTCCATTCAGGGGTATTTATGCTAGCGAAAACGATTTTATAACCAGCACCGATAGTGCTAAGGTGTGTTATAGCGCGGTAATTGATTCTTTCGTAAACATTGCCCAAGAAAGCAAGGCAAAGATTATTGTAGTAATGTTCTCGACACCTATTGGAATCCGGAATGACAATAATGTAAACAGAAAATTCCGCCAATGCTTTATGGATATTCAGCAGCAGTTGGCGAAAAAAAATATTGCATGCATTAACATCTGGGATGATTTAAAGAACAGTTTGAAGAATAAGGATTACCTGAGGTATTCCTATCCTAACGACCCTCACTTTAACCCCTATGGCTACAATGTTATGGCGCAAGTGATAGAGCACAAATTGATAGAGAATAATATTTTAACGCGGTAAACCTGAATGAACTCCAGACTAAAATTATTCTTCTTTCAGTTGATGTTGTTGCTGGTTTTACTAGCTGCGGTTGAGGTTGGATTACGCCGGATGGGTTATGCACCTGGCGACATGCGCCCCAACTGGATTAACTTTCGACCGGTAGACTCCCTTATTGTAATTCCGAGTTTTTATGTCAACCACGATGGCATATTAGTTGCGGACAGCACTTTACTGGCTGCGGAGCATTGTGTAATTAACAGCGATGGCTTTCGCTCACCGAACTTTAACACGCTGGACAGTACCAAAAAGAAAGTCCTTTTTATTGGCGATAGTTTTACCTGGGGCCTTTCTGCGATGCCGGTTACCAACCATTGTTTTGTTGACCTTGTGCGCAACGAAACCAACTACGAAGTTATAAACCTGGGCATCCCGGCAACCGACCCGCCTCAGTACGAAGCACTGGCGGCAAAATATATTCCGCGCTTTAAACCCGACATTACCTTTGTTGTTTTTTTTATGGGTAACGATCTGTTAACTGAAGACAGAAAGGTAATACCAGATGAACCCTTTTATTATTATACCAACGCCGGCGCAATTTCGGCTTATATTGATGGCATACATTTTAAATCGGCCGCTGCCGCTTATAATTATGGAATGAATGAGCGCTATTTTTTGCATCATCCTAAAAATATTTTTGAATGGGTGATATCTAAAAGCGCCCTGTTAACGCGGATATACTCTGTTAAATTCAGGATAAAGGAGAAATTGGAGTATGAAGCGGTGATTAAGGACAGCCACATTACCAAAAAATATCTGAAACAGATACAGCAGATAGCTAACGCTAACAACGTGCCCGTAAAATTTATCCTGGTGCCCGAATATAAAGATGCCGACAGAAGCCCTGAAAGCTACCTGAATAAATACGCAGATATTTTGCTGGATAAGGATTTGAAAAGCGACTGGATTATTCTGCCCAATTCCAAATCAAATTTCAGAGATTATCCTGATGGGCATTTGAATAATCAAGGCCACCGGCATTATGCTGATTTTATAAAGGATTATATGAAGCATTTTTTTATGGCCAAATCCCCTCAATAGTTTTTTCGTTCCGTTGGATATTTATTTTAAATTGAAATTTATTAGTTACATAAAATACCTGGCTGATGCATGCACTTAGTACGCTTGATTATGTTGTATTTCTGGTCTACTTTTTAATTGTCGCCGGTTACGGAATCTGGATATACAACCGCAAAAAAAATGCAAATGCGGGCTCTAAAGATTATTTTTTAGCAGAGGGCTCATTAACCTGGTGGGCTATAGGCGCCTCATTAATAGCATCCAATATTTCAGCAGAGCAGTTTATAGGTATGAGCGGTGCGGGTTTTAAAATGGGCCTGGCAATTGCCTCGTACGAATGGATGGCTGCTGCAACGCTGGTTATTGTGGCCGTGTTTTTTATGCCCGTGTACCTTAAAAATAAAATTTACACCATGCCGCAGTTTCTGCAACAAAGATACAATGGCACTGTGGCTATGATAATGGCGGTGTTTTGGTTGTTGTTATACGTGGTGGTAAACCTTACCTCTATTCTTTATTTGGGTGCACTTGCAATAAGTAGTCTATCGGGTAACGACCTTACGGTTTGCATGTACGGCCTGGCCATTTTTGCAGTTGTAATTACGCTGGGAGGGATGAAGGTGATTGGCTATACAGATATTATACAGGTATTTTTTCTGATACTGGGCGGGCTTGTTACCACTTACCTGGCGCTGAATATGGTATCGGCTAAATTTGGTACCACCGGTGTTTTTAATGGCTTTGGTTTGATGATGAACCATGCCGGAGACCACTTCCATATGATATTGAAACGGGATAACCCTAATTACCTGGACTTGCCCGGATTAACTGTTTTGATAGGTGGATTATGGATTGCCAATCTTAATTACTGGGGGTGCAATCAATATATCACTCAGCGCGCGCTTGGTGCAGATTTGCCTACTGCCCGCGCTGGTATTTTATTTGCTGCCTTTTTAAAATTACTAATGCCGGTAATTGTAGTTTTGCCTGGTATTGCCGCTTACGTTTTATACCAGCAAGGCGAATTCAGCACCCAGCTTTTGCAAAATGGTGAGGTGAATCCTGATAAAGCTTATTCGGTGTTGCTTAACTTTTTACCACAGGGATTAAAGGGGTTAGCATTTGCAGCACTTACAGCGGCGGTAGTTGCATCGCTTGCCGGAAAGGCGAATAGTATTGCTACCATTTTTACGCTGGATATTTATAAAAAGAAAATCAATCCGGCGGCGGATGAAAGCAGGATTATAAATGTGGGCAAAATAACTGTGGTGGCGGCAATGCTGATTGCCATTCTGATTGCGCCGTTAATGGGCATAGATAAAAAGGGTGGGTTTCAGTATATACAGGAGTACACAGGATTTGTAAGCCCCGGTGTTTTTGCGATGTTTATTATGGGCTTTTTCTGGAAAAAAACGACCAGCTGTGCAGCACTTTTTGCTACTATCGGTGGCTTTATTTTTTCCCTGTTTCTTAAATTCTTACCTGCCCATGCAGACCTTTCGGGCCTCGCGTCGATTGGGTTCTCTAAAGCAAATGCGGCCGGGGTTTATGAAATTCCCTTTTTGGATAGAATGGGTATTGTTTTTGGACTTTGTGTAGCGGGGATGGTAATTATCAGCCTCATAGAAAACATGCGTGGGGTTAAAACAAATGGTCTGGAGATTAATACTTCGATGTTTCGCGTGTCCAACAGCTTCCTTGTTGGGTCGCTACTTATTGGCGGGATACTGGCGGCATTGTATGGGGTGTTTTGGTAAAAAAATAAGCCCTATGTTCAGATGGCTAAACATGGGGCTTATTTTTTATTTCTAATCCGGTTTAGAAATGCGCGTCCTTCTTCCAGGTAGCGTATTCTTTCTTCTCAATCTGACTGAAAACATCTTTAAGGGCTGCTGTCCAGGCAGTTTTTGCATTGCCGCCGCTGGCTTTGCCGGTTACTTTTTTTGACATTAATACGTTATGCGTTGCTATGTCAAAAAACACAACCCAAACGGTTGCCTGCTGGCTGGTTTTATTAAAGCTTTGCACTATTACTTCGGCACCAAGTCCTTCCTTTTTCTGTCCCATCGAAATGCCCTTTATGTGGTCTGCAATAGCAGAGGCAGTCAGGTCTTTATCATCATCACTTGCAAGGCTTTCAGTTTCGCGGGCCAGGTTTGATTTAAATACGCCTACCAGGTCTTTAATCAACCCTTTTTTCTGAAAGGCTTTGGCCAAATCAGTTTCATTATTAATAGCATCGCACCAGGGTTTAAAATATTCATCGCGGATTTTGTGAGGTGATTCATCTTTCATGCCAACCATTTTGGCCATGGTAAAATCGAGGCCATACCAAACAAGGGTTGGGCTGCTAAAAACTTTGGAGGCATCCTGGGCATTTGAAACGCCCATGCAGATTACAGTTAACAACAGTAGTAATGTCTTTTTCATTTTTTGTTTTGAGTTAGTTTCAGAATAAAAATAGGAAATTATTGAAAATGCAAGGTGTTGCAATAAAACACTAAAGTTTCGCACGGAACCACGGAGAATAATGCAGCGGAAAACAAAAATGAATTTAACCAAGCACCAACTGACCGTAAAGTTTCTCCAGTGTTTCTTTCGCATCAGTGCACAAACCAGAATGCACACCTGATGTTTGCAGCATCGTGCTTCGCGCTGCAGTCAACCACCGGAAGCGCTCGGCGTTTGGTAATTGACTGATTGGCCCGCCAGCAAGGTCAGCCGCGCAAATCAATTTAAAAGCACACAGATACGAGTGCAGTAAATCAATGTTTGTTTCAGGATAAAAGGCCTTTATCCGGGCCTCGTTGATTTCAAATACAGCCTGCAGAAATTTTTGGTTGGCACAGTACAGCACTACGCCTACGTTGAGAAACTCCTCGCGCTCAACTCTGGGCACAACCCGTATAACTGCATATTCAAACAAGCTTCTATCCTGCATGATGCGCATCTTTTTCAAAGTTTTCTGAATAGGCAAGCCGCGTTTCCAAAAACCGCGTGTAGGCCTGTTTATGTTCTTCAGCAGATTTAAAAGGGGCATTGGCCGAAAGCCATTCATCCGGTATCAGGGATACAATATCCTTTATGCGCTGGTTTGTAAGTAATATTTTAAATGCCTTATCTACCTCAGCCAACTGAGTAGCGCGGGAAAGTAAAACATGGTCTTTAATTTTGGCAAAAGGTTGTTGAGCCTTTTCTTCCCAATTTTGCCAGCTGTGATGAAAATATAGTGCAGCTCCATGGTCAATCAACCATAATTCCTTATTCCACCAAAGCATATTGGTATTGCGCACAGTTCGGTCAACATTTAATAAAAGCGAATCGAGCCAAACAATTTGCGAGGCCAGCTTTTCATCCAGCTTTGTAACCGCCGGGTCAAAAGTTATGGCACCTGAAAGATAATGTAAGCCCAGGTTGAGGCCTACGCTGGCTTTTAGCAAGTCCTGTATTTCTTCATCCCCTTCAGTGCGTCCAAATGCCTCATCCAGCGTGGCAAAAACAATTTCGGGTACGTGCAGACCAAGCGTGCGGGCAATTTCGCCCCCAATTAATTCCGCTATTAAAGCTTTACTGCCTTGCCCTGCCCCCCGGAATTTCAGCACGTACAAAAAACCATCATCCGCCTCCGTAATAGCGGGCATAGAGCCTCCCTCTCGCAATGGTGTTACGTAACGGGTTATGTTTACGTGGCGGATAGAAGTAGAAGGATTGGTCATTGCCATGGTGTTAAAGCGAAGGTAATATTTTGTGAGGGAGTGGGCTTTAAGCAGGACATAAATTAATAACAAACAGGTGAAAAACGAATTTTACAAAATAGTTGTTTAAATTGTAATTCAGCTTTAAAAGAAAATTGAAAATAATGAGTATGATAAAATTCAACTTAAATAAAAAAAGTAAGCTTGGGGGATTAATAATGGCCTTGTTATTATGTTGCACCTGTTTGCAGGCTGCAGGGTATTTTACTTTAGCCATGGATACTGTAAACGGTACAGTTGGCCAAACTGTAAATGTGCCTGTTACAGTTCAGAATTTTGTTGAAATGATAAGCGCACAAGGAACTATCAATTTTGATACTTCGGAGCTTCAATTTGTTCAGGTTTCCCGCTTAGGGCTGAGCAGTTTAAGTAACGGAAATTTTGGCCTGAATGGCGCCCCTGCAGGTTACATTACCTTTTCATGGACAGATCCAACACTTAATGGCACCAGTCTGGCCGATGATTCAGTTTTTTTTGCTTTGGAGTTTCGGGTAAAAGCTACTGCCTGCAAAAATACTGCGCTTAGTTTTGGCAACACCCCCACACTACTTGAATGGGTGTAGGACAAATTGCACTATGCAGCTTTTTTGATTAATTGAGTAACCATATCCCATTGCTGGCTCTTTTTATTTGCCCTCAGGTTAACAATATATTGTGCTCCTTGTATAGTCCACCGCTGACCAGAAAGTTTAAGTC
>CAISWS010000388.1 GCA_903889265.1 uncultured Bacteroidota bacterium
ATTTAAACGCTTTACCTTTCATTTCTTTGTGCATTTATGTCTGGCAAGTAAAGCATGCCATTAAAAAATTTATACCTTTAACAAAAATAAAATCACTTTAAAATGAAGAATTTATTAAGGCTTTCTCTCATATTAGTAGTTGCCTCAGCGCTTAGCAGCTGCGGTTATAATGGCTTAGTGCAGAAGCGTGAGGCAGTAAATGCCCAGTGGGCCAATGTTGAAGCATCTTACCAGCGCCGTTCAGATTTGATACCTAACCTGGTTGAAACTGTAAAAGGGGCCGGAAATTACGAACAGGCAACGCTCGACAAAGTAATTTCAGACCGTGCAAAAGCTACGGCCGTACATCTTGACGTAAATAATCTTTCTCAGGATCAGATTGAAAAATTTCAGGCAGCACAGAACCAGTTGAACGGCAGCTTATCGCGTTTATTAGTGGTATCTGAAAAATATCCCGACCTGCAGGCAACCAAAGGCTATACCGACCTGCGTGTTGAACTAGCCAGCACGGAAGACAAAATTAATTTTGAAAGAAAGAAATTTAATGACCTGGTTAATGATTACAACACCAGCATTCAAACATTTCCGGAGCTGATGACCGCCAAAATGTTTGGCTTTGCTTCAAAAGGTTATTTCAAAGCCGATGCCGGAAGCGAAAATGCACCTAAGGTTAAATTCTGATTGCTAAATTAACTACCGTGTTTTTCAAAAAGCAACTCTTTACCGCCGAACAGAAACAACTTATAGTTGCCTCAATACAGGAAGCTGAAAAAGTGACCTCGGGCGAGATAAAGGTACATATTGAACCCAAATGTGCGAAAGAACCCATGCCCCGGGCTTTGGAAGTATTCCATCAATTGGGCGTGCATAAAACCAAACACAAAAACGGTGTCCTTATATACATAGCCTGGCGCGATAAAAAATTTGCCATTGTCGGCGATTCTGGTATCAATGCAGTAGTACCCGTCAATTTTTGGGATAGCACTAAAGAAGCAATGAAAAGTCATTTTTCGAAAGGAGAATTTTTAGAAGGTATCCGGCTGGCCATTAAAGAAACCGGTCCGCATTTGGCGCAGTATTTTCCGCATAATGATGACGATAAAAATGAATTAAGCGATGAAATCAGCGAAGGGTAATTTTGCGGACATACTTTTAGGGCTTACCGGCTTATTCAGTAAAACTGCATGGCTGTTTTTAAGCTTGTTTGCCACGGTGCAGGTGTTTGCTCAAAACTTTCCTGCACAACCTAATCCGCCACGTTTGGTAAACGACTTTGCGCATTTATTAACGGCCGCCGAAGCAAACGCACTAGAATACAAACTCGACCGATATAACGACAGCACCTCAACTCAAATCGCCATTGTAACTATTGAAAGTCTTGAAGGTGCGGAGGTTGGCAGCTATGCCGCCGAATTAGGAAAAAAATGGGGTATAGGCACCAAAGAAAACCACAACGGCATTATTATCCTGGTTTCTAAAGCCGAGCATAAAGTAACTATACGTACCGGCTATGGAGTTGAAGAAAAACTGGGCGCAATTATATGTAACCGTATTATCGAAAACCAACTGGTGCCCAACTTTAAAAGCAATAACTACTTTGCCGGCTTTGATGGCGCTACTACCGAAATGATACAGCGCCTGGCGGGCACTTACAAAGGAACAGGCAAAGCTCCGGGCAAAGGAATTCCCATTTGGGTAATTATCGCAATAATAGTAATAGTGCTATTTGTGCTGCCCTCAATTTTTGGCGGAGGTGGCGGAGGTGGAACTTTTGGCGGAGGTGGATTTATTGGGGGCTTTTTAGGAGGCTTTGGCGCAGGTGGTGGATTTGGGGGCGGAGGTGATGGTGGTGATGGCGGCGGAGGTTTTGGTGGCTTTGGTGGTGGCGATTTCAGCGGTGGCGGAAGCAGCGGCTCCTGGTAAACAAACAATATTAAGCCGGTAGAATCAAATAACAGATGAATCAGGAAATAAGATACATGTCCCATCCCTGGCATGGGATTGAAATAGGAGAAAATGCTCCCTCAATTTTAACCGCGTTTATTGAAATCGTTCCACGAGATACGGTAAAATATGAAGTAGATAAAAAAAGCGGTTGGCTAAAGGTTGACCGCCCGCAGCTTTTCTCCAATGTTGTTCCCGCCTTATATGGCTTTATACCTCAAACCCTCTGCGATAAAGAAGTAGGCAAATTCTGCATGGAAAAAACCGGCCGCTTAAACATCAATGGCGACCAGGACCCTATGGATATTCTGGTACTGGAAGAAAAGAATATTGAAAATGGCGGAATATTGGTTCAGGCCCTTCCTATCGGTGGTTTCAGAATGATTGATAAAGACGAAGCCGATGATAAAATAATTGCTGTGATGAAGGGAGACGCCATTTATGGAAACTACACCGATATAAGCCAGCTTAGTGAGTCCATCATTAACCGATTAAAGCATTACTTTCTTACCTACAAGGATATGCCCGGCAGTCACGAAAAAAGAAAAGTTGAAATTGCCGCCGTTTATGGTAAAAACGAGGCTTACGAAGTAATACGCCGCAGCGTAGCTGATTACAAAAACCGCTTTCCCGGATTATGAAAAAAGTATTTACCGGCGCTTTAATAATTGCCTCCCTGCTGGCCGCAGCTTATTTATACCAAAAGTATAGAATAGCGCCTGGCATTCAATTTGAGACTTTAGAACTTACAGACTTAAACGGACAAAAGGTAACCCTTGAAGACTACAGGGGTAAAAAGCTGTTCATCAATTTTTTTGCAACCTGGTGCGGCTCATGCATTGGTGAATTTCCGGCACTTGACAACGCTGCAGGGATACTGATGCCTGACAATTTTGTTTTCATCAGCATTTCAGACGAGCCGCTTCCACTATTAAACCATGCCAGTACCCGGTTATCGCTTCAACATATCACTATACTGCATTCTGTTAAAAAACTAAAGCAGCTGAATATATTTACTTATCCAACCAGCTATTTACTGAACGCAAAAGGCCACATTGTTTTCAAAAAGACGGAAGAAGAAACCTGGGATTCACCTGAAATCATAAAGCTGTTGAAAGAAAAAACAGACTGAAAAAAATCTTCAGCACAGGGCTAGTTTGAAAGGTAAATACCCCTGAAAGTTATATAAACAATAACCCACGAAACTATCATTACTACAATAGCAACCACATTCGGAGTTTGTAGTGTTTTATATCTGCCCAACTCCTGTTTCCCCATTTCAATATACGCCATGGATAGCCATGCAATACCCAGTATCACCCCAATTACTGCCAGATATACGATGTGCGTTGCACCCAGAAGCACCAAAATATTTTTTGCGGAAAGCTCTTTAGGGAAAATAGCAATAACCGTTGCCAGTGAACCAACAATAAATGGTACCAGTGCAGTTTCAAAAAAATATTTTCTGCGGCGCACCAGGTTATTAACCTTTGAATACGAAAACGAAAACTGCAGAAAAGGCCGTGCACAGTTAACGCCCGCGTAAATTATAAGCAGCAGCACTATCGCGTTTAACACGTAAACTACAAACATCGGTACCTTCAGCCAGGTAAAACATACTGCCAAGCCCTGGTAATATATAGATGTGTAGTGCCGTATTCCCATGGCCGCCATTATAAACTGCGACATAAAAACACTGATGCCAATAATAAAAACCCAAAGTAAAAAAACATTCAGAATACTTCTTATGTGCCGGCCTCTGACATACAAGTACAATGCCAGCAGCGCTGCCAGCAAAACAAAAACAGGGCCCGATGAATAAACTACTGTCACCTTGGCTTTATTCCAGGCATGTCCGTTTAAAAGAAATTTTATACCGTAGTAATAAACAAACGAATCCAGTTTATACAACTTGCCTATAAACCCCGTTGCAAACCACAACAGGTAGGTTATAAGAACATAAGCCAGGGAAAAACAGGCGGTAGAGTTAAGTGTGCGTGCTGCCCTGCTTTGCCACTCCTCAGATTGTTTGCGTTCCAAATTAAAGTTGTGTTTACTTGATTAACGTTTCAAAAATAAAAATCCTCCGTCATTAATAACATAAACATCAAATCAAAAAACCGGTTTCGAGGGCCGGTATTTGGCTTTATTTAATATGGTCTTTGCATCATACTTTAAAACCATGTCCTGTATTGGTATCTTGTGGTCGGTCTCTTTCATAAATTTATTTACAATTTGAAACCCTATCCAGCTACCTATATTTCCGGGGGCTTCGGCAGGCATTCCGGCTGTGGTAGGGCCTTCATCCAGGTAGCGTTTCTGATCCATGTAATTGTTCTTATACAGCATGTCCTTATCGTTCAGAAACTTCCATATTTCGTACTCGTTGGCTTCGCACCATTTGGTTTGGGTTGCGGTAAAGCCTACAATCATACTATCCGGCGCATCCGGTAAAACGTACGATAGAAAGTACATCTTCTTTCCTTTCTCAACCATGCCTTCAATAAGCGTTTCGCCACGTTGCATATCCGCACTTCCAAAATAAAGGTCATACATTGCTTCCATCGAGTTGCGGGTTATATACTCCCTGCGCATTTTGTGTTGCAGGTATTTGTAAATACCGGCGCTGTCGTAATCAATATTATCGGGACCCATATAAAGGTCTAAACCAACGCCCAGCATATCCTTGCCATAAGTAAACGCCCCTAAAGCAAACCCCGAATTTACCCCGGCCACTTTCGGCACTTCAGCCTTCGGGAAATAATATTTAAAGTATTTAAAAGCCTGGGTAAGGTCCTGTTCAATATCCCTGGTATCTTTAAAGTGATAGTTAATGGAATCCTGTATACGGTCTATGTAGGTGTCGGCCAAAAATTTTGTTAAGGCTTCACGTTCAACGTGCGCAGTATCTCCGGCCGGATGAGGCCCGATAACAAAGTGATCAATATAAAAATCATAAAAAGGGCCGTACTTATTCCTCATAAAGGCCACCTGTTGGTCATAGTCTTTCGTTCTGAAGTCAAACAGGTCATTATCAAACCGCATTAGTTTAACATCCAGGTGAATGCCCGTTACATCGGGTTTTTCTCTACTTTTGCTCTTGTTACAACCGTTACAGCCTGCCAGCAATAAAAGGATAAGTGCTGTCGGTATCAGTTTCAGTATTTTCATGCTACGTTGCCATGTTTAGGTGCTAAGATGCAAAAATTGAAACGCAACACAGGCAGAAAATATTTTCTGCCTTCATAAATGAACAAAAACAAACGGCCCTTGCCGCAGGTATAGAAATGAGAATTGCCCTTGCCCAGCTCAATTATCACGTCGGAAATTTTTCAGGCAACACCGCCAAAATCATACAAGCTATTGAGCAGGCGCAAAGCCATGGAGCCGAACTGATAGTTTTCAGCGAACTATGTGTTTGCGGCTACCCTTCGCGCGATTTTTTGGAGTTTGATGATTATATAAAACAATGCCGGTTTGCCATTGAGGCAATAACCCAATACACACAACAAATAGCTGTGCTGGTAGGCTGTCCGCGTACCAATCCCTCTGAACAGGGTAAACCGCTATATAACTCGGCCTATTTTATTTACCAGGGGGAAGTAAAACAGGTAATTGATAAAACCTTGTTGCCTACCTACGATATATTTGACGAATACCGCTATTTTGAACCCAACCGGAAATTTGAACCGGTGCTATTTAAGGGGAAAAAGCTGGCAGTAACTATTTGCGAAGATATCTGGAACGTGGGCAACGATAATCCACTATATACTGTTTGCCCGATGGATGAGGTGGTAAAGTATGCGCCTGATTTAATGATTAACCTCTCAGCATCCCCATTTAATTACGGCCAGCACCACGAGCGTCTGAAGGTAATAAGTGCCAACGTAAAGCGCTACCAGGCACCCATGATATATGTAAACCAGGTGGGCGCTCAAACAGAGCTCATTTTTGACGGTGGCAGTATTGTTATGAACAAAGAAGGCGAGGTAACGACCCAACTACCGTTTTTTACTGAAGCATTGGAAATAATTGATTTTCCCCTGGCAACCAAAGCAAAGTCTGATGCCGCTGAACCCGATAATTCAAAAATTCAGAAAATTCACGATGCGCTTGTTTTAGGCATCAAAGATTATTTTTCAAAGCTTGGGTTTAAAAAGGCCATACTGGGTTTAAGCGGGGGCATTGATTCAGCCCTTGTTTTGTGCCTGGCTGCCGAAGCGTTGGGCAAAGAGAATGTAATGTCACTCCTGCTCCCCTCAGGCTTCTCTACCGAACATTCATTAGCTGATGCTAAAATGCTTGCACACAACCTGGGCACCCAATATGAGGTAGTTCCTATCGAAAATAACTTTCAGGCCTTTCTTGAAACCCTGAAGCCGTTTTTTAAAGATTTGCCTTTTAATGTGGCCGAAGAGAATTTACAAGCCCGGGTTAGGGGTGTTTTGCTGATGGCTTTTAGCAACAAATTCGGCTATATATTGCTTAACACTACTAATAAGAGTGAGGCCGCAGTAGGCTACGGAACTCTCTATGGCGATATGTGTGGTGGCTTAGCCGTTATTGGCGATGTCTATAAAACCGAAGTTTTTGAGCTTGCCCGGTATATTAACCGCAACGGCGAAGTAATTCCCGAAAATATCATCACCAAAGCCCCTTCGGCCGAGCTTCGCCCTAATCAAAAGGACAGCGATTCGTTGCCTGATTATGCCATTCTTGATAAAATCCTTTATCAATACATTGAGAAAAGACAGGGCCCGGAAGAACTGATCAGCTTGGGTTTTGGCCACGCTTTGGTTGAAAGAGTGCTAAAAATGGTGAATTCCAACGAATGGAAACGCTTTCAGGCACCTCCCATTTTGCGGGTTTCGCCTAAGGCCTTTGGTATGGGCAGGCGTATGCCTATAGAGGGAAAACACCGTATTACCTGATAACTTTTTGCTCTGGGCCGTCCTTTACATCCCCATAGCTCCCCGCATGTGCAGATATTTCCGGAAATAGGACATATTTGGGCCCATGGATGCTACATGCACAAAATAATTACATTTGCCGCTCGTTTAAATGCCTTATAAATTAATCATGAAGAAATTTTTGCTCGTCATTACTGTCATTCTTTCGGCTTTTTCGGCTTTCGCTCAGGATTCAGCCACAAAGCAAGATACTGTTAAAGTTGCCCCGGCACCTAAAAGGACGGGCCCCAGTGCAGCAGTGCTTGAACAAAGAAAAAAGATGGACAAAATGTACGCAAAGTATTCAAGAGATCACATTACCCTTGATTTACTGGGAACCAACTGGAACTACAATCCTAACACTTATGGTTTTGGCAGTGGCGGTAACAATGGTGCTGGTATGCGCACCAAATGGTTTTCGCGCGGGCTTCAAATAGCTTTCAACTGGGATTTCAGAATTAAAGGAAGCCGGGTAAGTATTGCGCCGGGCATTAGCTACAGCTGCTCAAATATCTACTCGCGCAGTGTACAGTCGCGGACAGATACCGGGGGCACTTCGTTTGCGCCTATCCGGGTATATGGTACGGATACTACAGCCAAAATCAATAAGCTGGTATTGCAGTATGTAAATATCCCTATCGAACTCCGTATCCGTTCTAACGTTGATAAATTCGGCAATTGTTTTAAGGGAGTTATAGGTATTGTTGGGGGCGTGCGGGTGGATGAGCATACCAAGTTTAAAATTAAACAAGGCAACGATACAAATGTATACATTGTTAGAAGAGACCCCGATTATAACTTATTCCGCCTGGCCCCTATGGCAAGGTTTGGTTACAGTTTCTTTAACGTAACTGCCAGTTACGATGTTATTAACGTATTCCAACCGGGCAAAGGGCCTAAGGCCAATGCCTTTGCTTTAGGCATTTCGTTTACAGGGCTGTAGTTTTTCTCTAATTTCGTTGCAATTAAAATCATTGCAATGAGCATCTACACCGGTATCACCATTTTTTGCTGGGCCGTACTTTTAACCTATTGGTTTATTAACGCCCCCAAAGTTAAGGCTGCCGAAAAAACCCAAAGCAGTATTTCCAGGTTCTTGTATATGCTTGTCATGGTTTCGGGGTTTGTAATTGTTTATGCCCGTGTGCTGGCAATTGGCGTATTGGGTATTCAGGTTATTCCCGCTAATGATATCACCGGCATTATTGGCGCAGCCGTATGCATATCCGGTGTGGGTTTTGCCATTTGGGCGCGCAAAACACTGGGCAGCAACTGGAGTGCAAGGGTAACCCTTAAAAAGGAACACGAACTGGTACAATCCGGCCCTTACAAAATTGTTCGCCATCCTATTTATACTGGTTTTGAAATTGGCTTACTTGGGGTCGCTATTACCATCGGCCAGCTAAAAGGTTTGCTCGGCCTGTCTATGGTTTTTGTAAACCATTATTTTAAAACAAGGATAGAAGAGGAAATTATGTATAGCCAGTTTCCCGCTCAATATCCTGAATATGCTAAGCGGGTTAAAAGGTTGATTCCGCTTATTTTTTAAGCCGGGCTAAAACAAAACCGCCCTGCAGTTTATACTATAGGGCGGTTTCAAATAAATAATACAAAGCTTACGCCTTCCATTTAATAGTACAACCAATAGCTTTTGTTTTAGTAGTAGCTACCGGTTTGCCTGCTATTAATGCATCCAGTGCTTCTTCAGCATATTTTTCTTTTACGGCTTTTGCATCCTCATGGTTATCGTCAATAGCGCCAATATATTTAGCCACAAAGTCAGCGCCTGATTTTTGGAGGATATAGATATGCGGTGTATTGGTGGCGCCATAAGCGTGAGCTGTGGCTTGTGTTTCGTCAAACAGGTAAGGGAAAGTAAAGCCTTTTTCCTTGCAGCGTTTTTGCATGTTATCATAACTATCTTCCGGCGACTTGGCAGGGTCATTAGGATTAATGGCTACAACCGGGTAACCAAGTCCTTTGTATTTTTTATCCAGGGCAATAATGCGGTCTTCGTATTCTTTGGCAAACGGGCAGTGGTTGCAGGTAAACACTACCACAACACCTTTGGTATCTTTGAAGTTACCAGATAGCGACATTTCTTTGCCATCAATGTTCTTCAGTTTAAAATCGGTGGCTTTGTCGCCCACCTTTAGGCCGCTTTCCGGCTTAAACGATGCCAGCATTAAAATGCCGGCAACAATGGCTACTAATTTGGTTTTCATACAGTTTTGTTTTTAAGGTTAAAGAATTTGTTTTTGAATAACTGAATCAAGTTTATTCCGGGTGAATTCTCCTTCGTAAAAAAGCGCTGTTTTTCCACGCTTATACATAATAGTAGCCGGTATGGCCCCGCTCCAGCTGCTGTCAACCTGGTCTATCCAAATATTGGGGTTACCTGCATTCAGCAAAAGCACGTCAGCCTTTATCTGGTTCTGGTTCACAAAACTATTTACCTGCGCCACTTCTTTGGGGCTGTTCATGCTAACGTAAATAAACTTTACCTTCTGTCCCTTCAGTTTTGCATTCTCGGCTTCAAAAAAAGGCAACTCCTGTACACAAGGCTTGCACCACGTAGCCCAGAAATTCACCACATACAAAGTATCGTTATTCTTAATAGCCCTGTTTTGATAATCGCGGAGGCTAACCACGGTAACGGCTTTCTCCGGTAGCACTGCCGCTGCTAACAAAAAAAAGACTGCCAGTAATTTGTACGCGTTCTTTTTCACCGGGGTGTTTATTATACCAAAGTTGGGATAATTATTGACTTGCGTTTGCTAAAAAAATGAAAAAGGCCCAATGCTCATTCTTCCAACGTGATTTTTAATCCTGAGGAATTATACTTTGAAATTTCAGCGTCGACCCATCCGTTTTCTGTATCAATCCGGCCTGTTATAGTCGCTAAAACGGTTTTATACTTTTTAAACGATGATAAATCCAACCTCCTTATCATGTGTCCTGCGTCAAAATACCCTCTTAGTTCCTGCAGCAATATACCACTGGCAGTGGTTATTGTTACCGTGAATACATCCCGCATCCTATATACCTGAACATAAAACGGGGGGTCAGCTTTAGAATGAAGCTGCATAGCTCCGTTATATTTAATTACGCCGGCAGATATATCCGTTAATTTACCTAACGAATCTAAAAATTCAACTTTAAGCGGGGTGTAAAGCTTCAGGGGCAATAGCATCCGTTTTACTGTTCCATCCTTAAAGAAAAAATTTATATGCGCCACAGGAACGCTGACCTGGTTATAAGCGTACATACCATTTGCGCTTATCACATACCGATCTTCTGTTTTTCTTACAACAAAGCTATCCTTAACTTCCGTTCCCTGATTTGCGGTTATAGAAATGTTACATGCCGTAATTTCCTGTTTTGAAACAAATTTAAAATGGTTATACCCATTCATATATACAGGGTAAGGGAAAGATTCAATCGCCATATCAATATCAGCCACCGCGGGATGTGCCTGTATATATTGCGCATTTAACCGGGCACAAAAAACCAGCAGTAAAAACTGAAAAGCCAAGCACTGAACTTTAAACATATTTCGTTATTGCGCTCTTTCAAAGGTGTGCTAAATAACAATATGTGTTTGCTAAAAAAATGAAAAGGAGGATTAATCCTGGTCCCACTTCCGGTCTACCTCATTTACAATAACAGGCACCGTTTGTATGTATTGCCAAATAGACTTTACCTCTAAATCGGTAAGCCCGTTATACGGCAGCATGGGTTCACGGATTGTTTTACCGTCCTTATTCTTATGGTCGCGCAAGGCATGGCCCAAATCCTCTTCAGTCCAGTTACCAATACCGGTTTTGGTACACATGGTAATGTTAGCGGTATAACGTACCTTCCCTTCCTGGGTTAACATTTTGTTTCCACCTCCCATATAGCCCACGCTCTTCTCGGGAAACTCCATATCAAGTTTCGAAAAATCGCTGGAGTGACATGCATAACAATCATACCGCCCGTTAACCAGGTATCTTCCGTAGGCTACCGCGTTGGCAGTATCAGGCTCAGGAATTACCGCTTTGGGGTATGGTATTTTTTTAAAAGCCACATGGCACAAAAACTTAACCAGCAAAGAGGGTTTGCTGGGCACTTTAGCTATTTCTGATGGCTGCACGCAGGCCTGGCCTGAGCGCAAAAAAGCAATCACCGATTTAAGGTCTTCATCGCTTAAATGGGCAAACTTGGGCATGTAAATGGGTAAGTATTGCCCATCGGGTTTACAACCGGTTCTAAGCAGGTAAGCAATCTGCTCATCGGTCCATTTGCCAATACCGTGTTCTTTGCTTTGGGTGATATTAGCTGAGTGAATTTCTCCAAAGTCCGGCAGTTCTGACAATGCCCTTCCCGACAGTTTACCATCAGTGCCCCTGTGGCAATAAATGCATTGCACAGAAGCAATCTTGGCCCCGGTTTCAACCCGCTGTGGGGTAATTTCCACCTGCGGAAAATCAACCTTCTCAAGCGCATATTTAGGTATACCCGTCAACTGCAGATAGCCAATAAAGGCCGCTATTGCTAAAACAATAAACAGCAAAACAAATCCGAGGGCACGTAATATCCTTTTCATATTTTTTGTTTTGGTGAGTTCGTAAAATACGATTTGTTAAATGTGCCACAAAATATTTTTTACAGAAAATGTTGGAAAAAGGAACCCCGCTATCGCCTAAATCGCCCTTGGCAGCCCCGGAATTGGCGGTATGGCTAATCTGCTTATATTTGCAGTCCTAAAAATTTAACCACTAATTATGGCTACTACGGCAGATATTAAAAACGGATTGTGTATTGAATGGAACCACGACATTTTTCAATTTGTTGAATTTCAACACGTTAAACCCGGAAAAGGCAATGCTTTTGTACGTTGCAGAATGAAGAGTTTACGTAGCGGAAGGGTATTGGAACACACTTTCCCGGCAGGACACGATATTACTACTGCAAGGGTTATCAGAAGGCCGCACCAGTTTTTATATAAGGATGATACTGGCTTCAACTTTATGGACCAGGAAACATTTGACCAGATAACGATTGATGGCAAGCAGATTGAAAATAACGACCTTTTAAAAGAAGGTGACGTTTGCGAAGTTATTATACACGAAGAAACCAACCAGATTTTAGGTTGCGAACTTCCTGCAACCGTGGTTTTGGAAATTACCTATAGTGAACCCGGCGTGCGTGGCGATACAGCTACCAACACCACCAAACCGGCAACGTTAGAAACAGGCGCAACAGTTAACGTGCCTCTTTTTGTTGACCAGGGCGAAAAAATTAAGGTGGATACCCGCACCCGCCAATATGTTGAACGCGTAAAAGCAGTAAGATAGGCTTTGGGCCATAAGCTTTAAGCTATGAGTATAGCCAAAACTTAGTGCACATGGCTCAAAGCTCACAGCACAAAGCTTTTGATTAACCAAAAAAAATTTACTTTCGAAATCCCGATTCAGCAATGTTCGGGATTTTTTTATCTCACAAAAGTTGAACTATGGATTTAAAAATTATTCAGGAACTGATTAAACTGGTTAAAAAATCAGAGATCAGCGAGTTGAGCGTAAAAGAGGGCGATTTCTCTGTAAGCATTAAAAATAAAGGCTCTGAGCAACCAACATACGTAACCGCACCGCAAACAATAGCAGCCCCTGTAGTCAAACCTGTTGCTACACAGCAGGAGGCCCCTGCGGCTAAAGAGACCCCTGCCAATGCTGTTAACGAAAACATGGTAACGTTCCGCTCGCCTATGGTAGGCACATTCTACCGCAAGCCAGGCGTTGATAAAGAGGTATTTGTTAAGGTGGGCGACAGCATTAAAGCCGGAGATGTATTATGCATTATTGAAGCCATGAAGCTGTTTAACGAAATTGAGTTCGATGGCCCGTCTGGCAAAATAATAAAAGTGCTTACCGAAGACTCTTCGCCGGTTGAGTACGACCAGCCGTTGTTTTTAATTGAGAAGGGAGAATAATAATAGTATTAACTAAATTTTGCCCAAGGTTCTTTCCTCTATTTTGGAGCGGAAAGATGCCGACAGGCAGATAGGAGAGGCTGCATTATGTTCAAGAAGATACTGATTGCCAACCGCGGCGAAATAGCGCTGAGAATAATACGGACCTGTAAAGAAATGGGTATTAAAACCGTTGCGGTTTACTCAACTGCCGACCGCGACAGCCTGCACGTGCGCTTTGCCGATGAAGCTATTTGTATAGGTGGCCCCCGAAGTAAAGATTCGTACCTGAACATGCTGGCAATTATGGCCGCCGCGGAGTTAACCAACGCCGATGGCATACACCCCGGCTACGGATTTTTGGCTGAGAACGCTGAGTTTGCCGAGCTGTGCGGTAAGTATCAGATAAAGTTTATAGGCCCAACCCCGGCGCAAATGCGTGCCATGGGCGATAAAATTACTGCCAAAGAAACCATGATAAAAGCCGGTGTGCCCTGCATACCCGGCAGCGAGGGTTTAATAAACGAAGTAGCCGAAGCAAAAACCATTGCCCTGCAAATTGGTTATCCCGTAATTTTAAAGGCTACCGCAGGTGGTGGTGGTAAAGGCATGCGGGTTGTTTACGAAGAAAGCGGCCTGGAAAAAGCTTATAACATGGCCCGTACCGAAGCCGGTGCATCTTTCAGCAATGATGCGGTTTACCTGGAAAAATTTATTGAAGAGCCTCACCATATAGAAATTCAGGTAGCTGGCGACCAATATGGCGAAGCCTGCCACCTGAGCGAGCGCGATTGTTCCGTTCAGCGCCGGCATCAGAAACTGGTGGAAGAAGCCCCCTCGCCATTTGTAGATGAGGCATTGCGTAAAAAAATGGGCGCTGCCGCCGTTAAAGCAGTAAAAGCCATTAATTACGAAAGCGTAGGCACCATCGAGTTTTTGGTTGATAAACACAAGAACTTCTACTTTATGGAAATGAATACCCGTATACAGGTTGAACACCCCGTTACGGAAGAGGTAATGGACTTCGATTTAATTAAGGAACAAATACTTATAGCTGCGGGCACCCCAATTTCGGGCGTGGTTTATTTTCCCGAAAAGATGCATGCCATTGAATGCCGGGTAAATGCGGAAGACCCTTTAAATAATTTTTCTCCCAGCCCCGGCAAAATAACAGCGCTGCATACGCCAAAGGGCTATGGTGTGCGCGTTGATACCCACATATATGCAGGCTATACCGTTCCACCTTATTACGATTCGTTACTTGCTAAGGTAATATGCCGCGCCAAAAGCCGCGAGGAGTGCATTGTAAAAATGCAGCGCGCCATGCACGAGTTTATTATTGAGGGCGTAAAAACCACCATCCCTTTCCACCTTGCTTTAATGGAAAACGAAGAATTCCGCAGTGGTAAATACGATACCGGATTACTGGAAAGGTTTGATTACGTTACGGCAATAAAGGAATTAGAACTGTAGAGACGTGATGCATCGCGTCTCTGTATTTGGCACCCCAAATTTTTTTGGCATCATTTTGGAATCACTATGTGCAGAGAGGCATTTGGATTCCCGTAAGAATTCGGCCGGATATGAGAGGTATTGGATTCCCGTAAGAATTCTTACCCGTGGTGAAGAAGAAACATGATTACTAATTTTTCGGCGGCGAAGTTTGAGCGCCGCATAAAGAGCCAGTTGATGACCACAAGTTGTTAACTGGCCATTTTATTTTATCCCCCCCTTTCCCGATACTAACCCAGGTTATTTAATATCTTAAAACCGCTAAAGAAAGAAAATATCTATACTAATCTTTCTTTTTATTAAATCCTTTACTACCTTCGCATCCCATAATTTAAAGGATTAAAAAAATACTTATCATGTCAGTCATTACAGATGCACCTGTGCATACCCCCGCCCTTACCACCGAATTAGAAACAGCCAGCCGCAACCGCGCACCCTGGAAAAGAGAAAACCGCTGGGCACGCTACTACCGCGAGCGTAGCGAACTATGCAGCAAATACGTAAACCTTATCCTGAGCCACGATGGCGGATATGGCGATTACGACTGGATAGTAGCCATGCACAAAAAAGAATACGAGTTTTTAAAACTGTGCTATTCTGATTTGTTTGAACTGAACTAGGCCTATCTGCTTTTAATTGCGGGGCACTCCCTTTATCGGACGCAAAATCTGACTTTATTTGCCATGCAGTAAAAGCAGTGTGTACATGATTGAAAAGTTGACGGCTGAAAGGTTAAAGCAATATGGGTTTGACAAGGTGCAGAGAGACCGGCTACTAACGTGGCAAGGCCACAAAGCCTCTTTTACTGATGGCCGTAACCACGTTTTTGCTTCAGCCGATGAGAAGAAGATTTACACCGGCCAGGACGCTTTGCGGAAGTTGTACTTTAACGAAAATCACATCTCGTTTCCTATCGAAGACCTTGGCCTGATACCCGAATATTACCAGCTAAAACTATCGGCATTTATTGCTGAACAGAAGCCATTAGCAGGCAGTATTTTTAACGAAAAAGCCAGTATTGAACGGTTTAGAAGGAATGAAGCAGACCTGGCTAAAAACGTTATAGAATCGCTGAAAATCACGCCTCAAAGGTTTCCGGTAATTGCAGAAAGGATAAGCAAATGGACCCACTATCTTGATTGGCTTGATTCAGGTAATGCTGCTGCTAAACCAGCAGTCAGAAACAAACTGGTAGCAGCTAAAGACCTCACCTTCGCAAAGATATTTTCGGGCAAAGGCTGGAAGAAGTATATAGATGCTTTACAGAAAACCGACCCGCCGTTACTGAATGAACAATGGGAATTTATAGGCAGGCCCAAAAAAGATAAGGGCGTTATCTGCTCGTGGATAAAAGACCTGCAATTCAAGGGCATCATTAAAAAAACATACAGCCGTGCGCAACTGGCACAGGTATTAAATAAAGAACTGAAAAACTTTAACCTGGGCAGCGATGGTAAAACGTTGGATAATGTTTCTTCACTTTATACTTCCGGCTTCAAAATGCAGCTGCATAGCCTGGTAAAATAAGTCCGGTTATTACCTTGTATTACCCAACTTACCTTTGGTAATAGCGGGTACTACTTTCTCCGTCTCTTTGTGGTAAATTAAAAAATATCACAATGAACGAACACCCCCAAAACCCACCAACACCTCCATTCGACTTTGAAAAATACGGCATCGGCACCAGCGATGTTAAAGCTGAAGCAGCGCATTTACAAAGCCAGGGCAAAAAGCGCAAAGGCCTGTTTAAAATAAAGCCCGGCAAGCAATGGATGAACGAATCTATGAACCGGCCGGTACCCAAAATGCTTTTCAGCGAGTTTTGGTACGAAAGCGAATTGTGCATTCTGTTTGCCGATACCAACGCAGGCAAATCTGTACTGGCCATGCAAATTGCCGACAGTATTACCACCGGAAGGCCCATACCCGGATTTAAAATTGAAACCGAAAAGCAACCCGTTTTGTATTTTGATTTTGAGCTGAACGATAAGCAGTTTGAAAACCGCTACTCGGTTGAGTATACCGACCACTACCCTTTTGACGATAATTTTTTACGGAGCGAAATAGACCCTGACGATGAAATGCCCGATAACATGAATTTTGAAGACTACCTGATGACGGAATTAGAAACGGCCGTTGTGGAACTGGGTATTAAGGTGCTTATTATTGATAACATTACTTACCTGAAAGACGAGACCGAAAAAGCCAAA
>CAISWS010000389.1 GCA_903889265.1 uncultured Bacteroidota bacterium
ATAATTAACAGCAATTATAACGGCCAGGGAATTTATCCTAACACGCCGGGTGAGGATAGTGTTTTGGGTGGCCTGGGCCAAATACATGGTGCCCCTTACTCCGCCTATTTACACATTTATGATGTTGCGCAGCCCGGCGGTGCCTCCGATGCATGCTGGAACCCAGCCAATGGCAGCGACCGTTTTTGTAACATGAGTAATTCCTTTTGCACCTCAGGGCTTACCAATGTAGCTTTTACATTTTTCTGGACTGGAAATGGAGATAGCACTGCTTATGGAAGGGTTTATTTCAGTGCAAACGGAGGGCCATGGTTGCAAACCGGCCAGGCAAAATATAACGGCCAGAACCATTGGAAATATGAAGCCATCCAGGATCCGCGATTTAATGGGCTGCAAAATCTTCAGTTCGGTTTCCGGTGGATAAATAAGGGCGCAGATACTACCAAAGATGTTTCGTGGGGCATAGATGATATTATAGTTGTGGGACAATATGTTTCTGACAGCGGTGGAAATGCCGCCAGCTTCCACATCGATTCAGTTGATCCTACACCTATCTGCCAGAACGGCAACCTGAATATAACTTTTACATTAAACCCGCCCTTATGCGATGGAAACTACATCGTATATTTAAGCGATAGCAACGGTAATTTCGCCAATAAAACTAATTTGGAATATGCATATACTATCGGGCCATACAGTACCAGCTGGGTCATTCAGGAACCAATTCCCAGCACAGTAGAGGGAAATTGTTTCAGGATATATATTCAAAGAGATGGCCCCCCACCACTTATTAATAGCGATACATCACTTTGTTTCCAAATCCAACATTGTCCTGTAAATATTGTCACCAACAACGCTCCCGTTTTAACGGATGCAGATACGGCCTGCGTAAAAAGCGCCATAGACGTTTATTTCAACTCCACCGGCAATTTTGACCCGGCAAACATTTACTATGCCCAGCTTTCGGATGATACAGGCGGCTTTGCACATCCTGCCACTATCGGAACTCTTCCCAGCGGTTCAGCATATCCCGGAAATCCAGGTGATGTTTCGGGGCTTATTCCCGCATCCACTCCACCCGGGTGCGGTTATTATGTGCGCATTGTTTCCTCAAGCCCTAGTTCAATAGGTACGGTTATTGGGCCGTTTTGCATTACACAATGCGATGTAACCACCAATAACACCGTTGACCTTCATGCCTGTATTAATTACCCAACGGCAAACGACACACTCAAATTTACCATAGCAGACAACCAGTGGAACCAGGGAGCACTGTACGACACCTGTAATAACTGGTCGGTGCAGCTGCTGGATATGATGTCGCTTGCGGTGCTTGATAGTGGTGGACTTGGAGTATACCATGATGATACCGGTGGGGTATTTACTATGATAGTAGGCCCCCTGTCGTCCTTGCCAGTTGCGCCGGGCATGTATTACATGCGCATAATAAGTAACTGCTCAAACGAGCCATGGAATGAAACCGGAACAATAATCAGAATTACAATTGGGGCACCCAGCGCCACACCCATTACCCTTATTGGAACAAGTGGAGACTCTGTTTATTGCAACGACCAGGCCATGGGATTACAAATAGATTTTAATCAGTGGAATCCGCAGTCCAGTTATACCTTTACATCAAATCTTTTTAATCCGTATACATTTCCGGCGGGAACATTTCCTTCTTTAAGTATAAATCTCAACGGAGCACCATCCAGCGATTGGGTAGCTTACGTGCAGGAAACAAATTTTGGCTGTAACGGCCCGCTTGGCAGCTATAGTTTTGTAACCACACAGGTGCCAAACATTACAATATTTGGCCCTTCTAAGGTATGCCTGGGTGATACTGCCATATTTAATGCAAGCTACCTGCCATCTACATATTATGAGTGGATTGCCCCCAAGGGAGTAAGAATTTATATTTTAAGTAATACACAGGTATCCATGATATTTGATTCGCTGGGTACTTTTACGATTAAAGAGTTTAGTGTTAATGACTGTGGTTCGGACACCGGACATCTGGCAATTAATGTTTTTTCGGAATTCGATCCCAATCTAGGTGTGCCAAAACTGGATTGCCTTGGCGATTCAATCACCCTTAATCCTGATGTTTCGCCTTACCCAAGAGTATTTATTTCACTTGATTCATCAGCAGGAGGTAGCCAGGGAGGAATGTTTAATATATTGCCACTAAACGATATTATTATAGATTCGTTTGCTGTTACCTTTAGAACACGCACCCCCAACTCAAAAACGGCTATTTATTCAAAGCCGGGTAGTTACAGAGGTTCAGAACAAACGGCCGGCAACTGGACGCTGCTGGCCAGGGATACAATTGCATTGCCCGGCCCTTTACTTACAAAAACTGTTCTTCCTTCCGAATTAAATTTTCCGGTTTCGGCCAGAGATACAACAGCTTTTTACATTACCACCACCAATACACCGTTAGTTAATCTGGCCTATGGTCCGGGCACTGGCATACAGCAGGGTGTGCTCTATAAAAGCGATGGCGTAATTGATTTTTTTGAAGGAAGTGAAAATGCATATCCGTTTGGAACACACGTAGGGCCCAGGGTTTTGGATGTAACTATTTACTACCGTACCAAAGCGGGCATCAAATATTTGTGGAACACGGGCGATACCACCCCAACGCTAATGCTGTTGCCAACCCAATCGCAGGAATATTCAGTGTTGGTTTACGACACCTTTGGTTGCCGTAACCGTGATTCTGTATTTGTAAAAGTAGATTCGCTGCCAAAGGTTTATGCCGGGCCTGATACCCTGCTTTGCCCTAACATCGGTTACGTAATGCCGGCAACAGCTTCTGCTTCTGCGACAATAACATGGACACCAGCCACCGGTTTGAATTATCCCGACACGTTACGTCCCGTATTCAATTATAACCAAACAACCGGTTTTGCCGTTACCGCCACCAACCCTGATGGCTGTAAGGCTTACGATTCGGTTTTAATAAGTGTTTATCCGTTATCCGTTAACGCCGGGCCGGATACTACTATATGCGATGACCAATCATATATTATGGTAGGAACTGCATCCACCGACAGTATTGAGTGGATACCTTCGGTTGGCCTTAGTGCAGTGAATATCCTTAACCCCACTTTCAGTTATAACCAGAGTACCAAGTACTACCTGCAGGTTAAAGACAGTGCAGGTTGCATATTGAGTGACTCGGTAACCATTAAGGTAATGTACTGCAACAGCTACCTGAAAGTTCCGCAGGCATTTACCCCGAACGGTGATGGAACCAACGACCACTTTACGGTGTTCGGAGAATACATTGCCGATTACCAGATAAAGATATTTAACCGTTGGGGCGAAGAAGTGTATTCATCTGACGATGTAAACGACCTGAATAACCTTAGCCGGGGATGGGATGGCACTTATAAAGGCAAATTACAAGACGTTGGGACTTTTGTTTATTATATAACAGCAAAAGACCTGAACGGTAAAAATATTTTCAAAAAAGGAAACTTAACTTTGATAAGATAACCCTTTTATAGTATTTTAAAGTTCGCTAACAGGCCCCCCGCCGTTGTTTTTACACTATAATTTTACCCGCGTAACCCATGCGTATAATTTTGTTGCTGCTGCTTTTTGTATTACCGTTTCAGATGAAAGCACAGGCAGACACCTCGGTATTTTCAAAACAAAAGAAAGTTGAAACCAGCGATTATGTTTTTCTGATGCCCGAGGGCTGGAAAAACATTCCGGAAATAGATATCTCTTCAAAGGACCGGAAGTTCGATTTCAGCGGCGTTGGCATACCCGCCGAATACCGCCACGAACCGGTTTTAGCTACCTGTAACCTGCGCAAATACGAGTGTAAAAGCGTACACGCCGCCGAAGATTATATTATCAGTGAAATAACCTCGTACCCCGACCGCGTTACACCACCAGGCCACAACTACGATACCGGCTCAGTGAAAATTCTTAGCGGAGAAGAAGCCACGCTTTATACCAGCCGCTACCTGCGCCGCAATAAAATGAGCAATTTCTCGCGTTTCGATCTGATTGTTTATTCAGCCAAACGAAAGGCGGCTTATATGTTTACCATCACCTTTCAGTACCGCGATCCTACCTATGCCTTTGATAAAGACAATAAACTGAAGGATTATGCATTACAATTTTTTAAGAATATACTGTTGAGGTAGTGTGAAATACAATCCTAATTCTAAGCCCTTCTCCGAAGGAGAAGAACTTTAATTGCCCCCTTTTTCATTACCCGGTGCCTCATTTAAAACGATGTATCAGAACCCTCTCCTTCGGAGAGTGCAGGGTGAGGATTGTATTGCCCCATTAAAATTAACAGACATCGTTTTCAGGCTTTTTTGCATCTTAGTGTATATTATATTTGCGCAATGATGAAAAAGACGCTGGGCGTATTGGTTTTGTTTATCCTTTTTATTGATGGTTCGGCTCAGAATATGAAGGTCAGAAAGCCCAATTTAAAGTCCTTTTCTACCCGCATAAAAAGAGTTACGCCGCTGTTAGATACCCTGTCCAGCCTGCAGGCGAAAAAGCATCCTGAATACGGCATTTTACCCTACGATGCCCAGTGCACGGAATGTGTTGAAATAATTGATAAAAGAACCCTTACCTCCCGCTTTTATGTTGACCCACTGGTTCCCAGCCACATCTTTTCGCAGCAATCGTATTTCCCGCTGCATTACAAAAAGAACCCGGATGATATCTGGCGCTCCATTGATCCCAGGCTTAGCCCTGAGGTGAATAACCCCGGAGTTTATTCCGCACCAAACCAGCCATTTCCCACAAAATGCGACATTGCTAAAAAATCAACCAGCCTAACCGTTGAAGGAGTTGAATTTCAATTCAACAAAAACCTGCAATTATATTTTATTGATGATAGCCTTGCATTAAGCAAACCACAGCCCGGAAATTATAATAATTATACCATTGGCGACCAGGGCCTTGCGGTAAGCAACATATGGCCTGATATTGATATGCAGCAGATATTTATGACTGGCGAAATTAAAACCAACTATATAATTAACAGGCAACTGAACACACCGGTAGAGAAAGACTACATGGTAATTGAAGACCACTTTACCTTACCAGAAGGATATAGTTTTAAAGAGTCAGAAAACGGCAGTCACCCGGGTAATAAACAATTTAAGGGTGATTACGAATTAAAGGATAAAAACGGGCACACCATTATCCGTTATCAAAAGCCGGTTTACATGGATGCCGGTAATATTGGTATGCAGGGTATTTATAAACTGATGCGCGAAGGCAATGACTATAGTTTACAAATGCTGGTGCCCGTTAGCTGGCTAAACCGGGTTGAAAATACTTATCCGTTAACCATTGACCCTATGGTTACTCCCGGCGATTCAGCTATTGGTAATTTTATAAGTTCAGGCCTTCCCTCAGCAGGGCTGGCGTTTACAACAAAATCACTGGGCTCGTGCGATTACCACATGTCGGTAACCGTACCCGGTATGAGTCAGCTATTAAACACTGAAATTAACCTTGAATACCATCTTTCCTTCAGCAACATGTGCGGCAATCCTCCCGAACCATCTCCCTATTGTTTATTCAGCCAGGTAAGGCAGACATTATTTAGTGATAACTGCCAACAGAAGGACACCTTTTCGTGCATAAACATTGGCGATACAACTGGTTTTTGTACCACCGATGGTTCGGTTACACTAAGTAACGGAGCTACTCCCCATCCTGCAATAGTTGCTTATCAGCCATTCCTTGCCTGCTATCCACCGCAATGCCCCAATTATGATATTCCATTTACCCTGCAAAATACAGACTCAATTTGCGGTGATGTTTGCGGCTATTTATGTGCCAAAGGAAGTAAGTGGGAAATGACCATTGAAGCCTGCACTGTTAACGGCAGTATTACGCAGCTTCAAACACAGGTTTGCGCAGGCCAGCCTGCTACCTTTGTGGCCTCAGGTAATTGCGGTGTTCCACCCTACCATTACGTTTGGACCCCTGATGGCGGCAATACTTTTGACACCATTTACGGCAATCCAAACTATGTGGTTCAAACGTCAGATACAATTTCATCACCTCAAACTATTTCCGTTACCTGCTATGTGTTTGATACCTGTGGAAACTTTGCCAGTACAAACATCCTTAACCTGAACATCATCCCAATACCAAGAGCCGATGCCGGACAAATCAAAGAGTTTTGCCGGGGTGGTACCACTACCATTGGCGGCAACCCAACCACCAATAACAATGCGTCTATAACATGGACCGGCTCCACCCCTGCTGCGCAAAGCTGGCTTAGCAGCACCACTGCAGCCAATCCGCTGGTAACGGTGCCTCCAGGCACTGTTGATTCAGTCTACTATGTGCTGGTAACAGAAATTGGCGGTTGCACAAACACTGATACAGCAAGGGTATATTCCATTGATGGGGATAAGGTAACTATTGACTCATTAAGCGCTATACACGTTTGTGTTGGGCAGACAGTAAAATTAAATACTGTCCGCGGTCCATATTTATCGTACCTGTGGAATAATGGCACTACGGACACCTTATTGACAACAACAACTCCAGGGCCTTACTTTGTTATTGTAAAAGATTCAGCCGGTTGTACCGATACCAGCAACACTATATTGGTAAGCAACTTTGGGCCGCCATCGCTTGCTATTTTTCCCGATACCTCAATTTTGTCCGGCGATAGTGTAATGCTTACTTCCGATGTCAATCTGTTTTCGGCATCTATCGATTCCTTCTTTTGGTTCCCAAACAGTAACATATCATGCCTTGCCTGTGCAAACCCGATGGTAGCACCTTTGACTGATCAGAATTACGGGCTTACGATTTACTCGCATGGTTGCCAGGTAAGCGCTAAGGTTTTGATACAGGTAATACAGCCCGATAACTTTTTTATCCCTAACGTATTTACACCTAACGGCGATGGCAATAACGACCAGTTTTACATTGCATACCAAAGCGGGATAACCGTGCTCCTTTTCCAGGTGTTTGACCGTTGGGGCGAAAAGGTGCATGATGGCTTGTACCCCTGGGATGGCACCTATAAAGGCAAGCCCTCGCCACCGGGGGTGTATGTTTATGTATTTAAACTGCAATTATACGGCCGCAGCCTTGCCCTTTACCGCAAAGGCAGTGTTACCCTGCTTAAATAAGCATTGATTGTAACATATCAGGCATTTTGAATAATATACCTTAAATAGCTGAATAAAACAATCAAAAGCTAATAAAAATCAGTAATCATATTTGACAATAATCAGTGCCTTATTCAGCCCTTTGCTGGTTTTATGACATAACTTTGTATCATAAAATCAGGAAACAATGAAAAACATATCTACCATCATGACGGCCAGCCCGGTAGTGGGTAACCCATCAAACAAATTCTCACAAGTGCTCAGATTATTTACCGAGTTTCCTGTTCACCACCTGCCCATAGTTGATGGCGACAGCAAACTGATTGGTATCATCAGTTCAAACGACTTACCAAAGGTATTTCTGTCGTTGTGCAACCGTCCCGAGCCATTGCAAATGACCATGGACGTATTTGATGCTGAAATTAAGATTACCGACTTAATGACCCTTAACCCCGTAACCATAAGTTCAACCGACCCGATTTCAAAAGCCGCCGAAATTTTTGCTTCAAGAAAATTTATGGCTTTGCCAGTAGTTGACGACGGTGTTTTATTAGGTATAGTTTCTTTGAAGGATGTGGTACATTACCTGAATTATATTGCTGCGTAAGTAAATTGTCTGAATCAGGATGGAATGCAGATTAAAGGATTAAAGGCAGGATGAATGCAAATACAATATCTGCCTTTATCCTGTATTCATCCTAAAATCTGTATTTAATCCTGATTCAGACAAGGGGACAGACAAAAAAATCCCCCACCAAACCGGCAGGGGATTTTAAAACTCCTGTATTGCTTTGCGCTCTTAGCGCCTTTGCGGTAAATTGTATTAACGTATAAACAACATCTCCCTGTATTTCGGTAAAGGCCAAACATTATCATCAACAATAGTTTCCAGGGCATCCACATGGCCGCGGATAACATCGAAGAATGGCTTCACTTTATCACAGTAAGCTTTGCTGTGGTCGGCGGTGGTTTTGCCTTTGTGGGTGCCTTCAACGGCTACAACCATTTTATCAACTGCGGTTTTAATGCCGTTTAAGTGGCCGGCAATTTCATTCGCCAGTTCTTTTTGGGCTTTGGCAGATGTGGCGGCTATGCCGGCATCTTTTAAGCCTTTAATGTTAGCCAGTAATTTATTCAGGTAATCCAGGCCGGCAGGTAAAATCTGGTTAATGGCAATGTCAGCCAGTATGCTTGCTTCAGCATCAATCTTCAGGCTATAGCTGTGTTGCAGGATATCAACCCGTGCGTCTAATTCGCGCTCACTGTAAATACCGGTGCCTACTAAAACTTCTTTCGCTTTTTTGGTAGTAAAGAAATCAAGTGCATAAGGAGTGGTTTTTACGTTGTTCAGTCCACGCTTCTTAGCTTCTTTCTCCCATGCCTCGCTGTAACCATCTCCTTCAAACAATACCTTTTTGCTATCCATGTAGTATTGACGCAACAAGCGCATAATGGCACCTTCTTTGGTTTCGCCACCTTTTATAAGTTTGTCAAGCTCAACTTTAAAGTCGATTAACTGCTTGCCTACAATGGCATTCATTACAGTCATACACTGCGCACAGTTAGCCGAAGAACCAACAGCACGGAATTCGAATTTGTTACCGGTAAAGGCAAAAGGCGAAGTTCTGTTACGGTCGGTGTTATCCAGCATTACATCTGGTATCTTGTTATGGATATCCAGTTTAAGGTTAGCGTTGGTTAACTCATCGTATTTATCCTTGGCAACACGTTTTTCAATTTCATTCAGCACATCCGTCATATAAGAACCAATGAATACTGAAATGATGGCCGGAGGGGCTTCATTAGCTCCCAAACGGTGATCGTTGTTAGCCGAAGCAATAGATGCACGTAACAAGTCCGCATTCTCGTTAACCGCCTTAATAACGTTTACAAAGAAAGTAAGGAACAGTAAATTTGTTTTAGGTGTTTTGCCCGGAGAAAGCAGGTTTTTACCGGTATCGGTACCCATGCTCCAGTTATTGTGTTTACCACTTCCGTTAATACCTGCAAACGGCTTTTCGTGTAACAATACGCGCAGCTTATGGCGGCGTGCAACACGCTCCATTAAGTCCATTACAAGCTGGTTGTGGTCAACGGCTACATTCACTTCTTCAAACATAGGCGCACACTCAAATTGAGAAGGGGCAACCTCATTATGACGTGTTCTAACCGGTATGCCTAATTTGTGGGCTTCGGTTTCAAAATCCAGCATGTATGCGTAAACGCGCTCAGGGATGGTTCCAAAATAGTGGTCTTCAAACTGCTGTCCTTTTTGAGGAGGCGCACCCAGCAAAGTCCGTCCACTGAACATCAGATCAGGTCGCTGATAGTATAAAGCCTCATCTACCACAAAATATTCCTGCTCCCAGCCCAGGGTTGCTGTAACACGGGTAGCATCTTTATCAAACAAATGAACGATAGGTAAAGCAGCCTGCTCCAGGAAGTGAGAAGACTTTAATAAAGGTGCCTTATAATCCAGCGATTCGCCGGTATAAGAGATAAATATAGTAGGAATGCAAAGGGTTTTGCCCTCGCCTATTTCCATAATAAATGCCGGAGAACCCGGATCCCATGCCGTATAACCGCGTGCCTCGAAAGTTGCACGGATACCACCACTTGGAAAAGAAGAAGCATCAGGTTCAGCCTGAACCAATGCATCGCCGCTGAAAACTTCAACTGCGCCATCGCCTTTAGGCATAAAGAACATGTCGTGTTTTTCGGCAGTTAAACCGGTTAATGGCTGAAACCAGTGAGTATAAGAGGTAGCGCCTTTTTTCATCGCCCAGCTCTTCATACCTGCTGCTACACCATCCGCAATATCGCGGCCTATTTTGGTGCCTGATTTAATAGCACTCTTCACCGCTTTGTAAGCATCTTCAGAAAGATACTCGCGCATAGCAGTGTCGTTAAATACGTTCGAAGCATAATAGTCCGAAACCTTCACTCCGGCAATGCGCGGGGCAATAACTTCGCGGTTAACAACAGTTTCCACCGCTTTTTTACGTGAGTTTGTCATAGATTTTTTGGATTTTTGGTTGGCAGCGCAAAAGTAGCCATATTAGGCAGAAGAAAAAACCACTTATCCTCACTTTATGCACAATTCGGGTTAAAAAAGTGCAAATAATTAGCCCGGATATCCAAAAAGCTAAAAGAAATGCTGAAAACTGGTAAAAAAGCGATCGAGGGCACTTTAAAATTCACATTTACATTTTTGCAATGTATTAATTACGATTACCCGGGTTTAACAACTGAGGGTAATTTTGGCGGGTTTCATCCAAAAGCTTATCTGAAAACAGCCGGTAGCCACGCGCGTTATAGTGCCGGTCGTTTTTGTAGGTAAACTGGTCAACATTGCTTTCATTAATTACAGAAGCCATCGATGGGTAAAGGTTAACCGCATTTATGCCATTTTGTTTTAGCGATTTAAGCAAACGCTGCATAACGGCCCACTCATGCACATTTTCAGGCCTGCTTTTATAAGAGCATTCATCTGGCGAGGGGTGAATAACCACCAGCAGGTTTCCGCTATCGGTAACCGCCTTTTTAAAATTCACATAGCATACAGTGGTTTCCTTAATAAACTCATCTTCGGTTAACTCAAACTCCTTATCAGTTACATAAAGCTGTGGCCGCCTGTGCAAAATATCAATCAATATCATCCTGAACACGTAGCTAAATTTATACAAGGGCTCAAACCAGGGCCCTTTCTTATTTACCAGGGTTCCATCGGCCCTGAAGCGTTCCATACCACCCCGGAAGAAAAAATCATCAACATCGGTTGCGTTAACAGCGCTTATTACTAATGCAGGCTTATAACCAGCCAGTTTTTCTTTGAAAGTTATATACGCATAGAAGGGATCACTCCCGTTAATGCCGGCATTAAAAACGGTCACCTGCGGGTCGGTTTGTTTTAAGGAACGCTCCAGGAAACGTGGCCAGGAACTATCATAATCAGCCCCCACTCCTTCTGTGTATGAATCGCCCAGGGTTATTATTTTAAACAGCGAAGAATCCTTAAACATGGCCGTTGATTTCTCCCTGAAGCCAAGTTCATTTGTGTAGTATTTAAATTTAAAATCCCCATGGTCCAGGGTAAAAGTATCATTGAGCGGCCATTGCAGAAACCAGCTGTTCGATTCGCGGTTAAAATAACTTTGATAGCCCTGTCCAATAGATTCAGTATAAGTGCGGTTATGATGTATTACCCGAAGCATTACTTCAAGTAATAAAAGGGTAAAACTTATACTAAAAAACCATTTTTTCCAATTCGTCATCGCAGGCTATTAACCGGTTACATGCAGGTTCATTAGGGCGAATATCGGTAGTTAAAAGCGATATAACAAAACGATGAAAATGCAGTCCCTCTTCTAAACAATTTTAATTAACCCTGTTATTTAAACCTTAACAGGCCACACTCTTTTTACCTTTTTTATATTGCACTCCTAAACCATTACAATGTTCAGATTTCTGCGTTATGTTTTATGGGCTGCTTTATCGGCCGCTGTTGTTTTAACTCAGGCCCAGCCCTCTATTAAAACCAATAAGAAAGATGGCGGCTATACTTTTACCATCAATAAAATGATTGAAGCTACTCCGGTAAAAAACCAGTTTAAAAGCGGAACCTGCTGGGTGTTTTCAACTAACTCATTTATTGAATCGGAAATTTTGCGCCTTGGACATGGGCAAATCAATTTAAGCGAAATGTTTGTAGTACGGAATATGTATTTGCAAAAAGCGGAAAATTACCTTCGCTACCAGGGCTCGGCAAATTTTGGCGATGGCGGCGAACCGCATGATGTGGTTAATACTATCCGTCAATATGGTTTAGTACCTTTCGAGGTTTACTCAGGTATGCCCGCAGGACAGGTTAAACCGGTAAATGGCGAGATTAACGCGGTGCTTAAAGCAATGTTGGATGCCATGCTAAAAATGCACGATGGCAGCCTGAACAAAAACTGGAAAGCCGCCTTTACCGGCGCACTGGATGGTTATTTTGGCACCCCGCCATCTACATTTACCTTTCAGGGCAAAACTTATACACCACAAAGTTTTGCAAAATCGCTGGATATTAATCCGGATGATTATGTTGAGATTACCTCATTTACGCACCACCCGTTTTACTCGCCATTTATACTTGAAGAAGCCGATAATTGGGCTAATGGCCAAGCCTACAATGTTCCTTTGGAAGAATTGCAGCGAGTTACAGATTATGCCGTCAGCAACAACTATTCGGTAGCATGGGCCAGTGATGTAAGCGAAAAGGGGTTTTCTTTTAAAAATGGTTTGGCCATTGTGCCGGTCAAAAATTTTGAGGATATGAGCCAGGCCGAGAAGGACTCTATGTTTGTAAAACCAGCCCCCGAAAAAGAAATAACCCAGGCCAACAGGCAGGAAGCTTTTGACAACCTGAGTACCACAGACGACCACGGCATGCAAATTATTGGCAAGGCTACCGACCAGTTTGGCAAACCCTATTTTCTGGTAAAGAACTCGTGGGGCACCGATAAAAACGACCTTGACGGGTATTTTTACTGTTCAATACCCTACTTTTTGTATAAAACCACCTGCATTATGGTTAACAAGCATGCCCTGCCCAAGGACATTGCCCAAAAACTAGGCATAAAAATGTAGCACAAGCCCCTTTCCTGGTTGCCAAAAGAGGGATAAAGCTTTAATTATCAACGAACACTAGTTTGTATAACACCAATGGCCGGATGTATAGTTGGTTGTTACCGCAACAAAGTTGTTCCTAAAATCTACTTTTTAACAATTCAAAAACATGACTAATTAGGTGTAGTAACATATTTTTTGAACCAGCGTATTACTATAGAGTGAATGATAAATAAGGGCATAAACAGTTTTAAAATATTTTTATTATGCTTCAATTTGAAACTTTAGCTGCTTACGGAATGGAGGACCTGGTTGCAAACGCCATCATTTACGGCGTATTAGCCACTGCCTTCTTTTACTC
Source organism: uncultured Bacteroidota bacterium (assembly GCA_903889265.1). Lineage (GTDB taxonomy): Bacteria > Bacteroidota > Bacteroidia > Chitinophagales > LD1 > Bog-950. Next base: position 13,102 of record CAISWS010000389.1, read on the forward strand.
GTTTTGGGTAGTTTATAGAAAAAAGTTTCAGCCCCGTCGAATACAGCAAAAGAGAAAACACCGCTCTGCCAGTATCAGAATTGAAATCAGGAATTCCATTGTTGCATTAATGGTTTTTACAGTGATTGACGTGCTGATTTATGCCGCACAGTTAAAAGGTTACACTAAAATATATACCGATATAAGCCAATACGGTTGGCTTTACCTGGTGTTCAGCGTTGTATTAATGATATTGCTGCACGACACCTGGTTTTATTTTACCCACCGGTTAATGCATCATCCCAAACTTTATAAAGCGGTACACAAAGTGCATCACCTGAGCACCGATCCTAGCCCGTTTGCGGCTTTATCCTTACATCCATTTGAAGTTTTTATAGATGCCGGTGTCTTTATTGTATTTGCCTTTCTTTTTCCCGTGCATATGGTTGCGCTTTGGGTATGGCAATTAACCCACCTTACATTAAATATAATAGGGCATTTAGGTTACGAAATTTATCCTAAAGGATTTAATACACACTGGCTGTTCAGGTTTAAAACACCAACCACACACCATAACATGCACCACGAAAAATCGAATGGCAATTACGGTTTATACTTTACCTGGTGGGACCGCATCTTTAAAACCGAATTCAGAAATTACAACCAGGTTTTTAATGCCATTCACGAAAGAACTGCCAAAGCAGAATCCCTCAATAAAATGCCAGCTTAAAACCTGTTTAACCGTCTAAATGCTAACGGCGCAATTATAATCTGCTATCATAAAACCGGGCGCTTTCCGAAACATCTTCCAGTCCGAAAGTATGTCATTTTTTAATTGCTGCATACCGGGGTCCTTTAATACTTCAGGAAATTTTTCCTCTATCTGCAAAATATATTCCAGCAAATTATAGCACATAGTAAACTGTCCACAGGCAATCAGGGAATCGCGTACATTTATTTCGCTGCGGGTATCCATATCC
>CAISWS010000390.1 GCA_903889265.1 uncultured Bacteroidota bacterium
AAATTTGTATCCAGTCTGATATTTTTCAAAAGACTCCAGTCGCTTCCTTAACTCTTTTCTTCAAAAACTAAAACTCAAAACAGTAATTTTACTTCCTTAATTTGTGGCTCATTTCGTTTATGCTCTGGTAATGAGATACTTAGTTTTAGCTTCAAAAAGGACTCAAGACTACTTGACCAGCGAGGTAGCGGTATAGTCTGTCAAATCTCAAATCTCAAATATCTCCATCTGCATCTCAGGATCGGGCCGCATGGTGATGAGCGGGGTTATTTTGAATTTAAAATTCTCCGGTTTTTGTAAATGGAACTGTTGAATTATCATAGGCACCATCAGTTGCATTTCCATCATGGCAAAATTATTCCCGATACATAGTCTTGGGCCGCCTCCGAAAGGAAAATAGGCAAACTTGTGCCTGTTTTTGCTGTTCTCATTATTAAAGCGTTCGGGTATAAACTTCAGCGGTTCGGGCCAGTACTTTTCACAGCGGTGTATATAATAGATGGGAATAAAGATATTGGTTGCCTCCGGTACCGACCAGCCATCTATCACATCATCCTGGTACGATTGGCGCCCCAGGCTCCATACAGTAGGGTATAAGCGCATTGTTTCTTCTACTACCATGCGGGTATACTCCAGGTTCTTCAGGTCTTCGATAACTGGTGTGCGGCCGTTCAATGCTGTTTTTGCCTCTTGTAATAATTTCGCCTCTGCTTCAGGGTTTTCATCAAGGCAATGGAACAACCATGTAAGCGACACGGCAGTGGTTTCATGACCAGCCAGGAAAATAGTTGCTACCTCATCCTTTATTTGCTCATCACTCATCATTTCGCCCGTGTCTTCGTCTCTGGCTTCCATCAACATAGCCATCAAATCATCATGGCGTGCATTGCTTTTTCTGCGCTTGTCAATAACGGAACTGACCACATTACGTATGGCATCATACGTATGTTTCTCGCGGACATTAGCCGGTGTGGGCACCCAAAGCGGAATACTCATGGGGTTCAATACACGGGCTACCAGCTTTTCATTGGCCGTATTTATTTCGCGGTTCACCAGCTCTATGGCATCATCCACATCGGCAGTAAACATGGCCTTACAAATAATGCGAAGCGTCATTTCCGACATGTCGTGCGAAAGGTTCACCACACTTTTATCGTTCAGGGCATGCCATTTTTTAATCAGCGCCGCGCATTCATCCGTCATTATTTGAGCAAAAGCTGCAAGCCGTTCGCGGTGAAAAGCGGGCTGTATCAGCCGCCTTTGCTTTCGCCAGAAATCACCTTCGCTGGTTATCAGCCCCTTTCCTAAAAGCAATTTCAACGGTTCGTTGCTAAAACTTTTGCGGTAGTTGCGGTTGTTATCCTGCAGGATGTGTTTAACATAATCGGGGTCGGTAATTATCATCATCTGCTTAAAGTCGGTAGCTACTCTGAAGAAAATCGAAGTGACTTCGTAAATACCTTCGTATTGGGGCGAGTACTTCATGAAGAACTCTATCGGGTCTTTAGCAAACAAAGTGAGGCTGCCGGTAGGCCAGGGCCCTTTTACTATCGGCGGAGTTTTAGGAGCTGCTGCAATGCCAGGCATATTTTATCGGGTTTTGAGACGAGTGTAAGATATGGAAAGAAAGACATCGGAAGTTCAAAAAACTTCGGAACTCAAATCTTC
>CAISWS010000391.1 GCA_903889265.1 uncultured Bacteroidota bacterium
CCTTGCACCGATGCCCGTTGCAGTTATTTTTATATTGAAAAAGACAATAAAAAAGCTTTTGGCGATAAGCACTTCAATTACGCAGGTTTTTTTGATAATGGTTTTGCCATAGTAGGCATTGGCGATTGCGATGTGGACAGCTGCAAGTACGGTATGATTGATAAATTAGGTAACTGGACAATACTACCCGTTTATGACGATTTTGAGGACCCTACTGATGGTTTATACGAGGTGGCACGCGATAGCCGGCATGGGTTTATAAACCAGCAAGGAAAGGCCGTTATCAGCCTTAAATACAGTAATGCGGTTCCTTTCAGCGAAGGCGTTGCCGCTGTAGCGTTGGATACAAGCTGGTTCTTTATTGATACCCAGGGCAAGCAATTATTCTTTGATAATTTTCACGATGTTTCAAACTTTAAAGACAGCCTTTGTGCGGTTAGTAAGGATGGCGAAAACTGGGGGTATATAAACCGGGAAGGCACGTTTGTTATTGAGCCGCTTTATGAGGATGCCGGCGACTTTGAAAACGGAATTGCCATTGTATCCAGGAAAGAAAAAGACCCCAAACACAAAGGCCTTTACATTAGCCAGCGTTACAAAATTGACAAAAACGGCAAGGTGACCGAGAAGCTTTTAGCGCCCAAAGACGAATCTAAAAAGGGTAAAAAGAAGCGTGGAAAAGGTTAGTGACAAATTGAACCCGCATTAATCAGAATGGGTGAACAAATCCGTTACTTTAACATCAAACGCGTTGCATATTTTAAGCAAAGTCAGCACCGTGGGATTGGTCATACCGGACTCAATCCTTGAAAGGTTTGCCTTTTCGATTTCACTTACTGATGAAAGATGCTGCTGGGTCATTCCTTTTTGTTTTCTGATTTTACGGATGCGGGTGCCCAATTGAATAAGGAAAATATTTTTTTCCATCGACGACAGGTTTATGGGTTTAGAGAATGGGTACCTGAAAGTAATCATTAAAAACAATGAAACAAAAAAATCATACCTTGTAATTAAGGCTGTGTTAAAACTAATAAGAGGGCACATATACCCTTCCCTTCAGATAGTAAAGCCATTTACCACATGGCAGCAACGCAGAACTGTCTATTTACCCTTAGGCAGATTTGCTGCTACAAATTTCTCTAACTGTCCCTTTTCGTCAAGGGCCATCAGCTTTTCAAGTGTTTTGTCCTTAGCAAAGCTGTTCCCTTTTTTGTAGACCTTAATAGCGCCCCTGATAGCCTGCATTGCAGCTTGTGTAGGACTTGACTTATCGCCATTTTTTAACTCATACAAAGACCATTCCCCCATATACACTACCAGCAAGGGAAAATTCTTTTTTTGTTTCACATTCAAAAATGCGCTTTGAATATCCACATGCACATTTGGCGCGCCGTTCACCCAATTAAACAAAAAACTGTATGCATCGCTATGCCGGTCTTTATCCTGGTCAAGTGGTGTGGTTTCAATCCAGTTAACGCATTTGGCTACATAAGGCTCGTAAGTAGCGTAGTCAACCGTATATTTTAAAGTAATATTCTTCGGAAGGTCCAGGGCTTGCCCAAAAAGTGAAGTGGATAAAACTGCCAAAACCCCGGTTAAAATCAGGCCATTTGCTTTCATCATATCAAAGTGAGATTATCTTCAAATATACTAAATAATGCCGATTCTGGCTGCGATTGGGAAGCTGCTTTGTTCTGAAAGCTATACTTGTGCCCTTTTTACCATGCAATGTAAATACTGTTTGACAGCCAAGCGTGCAAAACCCTCATTGGGCGGGCAATATAATCAGGCGTTATTTGTGGAAAACCTAAAGTGGAGGAATCAATATCCATATTAGAGGAAAACCCTCAAACCGAATTACAAGTGCAACAACCGGTGCAAACCGATCGCAATTTAACCCGTTTGATTGAAACTGAAAACAGGTTGAATCAGGTATTTGAGGAATATACAGGGCGCATAGAGTCGTTTATGCTCATGTTAAACTCCCTGAAAGAAGCTGTCTTTCTTGTTAATACTGCCGGTGACATTTGTTATGCCAACGAACCGGGTAACGCTTTTATCAAGGCTTTAGGCAATACGCTGCCCGATTATCTCGGTTACCGGCCCCTGGCAAACGAGGGGCTAATTACTATAACGAATGATGCCTTGCCTGATACCCGGATTCGTGCCAGCAACTTTTTATGGAATGGGGAACAGTGTAATTTGTTTTCGATTGAGAAGGTTGAGATTATCAGGGAGGTGGTAACAGAGGTAATAAAGGAAGAAGTAGTGGTTGTTCAAAGCACATCAACACTAAATGAACCGTTTGCTTCGTTGATGAGTTACATTTATTTAATTGCAGACCATGAGGCTGGTGGAAGGACCGCGGAAGCTGAAAGTTGTGCTGCCATGGCAGGTAAAACCGTTTTGCAAAGCGAAAAGTTTTTGGCTGATATAAAAGCCTATATGCGGTTGGCAGGTACAAAACCTGTGCTAACTCAGGTTTCCATGCAAAAAATTGGGGTGATGTTTTAAAGTCAATGGGTTCTGAAATTGAGGACGCTGAAATTGAAGTTAGCGTTTCAGAACTACCTGACCAGATAGCCGATAAAGATATGATAACCATATTATTAAAGCACCTGGTTGGCAATGCAGTTAAATTCAGAAACAAAAGCCGCAAGGCCATGATAGATATTGGGCACGATAAAAGCGATGGCCAGTTTATTTTCTGCGTTCGCGATAACGGCATTGGTATATCAAAGAAACACCACGAAGAGGTTTTCAACCTGTTTCAAACACTGAACGATACGAATGAATATCCCGGTAATGGAATGGGCCTGGCCATTTGCAAAAAAATAGTTGACATGCATAACGGAAAAATATGGGTTGAAAGCCTTCCCGGACATGGCAGTAACTTTTACTTTAAGCTAAACGCCAGGCAATAAAAACTGAATAAGCAATGAAAAAATTTTGCAATAAATGTGGTAACCAACTTGATTTAGGAAAAAGGGCCTGCGTAATCTGCAATGCCTTTAATCCCTATTTTATTGCCGGGTTTACACCAACCAGCAATGATGAATCAGCCAACTCCTCTGTTTCTGAAAAACAATTCAATGGTGCTGTTACCGAACAACCAGTAGTTAAAAACGATTACGCCGCTGACCTGGTACGCATGCGCCGCGAACAGCTGGAGCAACAAAGAGCCGAGCAGGAATTGAAAAACGAATTGCAAAAGGTAAAAGAAGAAACGGAGCAATACAAAAGGGAAACTATAGAGCTGGTTACAGAAGTAAAAAAAGAGTTACAGGATATTGAAAACGAAAACAAGCTTCTGAAAGAAAAAGTTGAGTCGTTAAAAGCCAATCCGGCTATTCGTAATTCAGAACCTCCTGTTACAATAGCGCAGGTAGCTGAGCATAAAACAGCATCGAAAAAAGGGATTACGGTTTTAATAGTTTCAGGATTGGTTATTCTGGTAACAGCCGCTTCGTGGATGTTCTTTCACAATTCTTCCAATAATCCTGCTTCAAACACGGCCAGCCTGCAGCCGGTAATGAAACCCGAAATAATTAAAGACGTGAAGAATGAAATTAGCAGGCCGGTGACAAAAAACGATACAGTACCTGCGAAAAAGCTTATTGCTGTAGCTACTTATCCAGCCGCGGCAAAACCAGTTACCCCTTCAACTGTTACGGTTGTTCAACCGGTAAAAAAGCCTGCTACTGAGGGATTTTCGCTAACGGAAACAAAACTTAAAGCCGACCTGGTAGGCAAAAAGCTTTCGGGCTGCGATGTTACCATTACCAGCGCTTCTGAAATTAATAGTATCAGCAACCTGGTTTTGGTAGACCGGCTTTCTGCTTCCTATTTAAAATATAAGTGTATCGTTAAAATCAAGCAAGGCAATGAGGCTTATACTTCATCACCTTATATCTATTATTCTGCCGAAGGGTCTTTTATTAAAGTTGACGGAACCAATTGCGAATAATTAATTAAACCCGGCTATGAAAAAAATCTTATTTATTATCTGCTTTTTTGCTGGCAAAGGATTGTTTGCGCAAGACTATTTAACCGGCAAAATGACAGATGAAAAATCTGCCACACATACTATCTATTACGACCGTACCCAACTTCTGGTAAGCAGCAAAGTCCATCAAACATTGTATAAAGTGCTGGATGAAAACAAAAAAAGCGTTTACACAATTTTTATAACTCATGATGATGATAAGGCAACAGTGTCTATATCGGTTAGCACTGCCGGGTCTGACACTAAGGGAAAGTTTATAAGTTACGACAAGCAAAAATGCGGCCTTATTTTTAGCGATGCAGGTAATTTGGATACCGTATTTCCCGCATCAAAACAGTATGCTTATCTATTCTCTTTTACCGATGTGGCGCGCGATTATCCTGTATTGCATAAAATCAAAACCTCTGATGATAAAGAACTTGAGCTGGATCCTTTAAACCGGTTAAGAATCAGGAAGCATACCGAGTTGGTTAAAAAAATTGAGCCTCAGATTTTACCCACGGCAACCGTAACTACAGCACCTAAGGCAGTATCTGCTCCTGAAAAAGTTCAAATAAAAGGTGAAGATGTTTCGAAAGAAAACTCCCTCGTTTATTCTTTATTGAACGACACTTTTAATAACCAGCTTTTTGCGCTCAGGGATTCGCTTTATGCAACGAACGCTCAATACATCGATATTATTACCAAAATGAAGGCCTCTGTTGAAAGCGACCTGGCAGTATACATGAAGGAATCACACTCCTACAACGAAACAGAAAGATACGGTGGCCAGGAAAGAAACGGACAACCCGATGGAAAGGGAGTACTGGTTAGTGAAGGAAACATTTACGATGGAGCTTTTGCTGCCGGCAAGTTTACGTCTGGCCAATCGGTGTTAAAAACCAAAAGCAGTGTTTACTATGGCGAGAGTAGAAACGATACGATGAATGGTAAAGGATGGCTTAAATATACCAATGGCAGTTTTTTATTGGGAGAATTCAGAGAGGGTAAACTGGCAGAAGGCATAAGCCTTTCGAAAGATAATAACGAAGTGTTTTTTGGTAATTTTAAAAATAACCGGCGTACCGGATATGGGGAGTTGAGGAACAACCGGGGCGATAGCTTTTATGGCGAGTTTTTAAACGGGCGGTTAGTAAAAGGATATTCAAAAGAGGTAGACCAGTTTGGATATTCAACTTACTCACGCATACAGAACGGAAGCAAAGCAACCGTTCCTGCGCAACTGGCAGAAATCTTCTTTGATAAAATACATGTTATTAAAGAAAAGGCCGAAGTTCAACCCTGATTATTAAACAGCGGCTTGTGTTAAGACTAAGGCTCAATTTTATTTCTTAGTGCCTCAATTATTCTGGCCATACCTCCGGTTTCAAAAGAGTTTATCATAAATCCCTCGCAAAATTTGTCGCTGCGCACTATCAGCGTTATCAGTTTACAAAGTATTTCAGTATCGTAATCATTGAAATCAGCATCGGGATTATTTAAAATATCAATTCCCTCCTGCCAGGCGGCCCAGTCAAATACCCTTACTATACCTAAAAAATATGCTGCGTTAAAAAACTTTGAAACGATTTCGTCTTCCAGCCAGAAAGGTAGAGACAGGTTCCCATCCGGCATCTTTTTTGACCCTACCAGTTTTCCAAACTTCTTTCTCTCCTTTATCTCCGGAAGCAGGTCAAATAACAGCTTCCAGTCCTTTTGCTGTTCGGTATCGGTAATAGCGGTAAAGGGTTCAGTTTTATTCATATGCCTGTTTTTAACTATCGCTTATGTTACTGTAACGCTAATATATTACAATTAGTTACCAAAGCCGGATTGTATCTAAACACAAATCTGCGCTATATATCAAGTGGCACTTTGTAAAGGTAGTTAAAACCGGATTGATTCCACAGCACAAAGCTGTTTGTGCACAACAGGCAAATATCCTTAATTTGTGGTCAGGGTAACACTATCGCTGGTGCTTACACCATTCTGGTTGCTGAAAGTAAAAATGTATTTGTAGCGGTTACCCGAATCGCCTAATGCATATGAATAGATTTCAGAAAACTGGCTTTCAACAAATGACATGCTGGATATGGTTGTATCCGGACCGCCATTAATGCTACGCATAATGCTACCGGAGGCCAGGTAATCATTTACCCCAATCTTATTGGCACCCACCCAGATAGAAACGGTTGAGTAGCGTGGAACAACACTGTCCTCGTAAATATAACCTGCAACCTGGTTAAAGTAAACTCCCGGCGGATTAGTTATATCCCTTTTAGTACAGGAAGATAAATGAATAGTAAGTACAATCAATAACACGGAACAAAAAATAAAAAATACTGCTTTCTTCATAAGTTTCTGAAATTCAATCCGGGCGCAAACATAACTTATCGTTGCGGTTATAAAAATAATCAAATCGCTAATTAGCCCGTTTTATTGCAAAAAAAGCGGTAATAATTCATAAATATCCGATAAAAACACCAAAACTACACCGAATGTGTCTTCTTCAACTTTACAAAAAACGTTGCGCCTTCCCCCTCAACTGTTTCGAACCAGATAGAACCACCGGCCCCATCAATTATCTGCTTCGAAATGGCCAGCCCCAAACCGGTGCCTGATGATTTGGTGGTAAAATTAGGGACAAATACCTTTTCATACAGGTCTTTGGAAATTCCACTACCGTTATCCTTTACCGAAGCAATAACCCAATCGTGTTCCTCAACTACTTTTATATCTACAAAACCGGTTCTGTTTTCAGGTATACTTTGAACGGCATTTTTTACCAGGTTGTTAAACACGCTCACCAACTGGTTTTTATCTGCAAACACCAATGGGCCCGATGACTCAGTATCAAAAGCCACCCTAACGTTCCCTTCGCGGTTAAACAGTTCAGCAATTGATTTCAATAATTCGTTCAGGTTAATAATCTCATTATTTGCCTTAGGCATTTTTGCAAACGACGCGAACGCGGTGGCTATGGACGACAGATTTTCAATTTGCTCATCCAGTGTACGCGTAACCCGTTTAGCTAACTCAGCAATATTGGGGTCTCCCGCATCAATAGCCCTTTGCAGGTACTGAATACTCAATTTCATGGGGGTTAGCGGATTCTTTATTTCGTGCGCAATTTGTTTGGCCATTTCGCGCCACGCACTTTCCCGCTCACCACGGGCCAGCTTTTGCGCGCTCTGCTCTAACTCCGTTATCATTTTATTGTATTCACCGATTAAAACACCTATCTCGTCACGGCTCTTCCATTCTATGGGTTCATTCTTTTTATTCAGGTTTAATATGCGCAACTTCTCGCTTATAATGGTTAAAGGGCGGGTAATTGAGTTGGATATAAAATACGCAAGTATAGCAGCGCAAATCAGCAGAAAAACGTAAACATTCATCAACGCAACCAGGAATGACGATACATCATCGCTTATGTTTTTTGAGCGCTCAAAGTAGGGCATACCCACATAAGCAATTGCCTCTCCCTGGGCATTGCGTACAGGTGCATAAATGGCCTGATAGTTAAGTCCCCCTATGGCTTCCTGGGCAACAAGCTGGGCTACTTTGGTTTCGGCCAGTTCAAAAAAAGCGTCAGGGTTCATTTTTTTTGAAACCAGCCCTTTATCATAGACTGCAGGCTGGGATGCTACTACCAGATTCCCTTCTTTATCGTATAAATTGATATCAATTTCGTTTAACTCGGCTAGTCGGGCCACTTCAAAATTAAGTTCATTATTTAAAGGGTCGGTGGCCAGGTTTTCGCGGGCGGTTTCGTTTTGCTGAACAAAATATTCAAGGCTGGCGTGTATTACTTTTCCTTTTCGGGTAAGCCGATCGTTGTAGAAGTTATTATACTGGCGGCTGAAGAAGCTGATGGTAATAAACCCTATAATCACAAAAGATACAATGATCATGGAAAGCATGGAATAATTAATCCGGGTACGGAAGGAAAGCGAAAAGCCATCCAGCATATTGGCCTGCCTTGTTCCATTGGCAACAAAAAACCTTTCAAGCAACAATGCAATAACCGCGGCAAGAAAATAGAATGAGAAAAGATAGGAGAACGTTGCTACCGGTTCAAACAAGCCTTCCTGCCTTTCGGTAACTACTACCTTCATATCGTTAGGAAAGCGGTAAATAATATGCTCCCAATCGTCTTCATCAATAAATTTGTAAGGGCCGTCTTCAAAAACGTAATTCTTATTCCAGTCGTACGTGTAAGGAAAATCACCGTGTTGAATTATCAGCTTATTGCGCTTGTAAATGGCGTAATTATACCGGCTGTTTTCGGCCATGGTGGTAATATTCTCCCCTAACAGCAACTCGGGGTAAACATTTTGTCCATAGTATATTTTAGGTAACAGTCGCAGCACCAGGGTGCCGTTAATTGCCGAGTCCTCGTAAAAATTAAAGAAAGCCAGGTACGAATAGTTTTGCGCCGTATCGCTTACATAATGTAACGTTTGCGTTTTAAGCGAATCGGGACTTAGAAAATGCTTAAAGTAATTCAGTGAAAGCGTATCGCGATTTCTCAGCGAACTCCCATCAGGGCTGTAAGTATAAACTTTCAAATCGTACTTATTGAAATAACCAGACAGGTATAATGAGCTTAACCTGGCGGTTAACTCTCGTTTTTTAGAAATCGCAGGATAGTTAAAGAAGGTTCGCACAACCATGTCACTATCAATTCGTTGCGATATGTCTCCAAACATATATTCAGCAACAAAATCGCGGTCCGTTACCAGGCGCGAGGCAAAAAACTTTCTTTGATTTCTTTCCCTGCGCTCATACAAATTTTCAATCAGGTAGGCAGATAGGATGCTGTAAAGAGCCACATATAGGATGAGGTTTCTGGTAGAAAAATTCCCATCCACCTTTAAAATTGCGCTAAGGGTAAATACAAAAAAAACGGTCCACAATGCAGAAAAGAAAGTAACCTGGTAAAAGTTAGAGTGGATGGCAAAGAGGCAATAAACCACAGTTGCAGTAACGCAGAGTGCCAAAGTTTGCCAGGTTTTAATATGCCCGTCCCTCAGGGCAAAAATAGTTTGGCGGGTAACCAGAAAATGCAATATCAATATGGTTGAAAGACAAATAATCCCCAACAAGCTATAAGCGGTTAAATTCAGGATATTGTAAACCTCGAATGAGATTACCGAATCCATTACCAGGGTGCGGAATATCCAGGTAAACAAACCGCTAAGCACAAATACTAAAGACAGATAAAACCAGGCTGGTATTTGCTGGTATTTATCCGATATGCCGGGTTTGGGTTTATGGCGGAGCCAAAACAGAATAACCCAGCAAATAAGCGCAGTATCAATAATAAGGTCGCCCAGCGAGCCCGTTAAGATTGAAGATGCGTAATACTTGGGGCTAAACAGGTCCAACTGGTTAAACTCAGATGGAACATTAAACCACAGCATAATTGCCCGGCCCAAAACAATTGAAGCTAGAAGCAAAGTAAAGCCCGCTATAAATCCATTGAGCGCTACCAGTTTTACGGCAAAAAACTGTATGTAATAGCAAATAATTAACAACAGTATTATTTGCGATATTAGCAGTATCAGGTTGGCTTCATCGGCCTTCTCCTCCCCTGCCGGGTAAAGGCTGAAAATTACTTTTCCGCTTAAATTCTTAACCGCAATGGAGCCCTGTATTTTTTGCTCAGTAATCTCAATATTATGGGGTATACCCAACCCAAGGGCAAATTCGTTTTTTAAAAATTTGTTCTCGAACGGGTATTGGTATTTTATAGCCAAAAGGCCCACCAGATCTTCATGGCTGATGGTATCTTCCCATCTCATCATCTGATACCAGCCATTGCGCAATTTTATAACTGAGGTACCTTTAGGGACGCCCGATATATTTGCGGGCGGTAAAACGTTGTTACTGGTCCAGTGAACAAGCGAATCGTTTTGATAGTAATAAAGCTCAATACCTTTTGCCTCAGTCTGTTCAACCATAGGCGAATCTTCGCGCCCGGTTGCCAGTGCCGCTCTTAATTCCTTATTTTTCGCAGCCTCGGCAAATACAACCTCAACATCGTTTAACTTATTCTTGATTTTACCCGCTACCTGGGTTAAGCTATCGGTGGTGGGTTTTAGTAACAGAATTACCACGGTTCCCAGTAAAATAACGGGAAGAATATATCGCTTTATGTTATCGCTGATTACGGGCAATGAAACGTGTTTGATGGCAAGATAATTTTTTTACTAACTGAATGCAAGTAGCCGCCTTAGAATGTTTAAACACTACAGCCCTTTAGCCTTTGCCTCGTTCCAGATACTATCCATTTCGCCAAGCGTCATCTCTTTTAAATCCTTTTTCTGCACCCCGGCCTGCTCTTCAATATATTTAAACCTGCGGATAAATTTTATGTTGGTGCGTTCAAGCGCGGTTTCAGGGTCAATCTCCAAAAAGCGTGCGTAGTTTACCATGGCAAACATCAGGTCGCCGAATTCTTCTTCTTTTTTAGCCTTATCGCCCAGTGCAATGGCTTCTTTAAGTTCAGCAGTTTCTTCTTCCACTTTTCTCCAAACGTCATCTATTTTGTCCCATTCAAACTTTACCTGCGCAGCCTTATCCTGTATACGGTAAGCCTTTATTAAAGCCGGTAAGGAGTTTGGCACTCCTGCCAGCACTGATTTCTTCCCTTCTTTTAATTTAAGCTGTTCCCAATTCCGTTTAACGTCTTCCTCGTCATTTACCTTCACATCACCGTAAATATGCGGGTGCCGGTGAATCAGTTTTTCGCATAGGGCGTTAATCACCCCTGCTATATCAAATGCGCCCTTTTCCTCTCCTATTTTGGCATAAAAAACTATATGCAGTAATAGGTCGCCAAGCTCCTCCTTAATATCTTTCATATCTGCCTGCAAAATGGCATCGCCCAATTCATAGGTTTCTTCAATGGTAAGCGGGCGTAATGTTTCCAAGGTTTGCTTACGGTCCCAGGGGCATTGCTCACGCAATTCATCCATAATTTTGAGTATCCGGGCAAAGGCTTTCAGTTTTTCTTCCATCAGGCAGTTTTAGACCTGCAAATTTGAAAAATTAAATGATGCATCGGCCTTTAATAAATACACCACAGAGACTTTTCTATATTCGTCCGGTAAATTTTAAAGCATGAAGAAGATAATAGAATGTGTGCCAAATTTTAGCGAAGGCCGCGATTTGAATATCATTAAGCAAATAACCGATGCCATTGAAAGCGTTGATGGAATAAAGCTATTGAACGTAGACCCCGGAAAGGCAACCAACCGCACGGTTGTTACCTTTGTTGGCGATGAAAACGAAGTGGTAGAAGCGGCATACCGGGCCATTGCCAAAGCAGCGGAATTAATTGATATGAGCAAGCATAAAGGCGAGCACCCACGTTTTGGGGCTACGGATGTTTGCCCTTTTATTCCTATTGCCAATGCAACTATGGATGACTGTATTGCTTGTGCCAAAGAGCTTGGTGAAAAAGTAGGTAACTTATTGCACATACCGGTTTACCTGTACGAGTATGCAGCAAGCGCAATCCACCGTAAAAACCTGGCCAGTGTGCGCGGAGGTGAATACGAAGGCATTACTCAAAAAATAAAGTTGCCGGAGTGGAAACCTGATTTTGGCCCCGCTTTATTTAATGAAAAGAACGGCAACATAGCCATTGGTGCACGCGATTTTTTAGTGGCTTATAATGTTAATCTTAATACAACCTCAGTGCGCAGGGCTAACTCCGTGGCCTTTGATGTTCGTGAAGCTGGGAGAAAAGTTAAAAACGAAAAAGGCGAAGAGGTACATCAGCCCGGCGCCTGTAAATCGGTTAAAGGTATAGGCTGGTTTATAGCTGAATATGGGGTTGCCCAGGTAAGCATGAACCTTACAAACATTAATATAACCCCGGTACACATTGCTTTTGATGAATGCGTAAAAAGTGCATACAACCGCGGTATGCGTGTTACAGGAAGTGAACTGATTGGCCTGATGCCACTGAAATCAATTTTAGATGCGGGAAAGTATTTCCTGGAAAAACAGCAACGCTCAACTGGTGTCAGCGAAGATGAGTTGATTAAAATTGCTGTAAAAAGCATGGGCCTCGATGAATTGGTTCCTTTCGACCCATCAAAACGCATTATAGAATACATGTTGCGCGATGCCAATGCTTCGCCGCTGGTAAGCATGAGTCTTAAAAAATTTGCCGATGAAACGGCCAGCGAATCACCTGCACCAGGCGGGGGTTCCATTGCGGCTTATTTGGGTACTTTGGGTATTTCTCTGGGTACTATGGTTGCCAATCTCTCATCGCACAAATCGGGATGGGATAGGCGCTGGAAAGAGTTCTCTGACTGGGCAGAAAAAGGACAGGCCATTAAAGATAAACTCGTAAACCTGGTTGATGAAGATACCAGGGCATTCAACAAAATAATGGATGCTTTCGGCCTGCCCAAAACAAGCGATGCCGAAAAGACGGTGCGCAAACAAGCTATTCAGCAGGCCACCCGTTATGCTATAGAAATTCCATTGCAGGTAATGCAGATTTCTCTGGCATCATTTGAGGTAATAAAAGCGATGGCCGAAACCGGTAATCCCAATTCAGTTTCAGATGCAGGTGTTGGCGCGCTTTGCGCCCGTTCGGCAGTTTATGGCGCCTATTTGAACGTTAAAATTAATGCAACCGGGTATGATGATAAGGCCTATGTGGAACAAACCATGAAAAGCAGTAACGAAATGCTAACCAAAGCCCTTGAACTTGAAAAACAGATATTGGAAATTGTAATCGGCAAAATCGGATAGTAGTTATCCGGTCTTTTTTCAAACTTGTTACTTAGATTACCGTGACAGATAAATTATGAGCATGTTTTTGTTTCCACCGAAAAATTATCTTTACACAAAAACCAAAGTGAAATATCTATTACCTGTTTTGTGCATCTTCATATTTTCAGCATGTCG
>CAISWS010000392.1 GCA_903889265.1 uncultured Bacteroidota bacterium
CCCTGAATGCCCTGGGCACCCGTTGGCCCTTGCGCACCATCGTTACCAGTTATGCCCTGTATTCCTTGTGCACCATCATTTCCGGTTACGCCCTGAATACCCTGAGCACCGGTTGGCCCCTGCACTCCGTCATTGCCAGTTACACCTTGTATTCCTTGTGTACCATCATTTCCGGTTACACCCTGAATACCCTGTGCACCGGTTGGCCCCTGCACTCCGTCATTGCCAGTTAGCCCTTGTATTCCTTGTACACCAGTAATCCCCTGAATACCTTGTGCACCGGTTACACCCTGTATGCCCTGAACTCCCTGGGCACCGGTTGCACCCTCAATACCTTGAACACCAGTTGCGCCCGTGATACCCTGCAAACCGGTTGCGCCAGCCACACCCCTTGTGCCGGTTGCTCCCGTAGCGCCGGTTGCCCCATTATTGCCCGGCAAACCATTAGCCCCGGTTGGCCCTTGTGCACCTGTTGCACCGTTACCTCCGGCTGAGTTGCCTGCATACAATGCATAAGGAACACTCAACAGCTGAGTGGTTCCCATATCAGTAAAGTTACTTCCGCCGGTTTCATCTATTAGTACCTGCAGGTATTTGGGTCCGTTGCTCCAGTTTACGGTTGCCAGGTTACCATTATGCCCAATTGCGTAGTTGATTAACCCAAACTGATTGGTAACCACGCTTTCGGTTTCTGTGTACACTATGGCTCCTGAAGCCGAGCCATTATGTATCTGCAGCCGCAGGGATACTGTTGTCCCGGCTGGCAAGGGATTGCCCGAAGCATCGCGCACCACAGCCTGGTAATTCATTTCCTGGGGTGCTTGGGCACGTAACACCAAAGCTGCGGTTAACAAAATACAAGAGAAAACAACATTGCGTAAAAATGGTGTCATAAATATGAGGTTTTTGCCTGGAGGTGGTTAAAAATTAAATGAATTAAAAATCAACACCGCAATATATTACCACTAACCCTGAGTTGGTTTCGAGTTTTAATTTGATTGTTGTTGAATACATTTTTTGTGCTTAGTTTTCAAGACAACCTGACGGAATTCCGTATGTTTTGCTAACTTAAAATCAATAGCATATGTATTAGCAAAGCTGAAAATATGGCCACATGCCATGATACCCGGTTATATTGTTAAGCTTACTTATCTTAGCGCTTATAATATACCATTCCCTAAAATTTGAATTAAGCAGCAATATGGCAAGGCACTTTTCTATTTACCTACTCCTTACCTTTACCTGCCTTTGGGCAGGCGCACAAACCTACAACCCTGTAGCTAACCCCGCAGCAGTTGTAATACAGGGCCATGCCCGTTTTACGGTGCTTACAGACAAGATGCTGCGCATGGAATACGCTGCCAACGACTCATTTACGGATAACGCCACCCTTACTTTTGTTAACCGCAATCTGCCAGTGCCGGATTTTAAAGTTGACCATAACAGTGGCTGGCTGCAGATAAAAACTACCCACCTGGTATTACGCTATAAAGAAAACTCCGGTAAGTTTTCGGCTGGCAATTTGCAGATTGCCTATGTTGATACCTTTGCTGCTGACCGGAAAATTGCAGCAGACCATTTTACATGGAAACCCGGCACCAGCGACAAGCAGAACATGAAAGGCACTACCCGCACCCTGGATGGGGCCCTGGGTAAATTCAGCTTTAAGGGAATGAAAAAACTGCCCATTGAGGATGGCATTATATCGCGCAGCGGGTGGGCTTTTATTGATGATTCGCAGAGGCCTTTGTTTGACCATAGTGATTGGCCCTGGGTAATGGGCCGTAATAATAGCAGTGCCCAGGACTGGTATTTTTTCGGCTATGGCACCAATTATAAGCGGGCGCTATATGATTTCACCTCCACTTCGGGCCATATTTCGCTTCCGCCCAGGTATGCGTTTGGTATCTGGTATTCGCGCTACTGGCGGTATAGCGAGCAGGATATGAAAGACATTGTTAGTGATTATGAAAAAAACGACATTCCGTTAGATGTGCTGGTGGTGGATATGGACTGGCATATGACCGAAACCACAAGCCCTGAAATATTCAAACAATATTCTCCTAAACCTAACGGATGGACCGGATTTACGTGGGAGAAAAAGCTTTTCCCCGATTACCATGAATTTTTAAAATGGACAGATGATAACCGGTTACAGACCTGCCTGAACCTGCACCCTGCCGTCGGCGTTCAGCCGCATGAGGCTGCTTACGGGGCCTTTGCCAAAGCAATGGGCGTTGATACTACCCACCACCCCACTATACCGTTCGACATAACCAATAAAAAATTTGCGCAGGCTTATTTTGATGTTTTGCTTCACCCATATGAAAAAGCCGGTGTTGATTTTTGGTGGCTTGATTGGCAACAGTGGGGCAATACCAATATAAAAGGTGTAAACCCTACTTTCTTTTTAAACTACGTGCATTACAGCGATATGCAGCGCCAGGGTAAGCGGCCCTTGATTTTTCACCGGTACGGCGGTTTGGGCAATCAGCGTTATCAAATCGGTTTTTCAGGCGATTGCATTATTAACTGGAAATCGCTTACTTATCAACCTGAGTTTACTTATACCGCAGCTAATGTGGGTTTTGGTTTCTGGAGCCATGATATTGGCGGGCACACTAATCCTATCAGTAAAAAAGACAAGCAAGACCCCGAGTTATTTACGCGCTGGGTGCAGTGGGGTGCGTTTAGCCCTATCTTCCGCACACACGCTACCAACGACCCTGAGATTGAAAGGCGGATTTGGAAATACCCTGATGCAAATTTCAAAGCTATGCGTAAGGCAATTCAGCAACGATATGCTCTGCTGCCTTACATTTATACTTATGCCCATGAGGCTTATATTACCGGCGTATCGCTGGTGCATCCGTTGTATTATGAATATCCTAAAATGCAGCAGTGCTACGATTACAAACAACAATATTATTTTGGCGATGATATGATTGTGGCGCCTATAACCGAGCCCATGCACGGTCAGGATAAAATAGTGGGCGCAGTATGGCTGCCTGAAGGCGATTGGTACGATTACCGCAACGCAGTAATACAAACCGGACCAGTGCTTACCAGTGATATTTATGGACTTGACGAGATACCGGTATACGTAAAAGCAGGTAGCATTATACCCACCCAAACTGCAAAGCACCGCGTAACCGGTAGTGCAATGGATACGCTGTTATTAACTGTTTATCCATACAACGTGTATGCAAAAGGAACGGCAGAAAGAAACGATTCAGCCATTGTGGAGCAGCAGGCAAGCTTTAATCTGTACGAAGATGATGGCACTACAGAAAACTATAAGCAAAACATTTGCAGTTATACGCGCTTTACTTACAACCGGGGCGGTGACAATAACTTTCTAACCATTGAGCCGGATGGCAAAACCTTTACAGGGCAAGTGCAGGAAAGGTGCTATCAGATTAGCATTGTGCACAGCACCAAACCACGTTTAATAACGTTTAACACCCAACCCACAATTGAGGGATACGATTGGAGTTACGATGCAGCTAAAAAGGTTTTGACGATACATCTGCCCAGGCAGAAGTTGGGGAAAGTGGTGATTAGATTGTAGGAAAATGCCTGGACTGAAATGACCTGCTTTTATTTAAATTAGCATTATCAAAAACAATCGCTATGGAAAGCTACGGTAAGTTGTTGCTTTATTACGCATTCCCATATTTCACTATTAGCATGCTGGCAGAGTTGTTGTATGCGCGGTGGAAGGGTGAACAAATACCGTTGATGGATTCAGTAAGTAGCCTTAGTTCGGGTATGTCGAATATTCTGAAGGATACTTTGAAGCTTTCGGTGGCTATTATTTCTTACTCATTTTTACTGAAGTATTTGCACTTGTTTACCTGGGATAAGGCCCCCGTTTGGGTTTACCTGTTCTGCTTTATATACATTGATTTTACGGGTTACTGGGTACACCGCATTGAGCATAAAGTAAACTATTTCTGGAACCATCATATTATACACCACAGCAGCGAAGAGTTTAACCTGGCTTGTGCATTGCGCCAGAGTATTTCGGATATAGTGGGCTTTTTTACCATTTTTTATTTACCTATGGCCATAGTGGGTGTGCCGACTGCGGTTATAGGTATTGTGGCACCCATACATTTGTTTATGCAGTTTTGGTACCATACCCGCTACATTAACCGCCTGGGCATTTTGGAGCAAATAATTGTAACGCCCAGCCACCACCGCGTGCACCATGCCATGAACGATATTTACATGGATAAAAACTTTGGGCAGATATTTATTTTCTGGGATAAGCTGTTTGGCACTTACCAGGTAGAGTTGGCAGAGGTGCCGCCGGTTTATGGGGTAAAGCGTCCGGTTAAAACATGGAACCCATTTATCATCAACTTTAAGCATTTGTTTTTACTGGCCAGTGATGCCTGGCGCACTGAAAGCTATAAAGACAAGCTGCGCATCTGGTTTATGCCTACCGGTTGGCGACCTGCTGATGTAGCCGAAAAATACCCGGTGCCTTATGTTGAAGACCTGAGCACTTTCGAAAAACATGCTCCCGTTTACAGCAGTGCTTTTGTAGGCTGGTC
>CAISWS010000393.1 GCA_903889265.1 uncultured Bacteroidota bacterium
AGCATAGGTATAAATAGTATCTGAACTAACTATTCCATTATCATTATAAATGCTGGGCTTATCGATGTTTCCCCCCTCTTCTATTTGTCCATCTTTAAATTTTAAAGGAGTAGCATTTCCCTTTTTCTCAAATTCAAAAGCAACAATATAGGACGATGCATTTTTTTGAGGGGTTCGCATCACAACATAAATTTCCTCTTTCCCGTTATGATTTAAATCCGCAGTAAATGCATTTACAATTGTTCCAAAGCGCTCCCCCACCGCTACCGTATCGGCTTTATTATCAGCCCCTCGCCTTAATATCGCGTATTCACCATGCGAAGGAGGCCCGCCATAAGCCCTGATATCATAAACCAGGTTAGGATTAACTACAACGGTTTGCGCGTATTCGTACGATGCATCTAAAGATTTTTGCCCCAGGGTATCCTGTGCAATAGCGGCGGAATCAACAGCTTCGCCAACAACGGGAATCTGGCTTTCGGCAGGTTTGTTTTGATTGCAGGCGGTTAAGAGGAGGGAAATTAAAACCAATATGACCGCTTGTATTTTCATTGAAGCTTTAAGAAAATGTATTTCTAATTTATAATTGTATTTCTCGGCTGTTAACTCCGTGCCTCCGTGCGAAAAAATGTATTCCCTGCTCTAATTTGAATTCATGTTTTCAATGAATTGATCGAACAGATATCTTGAATCATGCGGGCCAGGCGAAGACTCAGGATGATATTGAACCGAAAATGCTTTTTTGCCTTTTATGCGTATCCCTTCAATCGTATTGTCGTTCAGGTTAACGTGTGTTACTTCAACCGTTGTTGATTTTTCAATAGCCTCGTGAGAAACTCCGAAGCCGTGGTTTTGAGAAGTTATTTCGCTGCGGTTGGTTACCAGGTTTTTTACCGGGTGGTTAATACCGCGGTGGCCGTGGTGCATTTTATAAGTAGGTATATCGTTAGCCAAAGCCAACAGTTGATGACCTAAACAAATACCGAAAAATGGCTTACCGGCAGCTTGTATTTCTTTGATGGTTTTAACTGCATAATCCATGGCAGAAGGGTCACCCGGGCCGTTGGATATGAAATAACCGTTGGGCTTAAAGGCCTCCATCTCTTTAAACGAAGTTTTAGCGTTAAACACTTTGGCGTGAACGCCACGGTCAATCAGGCACTTTAATATATTTTCTTTAATACCGCAGTCCAGTACCGCTACTTTTATTTTTGAATCGGGGTTGCCGCGCTCGTAGGCTTTTTCGGTGGTAACTTTTATGGCCAGGTCGAGGCCGTTCATGTCCGGCACATCTTTCAGCTTCTTTTTCAAAATCTCAACGTCTGTTGTTTCTGAACTGATTATGCAGTTCATCGCTCCTTGTTTCCTAACGTGTATTGTCAATGCGCGGGTGTCAACATCACTAATTCCCACCAGGTTATTTTTTTCAAAATAATCCTGTAAAGAAGATTCAGCCTGCAAACGCGAGTGCGTTTGGGCCGAATACTTTTTGCATATCATCCCGGCAATCTTAATATCGCCCGATTCTACTTCGTCAGCTTTTACACCATAATTACCAATGTGGTTGTTGGTCATAATAATGATTTGCCCGAAGTAGGACGGGTCGGTAAAAATTTCCTGGTAGCCGGTCATACCGGTGTTAAAACAGATTTCGCCGGTGGTGGTACCTACCTTGCCTAACGATTTGCCTGTAAATACGGTGCCATCCTGTAAAATAAGAACTGCCGGAACTGCTGTGAAGTTTTTTATCATCGAATGAGGTTATTCGAGCGGCAAATATAGCCTTAAAACTGTTTTATGGCCTGATTTCTTTTCTTTGTACTCCACAGATTATCCACCATGCAGTTTGCCGAAAGCTTTTTATGCAGAAAACCTTCGGCATAAATCATTGGGGGAAATTTAAAAGAAACAAGGAAACCTGTTTATCAATGATTTATAATGAACAAACCTGGAAGCAGGACGCCGAGAAGAAAAAGAAGGAAAATAAACAGTTTCTCGACCGCACCAAACGTATGCGTGGCCTCGAAAAACACCTGCCCGACCTTCATGATGAGGCCTTCTCTAAAATTGACTGCTTAAAATGTGCCAATTGCTGTAAAACTATTTCGCCCAGATTTAAAACGCCCGATATTGTCCGCATTTCGAAATGGATGGGCATGAAGCAGTCTGATTTTATTGAAACTTACCTACGGCTTGATGAGGATGGCGATTATGTAGTTAAAAAAAGCCCCTGCCCGTTTTTGGGTGCCGATAATTTTTGTGGCATTTACGATGTAAGGCCCGGTGATTGTAAAAATTATCCCTACACAGACTCAGGCGAGTTTTTCGACCACCCCAACACTACCTTTAAAAATTCCACTACCTGTCCGGCGGTATTTTATGTGCTGGAAAGGCTGAAGGAAGTTGTTTGAGATTTGCCTTCAAACAAGTTCGACCCCGGCTTGCGGTCGTACCTAACGCGGTTAGGCAGATTTACATATAAAACAACGGTTTATTGAAGCATGATTAGCTAACTAAAGTCAGCCGATGTTTTGAGCAAAACCATGTGGATAGTTATACCGGAGCGCTATATTTGCGGCGCAAATTTTATTCATAGACATAAAAACGGGAAATCATGGCAGTTTTAGTAGGAAAAAAGGCCCCTTCATTTAAGGCGCAGGCAGTTATTAATGGTAGCGAAATAGTTGAAAATTTTTCTTTAGACCAGTATCTGGGTAAAAAATACGTGGTGTTCTTTTTCTATCCCAAGGATTTCACTTTTGTTTGCCCTACTGAATTACACGCATTTCAGGAAGCATTGGCAGAGTTTGAAAAACAGGATACCGTAATTGTAGCCTGTTCAACCGATACCGAGCAATCGCATTGGGCATGGTTACAATTAGAAAAGAACAAGGGCGGCATTAAAGGGGTAACTTATCCTATAGTAGCAGATACCACCAAAACTATTTCAGCAAACTACGATGTGCTGAACGGCGAATACTTTTATGATGAGAACAACCAAATGCAGGCCACCTCTGAATTGATTGCTTACCGGGGTTTGTTTTTGATAGACAAACAAGGCATAGTTCAACACCAGCTGGTAAACAACTTACCGCTAGGCCGTAACATTGGCGAGGCGCTAAGAGTTGTTGAAGCCCTCCGTTTTTTTGAAGAAGTTGGTGAAGTTTGTCCCGCTAACTGGGCCGTTGGCAAATCAGGCATGAAAGCGAACCACGAAGGTGTTGCTGCTTATTTATCAGCCAACTAATTTTCGAGAATACTTTTTGAGAAGGGATGATTCAGAAATGGGTCATCCTTTTTTTGTTACCCAAGATGTCAGACACTTTAGCCGCGCAAAAGGCATGACCTAAGTGTCAGACATCCAATCACGGTTCCACGTCTATATTAACATCCACCCCCCTTAAACTCCGGTATCGTTTTCATTTAATCCAGAATGTTTTGTGGGACATATCTCTGCGGCCAATCTTACTCGTAAATGTCTTTACGATGCCCTATTCTACCAACCTCAACCACTTTTATAACGTCTTCGATTTTGTATAGTACGCGGTAATTGCCAACTCTTATTCTCCAGAAATATTCTTGTTCGCCTTTTAATTTTTTACATCCTGCAGGCCTTGGGTCTTCTTTTAGATTATCAATTGCTTTGATGATTTTTACGCTTTCGGTTTTCGGTAACTCGGATAGCTCTTTTAAAGCATGTTTTCTGATGCTGACACGATAACTCATAGCTTGCCCTTTTTTCTTAACTTTTTCTTGGCAACTTCCCAGTCTATCAATTCATCATCTTTTCTTGATTCTGCAATAAGCACATCAATAAAATCATGGATTTCTTCCTCATTCTTCTCCAGGCTTTTTAAATCAATAACAACGGCTGTTTTATTGTTTTTATCGTCTGTCAGATAGCTTATACCTTTCATTGCTTTATTTTTTTCAAAGATAATTGTTCTACGCACCAAAAGCAATAATGGTGTACGAGCTATACAGTTTGCTCACGGATCCACATCCATACTAACGTCCACCCCCTTAAACTCCGGTATCGTTTTCATTTTATCCAATATTTCACGTAAAGCATGTTTCATCGGAGTTAAGTCTTTAGACTGCTTGCCGCTTTTAATCAGTATATCGCGGATATAATAGTTGTTCACTTTTGATATAAAAGGAATGCCCGGGCCTAACACCAGTGCGAGTTTGGTTTTACGGGCCTCGTTAGCCAGGTAGAGTGCCGCCTGCTCAACATTCAAAACTTTTTTGTGCCGCAGTTCTATTTCAATCATGCGGGTAAAAGGTGGGTAACCGAATTGTGAACGCTCAGACAATTCCGTTTCGTACATCGTTTTAAAATCACCGTTTATTACGTTTTTAATGACCGCATTATCCGGGTCGGCTGATTGGATGATTACTTCGCCGGTTTTATTTTTTCTGCCCGCCCGGCCGGCTACCTGCATCATTAACTGATAAGCACGCTCGTGTGAACGGTAGCCGGGGTGATTAATAAGTTGGTCGGCATTAATAATACCAACCAGGCTTACATTGTCAAAGTCCAGTCCCTTGGTAACCATTTGGGTGCCTACCAGAATATCAACCTCGCGGTTTTCAAATTGCGATATAACTGTTGCGTGGCCGTGTTTGGTGCGGGTGGCATCATAATCTAACCGGCTTACTTTAGCTGTTGGAAACTGCTCCGCTATTTCATCTTCAATTTTTTGGGTACCGGTGCCCACAATATCCAGGTCAATAGCACCGCAGGAGCGGCATTTATCTACTACCTTTTCGGAGTAGCCGCAGTAGTGGCAAATGAGTTTGTTCTGAAATTTATGGTAGGTAAGGCTTACATCGCAGTTTTTGCATTTGTATACGTAATTGCAGGTTTTGCAAACCTGGTAATTAGCATAACCGCGGCGGTTAATAAAGAGAATAATCTGTTCCTTATTTGCCAGGGCTTTATTAACTGACAGGGTTAGTGCTTCGGTAAAGCTACCAGGCATGTTTTTGCGCTTGCGTTGCTCACGGGTGTTAGCCACTACTATCTGCGGCATTTCCATCCCGCCATAGCGCGTTGTCAATTTAACTAAACCAAATTTACCGGCTTCAGCATTGTGGTAAGTTTCAATGGCCGGGGTAGCCGTGCCCAATATTACTTTGGCATCAAACAAACGCGCCAGCATAATAGCGGAATCTCGGGCATTGTAACGCGGGGCAGGGTCTATTTGTTTTAAAGAGTTATCGTGCTCTTCATCTACTATTATAAGGCCAAGATCTTTGAAGGGGAGGAATAATCCCGACCGCGCACCTATTAAAATTTTATACTCGTTGCGCAGCACTTTATTCCAAATCTCAACCCTTTCGTTGGGATTAAATTTGGAGTGATAAATGCCTACCAGGCTGCCAAAAACTTTCCTTAACCGGTTAATGATTTGGGCGGTTAAAGCAATTTCAGGTAACAGATATAATACCTGTTTATCCTGCCGCAACAGCTCTTTTATTTTCTCAATGTATACATTGGTTTTTCCACTACTGGTTACGCCATGCAGCAATACTACATTAACGCCTGCTTTGGGGTTTTCTTCAGTTTGTTGCGGATGAAACAAATCATTTATTTCCGTCAACGCCCGTTTTTGGTCCTCACTTAATTCAGATGATTCTACTTCCGCAGTTTGAAAGGAACCAAGTCGTGAAACCTCAACCTTAAACTCCACAAATATTTTCTTATCAACCAGTCGTTTTAAGGTGCCGGCATCGGCTTTGCTAAGCGTAAGCAGCTCGCTCTTTTTAATAAACTTCGACTTTTTATCCAGTTGCATAAAAGCCAGCAGCAATTCCACCTGTTTGGGTGCGCGGCCTAACTCATCAAAAAGCGGTTTTAGTTTTTCTTCGTCTTCATAATCTTCGTGAAGCTTAATGTGGTTTTCTGTTTTGATTTTAAACTTCTCAATAATCTCCTCAGAAGAGATGGCAATACCCAGATTGAAAAGCGTTTTTAGTAAGGGATATACATTGCGTTTCTTGAGCAAATCCTGTACCTGTGTTATGTCTATCGTATCCTGCGCACGCAGGGCCTGCACAATCAGAAATTCTTCTTCATTTAAGTTTTCAAAATCTCCATCGTAGTTTTCGTTATAACGGATTTTGGTTTCGCTCGATAATTTAAGCCCTGATGGAAGGGCGGCATTCATTACTTCTCCTTCTGTGCACATATAATAATCGGCCATCCATTTCCAGAACTTTAGCTGTATGTCGGTTACTATGGCATCTTCTTCGGCAATAGATTCAATCAGCTTGGCATCTACTACAGGTTTGTGATGGTGTATAAGCTTTACAATAGCGGAGTAAAACTTATTTTTTCCAAACTGAACAATTACCCGCTGGCCCACTTTTACAAACTCTACCCAATCAATGGGTACGGCATAGGTATATAAGCGCGGCAGGGGTATTGGCAGAATTACATCAACGTATGTTACTATAGAGGACACAGGACAAATTAACGCAAGTTACTATCAAGAACAAAAAATTAATAGTACTGTTCAGCTTTTGGTGTTTTAGGCCCGGCTATCTTTTAACTTGTTTTATTATTTGCTACCGGCATATTTTTGCATTTTACGGCATTAAAGCTTTTGCG
The DNA here is from genome assembly GCA_903889265.1 of uncultured Bacteroidota bacterium. GTDB lineage: Bacteria > Bacteroidota > Bacteroidia > Chitinophagales > LD1 > Bog-950. The sequence goes on from CAISWS010000393.1 coordinate 6,617, forward strand.
CCTTAGTATGAAAATGAGATACCTTTTTCTTTTTGTTTTAGTGGGCTGTATGCACCAGCAGCAATCGTTTAGCCAAACGTTGTACGGCAACGTAATTAAGGTAGATGCCCAAACTTTTGGGCTGATAAAGGATGCTGTTACCGATTTACAGTTTCAATTGAGTAAAGCAACGGGTGCCGACTTTAAAATTGAAAACACCGATACTTCAAACGCCAGTGGCATCAGGATTATTAAGCTGGATGCCACTAAGAATATTGAATACGATAAACGACTGAATGCTACGAATGATGATGCAGTACTAATTGAGTCGGATGGAGAGCATATTATCAGAATTATAGCCTATACGCGACAGGGTTTAATAAATGGCATTTACACTTGCCTGGATACACTTGGTTTTAAATGGTATTTTCCGGGGGAGAAGTGGGCTTATACGCCAAAACTAAAAGGCATTGGGTTTAAGTGCAACGCAGTTTTTGCCCCTGATTTTTCCTTACGCACTTTTTTTGGTACCTGGGGCACGCCACGCAACCGGGTGATTGATAAAACTGCTGAGGTTGACAAGGAATGGAATTTATGGAGTATACGCAACAGACTGGGAGGGGGGTATGAACTGAAAGGGCATGCCTGGGGTACAGTTTTAGCGCAATGGCACGATTATTTCCGCGACCGACCGGAAGAAATGGCTTTGGTTAATGGCAAAAGGGTTGGAGTAGATGGCCCAAGCAACAAATTTTGCATTAGCAACGAAGATTTTCAGAAGGTGTTTGTTTTTCACATGGTAAGGCAGTTAAAGAAGATGATAACTGACAATCCATCGCTGCCGATATATTGCGTATCGGTAGAGCCATCAGACGGCGATGGAGATTGCGAGTGTGAGGCCTGTAAAAAAATGGGTAGCGTAAGTACGCGCGATTTCTTTCTGGCAAACCTGGTGGCAAAAGAGTTTCAGAAAATTTCACCTAAGGCTTATGTCAATTTATATGCTTATAATACCCATGCAGCACCGCCTGATTTGAAGTTAGAGCCAAATGTAATTGTGCAGATAATCCCTTACGGCTATCAGAGTTTTTCATCACCTCAGCAAATGATTGAGGCCTGGAAGAAAAAAAGCGACCACCTTTTTATTTATGATTATTATGGTTTACCTATTTTAAATTTAGACCAGCCCTTGCATAACTCATTGGCCCCCTGGCGCTTTGCCGAAAGGTTAAAATACTGGCATGCGCAAAATATTAAGGGGGTAACGCTGGAGAGTTCGTATAGCCTTGGAGCCACCGGGGTTGGCCTTTATCTTTTTGCCCGGTTGGGTTGGAATATAAATCAGGACGAGTGGCAGATACTTAAAGATTATTATCACACTTGTTACGGTCCCGCACATGATGTTGTATGGCTTGCTGACCTGGCCCTTGCTGATGACAGTATGGAAAAAAGCGCTGTGCTTAATAAGGTAGAGAGAGATTTTAGTAAGGGATTAATAAAGTTGAAATTAGAACCGGAACAGAAAGCCCGCATTATTGATTACGAAGCCTACCTGCATTACCTAAAGCTGCTTTACAAAATGCAAAATACCGATGCGCAGGGCGATACCATTGCGGTTGATAATCTGTTGCGCTACGTTTACAGCATATTTATGCGAAAGGAAGTGCACCCTTTTCCGGTAAACGAATGGCCCATTAATTTTGGGCATACCGCAGATTTTGTAAAGAAGAACTGGAATACTTTTAATAATAATGCGCCGGGTATGAAATTTGCTTCGGTAGTGCCGTTAACGGATGAGGAGATAGAGAAGATGTTTAAAGACGATTTGCGATAAACGCAGATTTGACAATCCGCCACGGCGGATTGTCAAATCTTTCAGCCTATTCAATCGCCGGATGTCTTTTGAAAGTTTTTGTCTCATCAAAAAGCTTGCGGTAGGTTATATGTGTTTTTACAATTTTTCCGCCCAGCACTTCGCAGGTTTTGAGCATGCGCAGGTTAAAATCCCCCACCCAAACCAGTTCAATCTCATCCCACCTTTTCTTTTGGCGAACTACTTCGTCCGCGGCCATTACAATAGCTCCTTCAAGGCCCTTTTTTTGATACTCAGGCACTACCCCGAATATAAGTCCGAATATCTTTCGGTTGGTTCTGTCAAATGTTTTATACCACAGAAATTTTAAAAGCCCCCAAAAGTTAAGATTGCCGTTTACATGCTTAAACCAGCCATTTAATTCGGGCAGCATAATAAAAAGGGCCACCGGCTCATCGTTGTGGTACGCAAACCAAACCAGGTAATCAATTAAAACCGGTTTAAAGGTTTTAAATAGCTTCCAGGTCTGCTCCTCGCTCATCTCTTTAAAGTTGGGGAGGAACTTCCATGTGCGGTTATAGATTGAGCGAAAATCTGCTGCATACTTTGCCAGTTTATCTTTCTCGATATGGCGGAACTGATATTCGCCATTGCGTTTTAGCCGCTCGTTTACGGCTTTAAATCTGTCAGGCCGGGCATCGTTTACATGTAATGCATACGAATATTGCTGGAAATAATCTTTAAACCCGTAGTTTTCAAAAAGCGGTTTATAATAGGGCGGGTTGTAGTTCATTTCGTAGGTAGCAGGTGTAAAGCCATCTACTAATAAACCCCACCAGGCATTTCGCTCGCCAAAATTAATGGGGCCGTCCATGGCTTCCATTTTTCTTTCCTGCAGCCAGGCTTTTGCGGTATCAAATAACAGATTGGCCGCCTGCTGATTATTAATGCATTCAAAAAATCCGCATCCTCCGGTTGGTTGGTCTTCGGTAAAAGCCGTACGGCGGTTAATAAAGGCGGCAATGCGGCCAATGGTTTTGCCTTGTTCGTTTTTTAATAACCAGCGGGTACATTCCCCATCTTCAAAAAATTTGTTTTTGGCGGGATCAAATACCTTTTCAATATCTTGTTTTAAAGGTGGTATCCAATTGGGGTCACCCTGATAAATACGGAAGGGTAGCTGAATAAATTCAGCCTTAGAGGATTTGTCTTTAACTTCTGCTACCGTATACATTTGTTGATGTGAAAATAAAAGAGGTTTGGAGTTTTTATTCAGAATTTTTATAGACGAATGGTATTTTGATACATAAATATAACAAGCATTGACTTATCGCTGACAGACGCTCGGTTGTTTTTTTAATGGAAAGGATAGTTCATTTTTGCTGGTCAACAGTAGTATTGAAACCAATCATTATGAGGAAGAGAGATAACCCGGTTATTGTTTTGGCGGCCTTAACGGCCATTGTTTTTTTTATAATAGCTTTATGGATATTCTTTCCCGGCTGCAATAAGGCTATGGGTGCTGTTCATGTTGCTGCTTCAAACCAACAGCAGCCCGATGATTTGCCCGACTTTATGGTTATATCGGATATCCACTTACACAACTCACTTACGCAGGATAAAATAACTCTTAAAGAATCGGATACCGGGCACGACCTGTGGGACACTGCTCAGAAAAAAATAAGAGAGGTTCTGGATGGCAAGGCAGGGTATAATAAACCTAAATTTATTATCGTGTTGGGCGACCTTCCCTGGCACGCTGATGCTATTGTGGAATCAGAACTACTAAGTGCCCGTGAAAACAGCGGCATCGTTTTGCATGATTTAAGGCTTCTCGCCGAAAACGCCGGTGTGCCTTTGCTCTATGTGCCGGGCAATAACGATTCGTGGGATGGGGATTACCATCCTTTTTCGCCGAAGATATTTGGTAACGACCCGGATGGACGGAATAGCTGGCCTGTTATTAACCCGAACAATCCCGATGGCACTTCGGGCCAGGCAAGCATCATCGACGATAAAAAGCTAAACCTGGGTTGCTATTCGGCTTATCCTCTGGGGAAAAAGGCGGGGTTAAGGGTTATAGCTTTAAATACCACCATGTTTGTGCATAAATATACCGATACTGCTAATCAGGCCACGGATGCTACCGCGCAAATGGATTGGTTTGCCAAACAGCTTGAAGATGCAGCTAAACAAAAGGAGTATGTTTTAATTGCCATGCACGTTCCGCCTGGTGCCGATGGCCACGACAAAAAGAAGAAAGAGTTTTGGAGAAACAAGCTAATGTATAACGGTGCGAGCCTTCGGATTTCTTTTGTTGACCTGCTGGATAAGTACAGGAAAAACATTGTGGGCATGTTAAGCAGCCACACCCACATGGACGGACTTAGAAAAATACGGAATAGCAAAGGTAAACTGATATGCGTGGATATTTCAGTGCCGGGTATTACACCGGGGCATCATAACAACCCGGGTTTTAAACTTATTAGCTACAAACCCGGTAATTATGAACTGGAGAACTTTACCACGTTATATGAAAACTATTTCCCTGCGCAAAAGGTAATTAGCTGGGCTAATGACTGGTATGATTTCAGAACTGAGTTCGGTTGCCCCAAAAGCACCTCCATTTTGGCCTGCCTTGATACCTTAAACACTGAAACCCTGGAAAGCGCCGTTCAATCAATTTACACCGTTAAAAATGGTTTGGGCAGTGCTGATGAGGTGAATACCGTAATAAATATCTGGTATCCGAAGCCTTCGGGACATAATAAGTATTGAGGAGGCCTGCTAACTGGCTGATTTGTATGTTTTTAATCCCGAATCCCTCGGTAAATCCAAGGTTAGCGGGGTTATGTAATAAATATCAACAGCCCCTGGAACCAAATAATTTTTACCCCACAAAGCCTTTTTCTCCAATTATCTATTCACATTTTGGGATAATCATTTTGAAAAATCCTTTTTAGCCCTATTTTCGCACCGCGTTTTAGAAAACAGATAAAACAATTACATGGCTAACGTAGGAAAGATCAAACAAATTATCGGGCCCGTAGTAGACATCAGCTTTGATGCCAAGGGTTCTGAACTGCCGCGCATTTTGAACGCCCTTGAAGTTACAAGGGATAACGGGCAAAAGGTAATCCTTGAAGTGCAGCAACACTTGGGAGAAGATTCAGTAAGAACAATTGCCATGGACTCAACCGATGGTTTGAGAAGAGGCCTGGATGCTGTTGACAGCGGCGCACCTATTACCATGCCGGTTGGCGAATCAATTAAAGGAAGGTTATTTAACGTTATCGGCGAAGCTATCGATGGTATCAATGTTCCGGTTAGCAAAGTAGGTGGTTATCCAATCCACCGTATGCCGCCAGCTTACGAAGATCTGGCTACTGAATCAGAAGTACTCTATACAGGTATCAAGGTAATTGACCTTTTGGAGCCATACAGCAAGGGCGGTAAAATCGGTTTGTTTGGTGGTGCAGGTGTGGGCAAAACGGTGTTAATCATGGAATTGATTAACAACATTGCCAAGGCATATGCAGGTTTATCAGTGTTTGCAGGTGTGGGAGAAAGAACCCGTGAAGGAAACGACCTGTTGCGCGAAATGATTGAATCAAACGTTGTTAAATACGGCGAAGACTTTAAACACAGCATGGAAAAAGGCGGATGGGATCTGTCTAAAGTAGATGCTACTGCACTTGCTCAATCTCAGGCTACCCTGGTTTTCGGGCAAATGAACGAACCACCGGGTGCACGTGCACGTGTGGCGCTTTCAGGTTTAACTATTGCTGAGTATTTCCGTGATGGAGACAAAAACGATGCAAAAGGCGGACGCGATATCCTCTTCTTTATTGATAATATCTTCCGTTTCACCCAGGCAGGTTCTGAGGTATCAGCGTTGTTGGGCCGTATGCCTTCAGCGGTGGGTTACCAGCCTACACTGGCTACTGAAATGGGTTTAATGCAGGAACGTATCACCTCAACCAAAAGAGGTTCTATCACATCAGTTCAGGCAGTTTACGTGCCTGCAGATGACTTGACTGACCCTGCTCCGGCTACAACATTTGCCCACTTAGATGCAACAACGGTGTTGAACCGTAAAATTGCTGAGTTGGGTATTTATCCTGCCGTTGACCCATTGGATTCAACTTCACGTATCCTTTCAGCCGCTGTATTGGGCGATAAGCACTACGGCTGTGCCATGCGTGTTAAAGAAATTTTACAGCGTTACAAAGAGTTACAGGATATCATCGCCATCCTTGGTATGGATGAATTGAGTGAAGACGATAAACTGGTTGTATCGCGCGCGCGTCGTGTTCAGCGTTTCTTATCTCAGCCATTCCACGTTGCTGAGCAGTTTACCGGCTTAAAAGGCGTGTTGGTGCCAATTGAAGAAACTATCCGTGGCTTTAACATGATATTGAACGGTGAAGTTGATAAATACCCTGAAGCAGCATTTAACCTGGTAGGAACCATTGATGATGCTATTGCCAAAGGAGAAAAATTGATTGCAGAAGCGAAGTAATGCAGCCCCTACCGGCCTCCCCGAAAGGGAGGAGTTAGAGCGGCGATATTGAAATTGTAAGTGACATAAATTAAATTAACCTGAATTAGTCCTCTCCCCTTCGGGGAGAGTTAGAGAGGGCCGGTATTATGAAATTAGATATTCTAACACCCGAAAAAAACCTTTACAGCGGAGAAGCCAGCTTAGTGCAACTTCCGGGTGTAGATGGTTCGTTCGAAATACTGAACCATCATGCACCTATTATTTCGGCATTGGGCTCAGGGGTGGTTAAATTCAAAACCCCGCAAGGCGAAAAGAAAATTAAAATTGCCGGCGGTTTTGTTGAGTGCCTCAATAACAAAGTGATTGTTTGCGCCGAAGGCGGTGTACCAGAATAGATTTTAAAATCATTTATAACAGAAAGGCTGTCCGTTGGGCGGCCTTTTTTGTCATTGGACTAAGACAATAGACTTCTTCGGATAATAGTCAAAAATAGCGATGTACACATCTGTTAGTCGATAAATGGGCAAGGAATAAGGATTTCGTATTCAGAACTTTAAGTTATGTTTTGGAAACAAATTCAGAATCTGC
>CAISWS010000394.1 GCA_903889265.1 uncultured Bacteroidota bacterium
AATATCTAAGAAAATCAGGTCGCAATGCGGGTCTTTTTTTGATTTCAGATATTCCAGGGCACCTTTCCCCGATTCTTCCGGTATAACAATACTTTCATTGTCATTGCCCTTAATCGCCCTTTCGTGGAAGAAATTATCATGCTTATTGTCATCAATCAGCATAATGCAGTGCAGCTTTTGGTTCATGCCAATAAATTTGATATCGTGAAATTAAACGTTGTTCCCAGGCCTAATACTGATTCAATCCAGATTTCACCCTGATGCAATTGAATTATTTTTTGACAGTTGGCAAGGCCTATTCCGTGTCCGTCATATTGCTCATCGGTTCTTAACCGCTGAAAAATATCGAATATGCGGTTAAAATTTTCCGGAGCAATTCCGATTCCGTTGTCTTTAACAGAGAACTTCCAGTTATCACCAACCTGTTCTGAACTTATTTCAACTTTGGGCTGTGTCCCCTTTTTCTGAAATTTAATGGAATTGGTAATCAGGTTTTGAAACACCTGGCGCATTTCGGTTTCATACACGGCTATTTCAGGCATATCTGATACCACTATTACAGCTCCTGAATTTTTTATCAGGGCATCAAGGTCCGCCAGTACGTTGTCAATTAGTTTTTCGCAACTAACATGAGCCAGCTTTTTATGATGTCCCAATCGCGAAAAGTCTAAAAGGGATTTTACCAGTTTACTCATCCTTTCCGTAGCATCGTGTACGGAATGGATATATTCATGCGCGCGGATGTCAAGGACTGCTGAATAATCTTCTTCAAAAACCTTCATGTAATTAGAAACAGTACGCAGGGGCTCCTGGAGGTCATGCGAAGCAACGTATGCGAATTGCTCCAGGTCCACATTAGCAATAATAAGTTCAACCGCCCGTTTTTCTTTCTCCTCGTTCTGAAAAACCAGCTCTCTGTTGGCAATAACCAACTCTGCTGCCCGTTTTTCCTTTTCTTCATTTTGAAAAACAAGTTCGCGGTTGGCTATAGCCAGTTCGGCTGCCCGTTTTTCTTTCTCCTCGTTCTGGAATATCAGTTCGCGGTTGGCAATAATCAACTCCGCCGCCCGTTTTCCTTTTTCCTCGTTTTGAAAGCTAAGTTCCCTGTTGGCAATAAATAATTCAGCAGCCCGCTTTTCTTTTTCGTCATTCTGAAATATAAGTTCCCTATTGGCAATAATCAATTCGGCTGCCCGTTTCCCCTTCTCTTCGTTCTGAAAAGCAAGTTCGCGGTTGGCAACAATCAGTTCAGCCGCCCGTTTTTCTTTTTCTTCGTTCTGAAAGGCTAACTCCCGGTTGGCAACAATCAGTTCTGCTGCCCGCTTTTCTTTTTCCTCGTTTTGAAAAATTAGTTCTCTGTTGGCAACAATCAGTTCGGCCGCCCGCTTTTCTTTTTCTTCATTCTGAAAAGCCAGTTCCCTGTTGGCTATAATCAACTCGGCCGCGCGCTTTTCTTTTTCTGCGTTTTGAAAGGCCAGTTCCCTGTTGGCTATTATTAACTCAGCCGCCCGCTTTTCTTTCTCCTCGTTTTGAAAAACCAGTTCCCTGTTGGCAATAATCAACTCTGCGGCTCTTTTCCCTTTCTCTTCATTTTGGTAAAGCAGTTCCCTGTTGGCGATAATTAACTCGGCTGCGCGCTTTTCCTTTTCTTCATTTTGAAAAGCCAGTTCCCGTTTAGCTATTACCTTCTCCGCCGCCCGCTTTTCTTTTTCTTCATTTTGAAAGGCAAGTTCTCTGTTGGCAATAACCCGTTCGGCCGCACGCTTCTCTTTCTCTTCAGTTTGAAAAGCCAGCTCGCGATTGGCAATAATCAATTCTGCCGCCCGCTTTTCTTTTTCTTCGTTTTGAAAGGCTAATTCTCTGTTGGCAATGATTAATTCTTCAGATTTCTTTTTGTACATGGCGGGGGCTGGGAATTTGTCTTAAATATTTAATATAAATTAATTTTATTTATCCCGCTGTATAGCTACTGCTTTTTAATCGAACGGTTTCGCAAGATGATTTTAATCATACTTTGCTGATATTTATTGTATTAATCGCCATTATGGGATTATAAAGAGGAGTTGCCTGATTTATATAGAAGGGCCTTCGTAGCAATAAGCAAGGTATACAAGTCAGGCAGCGATGTATTATTTGAAAGGGGCAGATAGTTAGACCAAATTAGTCCCGGCTCCTTCGCGCACAAGCAAGGGTTCGGGGCCGGTGTAATCTATAATGGTTGAAGGTATATTGCCCCCCGGCCCGCCGTCAATTACAATATCCACCAGGTTTTGGTAAGCCTCGTAAATATCATCAGGGTCGGTAATATATTCCAGTACGGTATCTTCATTTTTTATGGAGGCCGATAGTATTGGAGCCCCCAGGCTTTCAACAATTATACGCGCTATATTATTATCGGGCACCCGGATACCTACAGTCTTTTTATTATACCCGTATATTTTGCTCAGGTTGTTGTTGCCGTTTAAAATAAAAGTATACGGCCCGGGCAACGAGCGTTTCATCATTTTGTAAACAGCTGTAGGCACATTAATGGTAAAGTCGGTAATATGGCTAAGATCGTAACATACAATCGAGAAATTGGCTTTGTTTGGCTTTACGTTTTTTAGTTTACAAACTTTCTCATAAGCCTGCCGGTTGGTAAGAGAACACCCCAGTGTGTAAACAGTATCAGTTGGATAAATAATTACCCCGCCCTGCTTTAAGCAGTTTACAACCTGAAGAATCAGCCGGGCGTCAATATTATAAGGGTTAATTTTTAAAAGCACGCTCAGGGTTTTAAAATTTCATAATCCTTCAGCTTTTCCTTTAAATCTTCAGGCATAACTACCGATGCATTGGTTTTATAATCAAACATAACCATGGTAGTGTGCCCTGTGGTTGTTAATTCCTCAACCCCGTTTACAACGCTGGTAATCAGGTATTGCACCTCAAAACTTTTGTTGCCCAGCTTAGAGGTCCGCACATAAACAAAGGTTGGGTTCGGAAAAACCACAGGCCTCAGGTAATCTACATGTGCGTTGGCTAATATAGCACCAATGGCGTTCCAGTCCCAGCGGCAGCTTTCATGAAAATAATATACCCGGGCCTGCTCAAAGTAAGTCAGGTATACCGCATTGTTTACGTGTCGCATTTCATCCATGTCGCTCCACCTTATATCCAGCTTCATTTTGAACCTGAATTTCATTTTTTCTTCTTCTAATGTCATTGTGTTAAAGTGTTTAGGTGATACTTGTGTTCAGGTGTTCAAGTGTTCATGTATGCGGCAGTAGTTTATAACCTAAGGCCCTTTATACCTGCGCACCTGAACACATTCAGCCGCAAATTAACAGAAAATCAAATTGCCAAAAAGCCTTTTATCTTTGCAGCGCTAAAAACCTAACCTAAATGATTGCACTACCTTTTTCAATCCTGGCCCTGGCTGCGGGTGTTTATCTGCTTATTAAAGTTAACAGGGAATACCTGGGCGGAATTTTTAAGTTTTTTGCCTGGCTTATAATCCTCCTTTCGCTGCTTTCTACGGCTGCGGTAATACATCATGGTATCCATCACCACAGAATGCACCGCCATTTTGAACATTGCGGTATGCAGGGTGGTTGTATGCAGGATGGTATGAACGGACACTGCGGCATGGGCGAAAAGCATTGCTCGGCGATGGCAGGCGATAGTGTTTGCCCTATGTCGGGCTGCAAAATGTCCGGGGATAGCGTAATTCTTGACCGTGCAGTTTGCGAAAAAATGATGGGTAAAGAAGCATGCGATAAAATGTGTGCTGAAAGAGGCCAGTGCATTTTAACCAAGGATGAATGCGCCAAAATGTGTGGGGCTACTGCCAAATGCAGTGGCGAAACCAAAGCATGTTGCAAGGGCGACGGAAAGGAAATGAAAGCATGTTGTAAAGGCGAAGGAAAAGAAGTTAAAGCCTGTTGTAAAAAATAATAAACCGTGTTAAGGTTTTAAAGTGTTAATGCGCTAACGGAAAAACACTTTAACACCTTCGCACTTTAACACCTGAACACATTGAATTTTGATATTTATCTGCGCCCCACGCGCTTTATAGATTCGGATAACAGGGAAGTAATTGACTACGCCAATTTGCTTACCAGCCCGCATAGAACTGACGCCGAAAAAGCCGTTGACCTGTTTTACGGTGTCAGAGACGGTATTTTATACGACCCCCACAACATCATTCTTCAGCCAGACGCAATTTCGGCAAGTCACACTTTGCAGAAAGGCAGGGGCTATTGCGTTGAAAAATCGCTGTTGCTGGCTGCGGTTGGCAGGGTGCATAAAATTCCATCCAGGCTGGGCTTCTCTATAGTTAAAAACCATCTTTCAACGCAGAAGTTTATTGATATGCTGCGGTCAGATAAGTTTGTTTTTCATGGGTATAACGAGTTTTGGCTAAACGGTAAATGGGTAAAATGCACCCCTGCATTTAATAAATCGCTTTGCGAAAAATTTGGTGTGGCGCCTCTGGAGTTTGATGGCGAACATGATTCTATATTCCATGAATTTACCGATGGTAAAAAATATATGGAATACCTGCACGAGTATGGTCAGTTTGATGACCTGCCATATAACCTTTTTGTGAGCGAATTGCGGGAGCACTACCCGCATTTATTTGAAGGCGAAACCGTGATTTTGCTTCCCGAATGACGGCCGCGTTGAAAAACCTCGCTTGCATTGTTAATTACTTCCTGAAAATATTTCGGCCCAAATTTCAGCACAACACTATTTTCGCGTGCGAAATGAGGTTAGGCAAGTTTGGTCTGTTTTCGGTACCTGTTTGCGATGATCGTTTTTATCCGATTTTTTTCAAGCGAAGCGAAGAAAAAAATGGATTTCCCCCGCTGGCCGGGGTGTAGGGGGTGGTGAGAATCTTAGTAAACCGTATATCTGAACTATCATAATTTTTATAAAATGTCACAAGCACAAGCCACCATGAACCAACTTTCAGACCGCATTAACCAGATGCAGGAGTCGGCAACTATTAAAATGTCGAAAATGAGCCGCGAGCTTAAAGCGCAGGGCCACGATATTATTGACCTGAGTTTGGGCGAACCCGATTTTGATACCCCGCAGCACATTAAAGACGCAGCCAAAGATGCCATTGACAAAGGCTTTACCAAATACACTCCGGTACCGGGCTATGCCGAATTGCGCAAGGCTATTTCCCTGAAATTCAAACGCGATAATAATCTTGATTACAGCCCCGATGAAATTGTGGTTTCAACCGGTGCCAAGCAATCTATTGCCAATGTGGTAATGAGTTTAATAAACCCGGGCGATGAGGTGCTTTTACCTGCCCCATACTGGGTTAGCTACGCTGCTATTGCTGAGCTGGCGGAAGGCAAATGTGTTGAAATTCCTTCAACTATTGACACTAACTTTAAGGTTACAGCGGCGCAAATAGAACAGCATATTACGCCTAAAACCAAAATGATTATTTTCTCTTCGCCATGTAACCCAACGGGTTCGGTTTACAGCCGGGCAGAGTTAGCCGCCATTGCAGAGGTGTTAAAAAAGCATCCGCACGTTTATGTTTTGTGCGATGAAATTTATGAATACATCAACTTTACCGGCCAAAGGCATACCAGCCTGGCTGAGTTTTCAGATATCAAAGGCCAGGTTATTACGGTAAACGGATTCAGCAAAGGATTTGCCATGACCGGATGGCGCCTGGGTTACATTGGGGCTCCTGCATGGATTGCCAAGGCCTGCGATAAGATGCAGGGCCAGATTACTTCAGGCACCTGTTCAGTAGCACAGAAGGCCGGTGAAGCAGCTTTGCTTTCAGACCTGGAGCCAAGCTATAAAATGGTAGCTGAGTTTAAAAAGAGAAGAGACCTTGTTTATGGCCTTTTGAAGGAAATACCAGGATTGAAGGTGAATTTACCTGATGGAGCATTTTATTTTTTCCCTGATGTAAGTGCATACTTTGGCAAAAGTTATAACGGGGCTACATTAAATACACCTGAGGATATTTCGTTGTATTTACTGCGTGAGGCTAATGTAGCCATGGTAAGTGGCGAATCGTTTGGCGATAAAAACTGCATTCGCCTCAGCTATGCAACCTCTGAGGAGAAATTGCGCGAGGCCTGCAAGCGGATGAAGGAAGCTTTTGCAAAGCTGGTATAGGGCTTTTTAGTTTTATTCAAATAACCATTTCCGTTATAAGCGGAAGAAACTTAAATTACCTGATGCTATCAAAACTGGATTTCAGCGGCCTCAATATCCTGATAATAGGCGATGTAATGGTTGACTTTTATTTGTTTGGGGAGGTAAACCGGATTTCACCTGAAGCTCCGGTGCCGGTTGTTGAGGTACTAACCAAAGAGTCGCGCCTGGGCGGTGCTGCTAATGTGGCCCTTAATATTCTGGAGCTGGGCGCAAACCCCATTTTGCTTACTATGATAGGCCGCGATGCCACAGGTAATTCGCTCATGGCTATGTTAAAGTCTTTAGGGATTCGCAATAACCACGTTATTCAACACAAGGGCCGGGTAACCACTTTAAAAACCCGGGTGTTTGATGAAGATAAACAAGTAGTGCGCTTTGATGAAGAGGATGTGGAAGACCTGGAAGACAGCCAGGAAAACCTGCTTATTAAAGAATTTAAAAAAATCATGGCCAACGAAAAGGTGGATATGATTATTATGCAGGATTACAACAAAGGGGTACTTACCAAGTATTTTATCAAACAGGTTTTGCTGCTGGCCACCAAAAACGGCATCCCTGTATCAGTTGATCCTAAGGAGAGAAATTTTTTCGATTACCAGAATGTAGATCTCTTCAAACCGAATTTAAGAGAATTCTCCGAGGCGATTGGGTATCGCATTAACCCAAAAAGTTATGAAAGCCTACGCAGCGGTGCTGAAGAACTTCGCCGTAAAAACCGGTTTAAAAACCTGATGGTTACCCTGGGCGGTAACGGCATTTTCTGCTTTACCAAAGATGGAAATTCATTTATTGTCCCAGGCAAACAGATTAAAGCTGCTGATGTTTCAGGCGCCGGCGACACCGTAATCAGTATTGCGTCCCTGGCCTTTGTGCAAAAATTCAGCATGAAAGAAATTGCCCAGTTTGCCAACCGTGGTGCCGCAGCCGTTTGTAAAAAGGTAGG
>CAISWS010000395.1 GCA_903889265.1 uncultured Bacteroidota bacterium
ACGATTTCGGTAATGAGGGATGCTGGAAAATTATCCTTTACACTCGCTTATACATTTTTATCACAAAAAAAATTTATACGCATGAAAACCAAAACAGCGAAGGCAACGACCAGCAAAAAGCCTTCAACAAAAAAAGCTGGTTCAAAAAAAGCAACGGGAAAATCGGAAGAAAACCCGGCGGAAGTAGTTGAGGAAACAACAACCTTAACAGAAACGGAGATACCGGTTGAAGATGAACAACTGGCTGCCGAAACCAAAGGGCCTAAGACTGCTGGCAGAAACAAGGACCAGTATAAACTCGACGGCCAGCTTTACGGCAAGGGCAGAATTGTTCAGGCTATAGTAAGAAAGTATGTTGCCGACCATCCGAAAGTGACCACTAAGCAACTAAAGGAAGTTTTTCCTGATGAATTGTTGAACCGGTTCGGAATTTTTCAGGATGAAAATACCGCCAACAGTTTATCAGGCGCGCGCCCGCGTTACTTCATGAAAGATGAGGACGGTATTAAGCTTGGCGACAAGAAAATTGTTTACACCAGTTCGCAATTTACCGCAAGCAACGTGATTCCGCTACTGGACGTTGCGAAAAAATTGGGCATGAAAATCGCCATCGTCAGCAAGTAGCACCATTGTTTGTTTGCCATAGTTAAAACGGCCTCACCTGATGAGGCCGTTTTTATTTTATAGGCATTGCATCAATAAACTGGTTAAATGCGCCAGGAGTGGCCACCGCGAGTTGACTTAAATAGCGTAATAAATTATCTGAACGAAATGAAAAATTTGGTCTGAAGTAATTGAACTTAAATGGTTCTATGAGTAGAACACTTAACATATTGTTTATCAATGAACTATAAGCCATGTATCACTCTAAAAATCATTCAAAAATATTTTCTCCCTTTTATGATATAAATTCAGGAATTATTTTATTTCTTGCACGCCAAGCTAAGACTTCTGTTTTAACCGTGTTGATTATGTTTATTAAGTCCTTATCTAATCAAGCAATTTAGTCAATCACATATTTAATCCATCCGTATGAAAAAAGTATACTCTATTGTATTGGGTTTATTTATTGTTGTATCAATCAACGCCCAACTTCCGCCTCAGATGTTCAATTACCAAGCAATAGCCAGAGATAACGCCGGTAATCCGCTTGATAGTACGGCCGTTTCATTTAAATTTATTATTCACGACCTTACTGGTACTGGCACTCCTCTTTATACAGAAACTCAGGCAACTACTACGAACCACTTTGGCTTAGCCACTGCACAAATAGGCGATGGAATTCCATCACAAGGAGCATTCAGCACAATCAATTGGGGCGGTGGACCTAAGTATTTAGAAGTTGACCTCTCTGTAAATGGCAGTTCATACAATCCTATGGGAACTTCACAACTGATTAGTGTTCCTTATGCTTTATATGCGCAAACATCCGGTAATGGAGGTGGCGGTGCAACGGGGCCTACCGGAGCAAATGGAGTAACAGGCCAAAATGGTAATACCGGCCCGACAGGGCCGACGGGGGCTACCGGTAGTGGTGGTGGTGCATCAGGACCTTCGGGGCCTACTGGACCTTCTGGCACAATCGGACAAACCGGACCTACTGGTGCCGGGTCAATTGGTCCTACCGGCCCAACTGGTCCAAGTTCGACTGTGCCGGGTCCAACAGGCCCTACCGGCCCAACAGGAACGGGTGGCGGTAGTGGCTGGAACCTGATTGGAAACTCTGGCACTAACCCTCCCACTAACTTCTTGGGAACTACTGACGGCAAACCATTAGTATTTAAGGTTGGTAATACTATAAGGGGCCTAATTGATTCAGTTGACAATATTGCTTTTGGTTCAAATGCTTTTAACTTTGGCGGTAACGATACCGCTTGGGGTAATGTAGCATTAGGAAGGAATGCTCTGACAGCGAACGTGACGGGTAACGTTAATGTTGCAATCGGGTTTGATGCTCTAAATGCAAATACCTCAGGATATTCGAATACGGCGCTTGGCTGGTTAACGCTGTACAAGAACACAACAGGGTACAATAATATCGGAATTGGATATGCAGCTGGAATAGGTGTTACAACAGGAAATAATAATGTGGCGGTCGGTAATTCGACTTTAGGTAACCAGAATAGTACAGGGAATTCTAATACTGCCGTTGGAGCTGGTGCCTTGGATGTATTCGGTGGGAACTATAATAGCGCTTTTGGTTCTGGGGCGTTAGGTTTCAATTTTGGTACAGGGAATTATAATACAGCCTGTGGATACAACGCATTGTCCTATATAATAGGTGGCAACTATAATACTGCTGTGGGCAGTAATACCAACTTTGTTTCTCCAGATACCGGAAGTAATATCACCCTCGTTGGCTATGGAGCATTAGGAGGAAATATTGACAATGCGGTTGTTCTTGGTAATACTTCTGTGCTGTATTTAAGATGTAACACTCAAACAATATCAGCGTTAAGTGACGAAAGGTTCAAAAATAATATCACTCCTGAAAATCATGGTTTGGATTTTATTATGCAACTTAAACCGATAACGTATAACCTTGATATAAGAAAGTTGAATAATTTCACCTATGGTAGCAAGGCCGATACCTTATTTAACGGCGCTTTTTGGGATAAAAGTATTGCTACTAAGGAACACATACTGTACAGCGGGTTTAGCGCCCAGCAGGTTGAGCAGTCTGCAAAAAATGCAGGGTATGATTTTTGTGGTTTAGTAAAGCCGGCCAATGACCATGACACCTACGGTTTGAGCTACAGCGATTTTGTTGTTCCCTTAGTTAAGGCGGTGCAAGAACAAGAACAACTTATTGAAAAACAGCAAGAACAAATAGATGAACTAAAAAAGCAGAATGTGAGATTGTTTGAGTTGTTGAATATAAAATAAATAATTTAAATATAGTATATGAATAAGCCATTGATTATCTCTTTGGTAATGATAGTATCCGTTGCTATTACCTATTGCCAAAAAAACTCATCACAGAATTCCGCCAGCAACACACTCCCATCAAAATGGGAAATCTATACGAACGCTAAATACGGGTTTACTTTTCAATATCCTGATTCATGGATTAAAACAGATAAAGAAGCCGAAATCCTCAGCGTATCGGGCGCAATAGCTACGGTAGAGATATATTTTACAGATTCAACTGAGCATACCGTAGTTTTAGTAGCCTATCATTTAGCTCCTAATGGCGCAGACCTTTTTAAGTATAACCTTGTGCAATATCAATCAAAAAAAGGCTGGTACCGGAACAATGCGGGTTCTAAAACAAGTATTGCAGGTGTTGTGGCCATTCAAGCAACGGATACTTTATCAAGAGATGGCAAGGGCGAACGGATAAAACCTCCGTTGAAATCGGTGATAGTGGATTTCTTGGACAAGGAACAAGCCGGAACATTTGAATTACAATTCAAAACTCCCTTGACAACAGCTCAAAAAGAAGAAAGTAGGTTCAAACATTTACTATCTACTTTTAGCTTCCTGAAA
>CAISWS010000396.1 GCA_903889265.1 uncultured Bacteroidota bacterium
AATCATAATAAATCAGCGTTTTATTGAATTTCTGTATTTAACTGAAAACAATTTCCGTAATTTCGGCAGGCAAAAAAACGAAACGTTTGCCACAAGAATAATGGATAAAAAAATAAGTGCGTTTACTGATGACGCTTTAGGAACCCTGGATGCCACAGGTGTTGCAGAGGCTATTGCCAAAAGAAGTATTTCAGCCGAAGAAGCAACCGAAGCGGCCATTGCCCGGGCCGAAAAAGTAAATGACACCCTGAATGCCATAGTTGTAAAAACTTACGACCATGCCCGGCATCAGGCTAAAACAAAACATACCGGGGTATTTGCCGGGGTGCCAACCTTTGTAAAAGATAACGACAAATTAAAAGGCCTGCCTACCCAGTTTGGCACCGGTGCTTTTAAATCAAAACCGGCCGGCAAAAACAGCAAATTTGCCAACCAGTTTTTATCTACCGGCGTAAATTATTTAGGCAAAACCACTTTACCCGAATTCGGGCTTATCTGCAGCACTGAAAACCCTGCCTGGGGCATAACCCGTAATCCGTGGAATACTGACTTTACCAGCGGGGGCTCGTCTTCAGGCTCTGCCTCTATGGTTGCCAGTGGCGTGGTGCCTATAGCTACGGCTAACGATGGTGCAGGCTCAACGCGTATACCCGCCAGTTGCTGCGGACTGATTGGCCTTAAACCCAGCCGCGACCGCCTGATTAATGTGGAAGGCTCGGAACTGATGCCTATGCGCATTGTTTACCAGGGGGTTTTAACACGTAGCGTGCGCGATACCGCCGCCTTTTATGCCGCCGCCGAAAAATATTACCACAACCCCAAATTGCCTGCCATAGGCCAGGTAACAGAACCCGGCAAACAGCGCCTGCGCATTGCTTGTTTCGAAAATATACCGCTGGGTAAAACCGGCCATGCCGATGATGATACCTACAATGCAACGATAGAAACTGCGAAGCTGCTAACCGACATGGGACATTATGTAGACCGGTTGCCTTTTCCTATTAACATTGATGATATGACCGAGCACTTTTTAAACTATTATGGTTTTTTTGCTTACCTGCTTACTGACCTGGGAAGGTTGGTGATAGGCTCAAAAGTAAATAAACAGGTGCTTGAACCATTTACCACCGGCCTTGCCAAACAATTTAAAAAGAACGCTTTAAACCTGCCCAAAAGCCTTAGGATACTGCGTGCCTCCGGCGCTAAAACGGAAGCGCTGTTGAACGACTACGACCTTTTAATGACCCCGGTATTATCGCACAAAGTACCCCGCATAGGTTACTTTTCGGTAGACCTGCCTTATGATGAAATAACAAAGCGCGCTGTTGATTTTTCGTCTTTTACAGCGGGCCAGAACATAACCGGCTCGCCGTCCATTTCTATTCCATCGGCCACTTCATCTGATGGCTTACCTTTGGGTATGAATTTTATTGCACCTTATGGAAACGAGCGCAGGTTGCTTGAACTGGCTTATGAACTGGAACTGGCACGGCCTTGGAAATTCGTTTATAACAGTTAAGGCAGGCAATTAAACAAATAGATGATGAAAGATATATTGGATAACGCCATCCGCATTGCCCGCCTGGCAGGTAACAAAATTAAAGAGATGCAGCAGGATAAAAGCTTTACCGAGCAACTTAAATTTGGTTACGAACTGGTTACCAGCGCCGATATAGCAAGCAACGATATTATCATTTCAGAAATACTAAAAGCATATCCCACACACCGCATCATTTCAGAAGAATCGGAAGATCATAATTTTTCAATACCAGGCCCTACCTGGATTGTTGACCCCATTGACGGTACGGTTGGTTATGCCAACGGGCATTACCAGGTTTGCATTTCAATTGCGTTTGCAGAACAGGGAAGCGTGCAGGCAGGTGTGGTATATAATCCGTTTCTGGATGAATTGTTTTACGCTATAAAAAGCCAGGGCGCTTTTTTAAATAGCGAACGTATCCGGGTAAAAGAAGTAAGCAATTTAAATCAGTGCGTTATAGCAACCGGCTTTCCGCATAAAAAAGAAAACATAGCGCATATAACTTCTTTCCTTGCCCGCCTGCTTCCGCACATCCGCGATGTGCGCCGCATGGGTTCAGCCGCGCTTGACTATTGCTGGGTGGCCTGTGGGCGCATTCAGGGATATTATGAAGGCGGGTTAGCTCCATGGGACATGGCGGCCGGGCGGTTAATTGCTATTGAGGCGGGAGCTACGGCCGGGCACTACGCCTTAAATACCCCTCCTACCCTGCCTGAAGATATATTTGGAGTGAATATTATTGTTAGCAGCCCCGGGATTTTTGAGGAAATGAAAAACGTATTAGAAACAACCTAACAGATAGTTTAACGCCAGCTAACGCCTTTGCAATTCCGTGCAAAACGGGGCCTCATGTTACCTCATCCTTCCTAAAATGAACCTTATTCTGGCAACCCTGACATTTGCTTAACTGCTATTTTTACGCCATATTAATGCTTAACCCAAAAAAATCTTTATGCGCAATTATACACTTTCTGCTAAAATCGTTTTAGTGCAGTTGGTTTGCATTTTATCAGCAACACAGACTTTGTATTCGCAAAACGCCGTAATGTATGGTATGACCCAAAATGGTGGTGCGGATAGCGTGGGGGCCATTATTGCCTATAACCTGACAACCGGTACCGAAAGCGTTGTATACAGTTTTGGAAGAGACAGCGATGGACAAATACCCTCTGGCAGTTTGGTCTATTGTCCGCTTAATGGCTTGCTTTACGGTTTAACCGCCGGCGGCGGCAAATACGGCAACGGAGCCGTTATATCTTTTAACCCGGCCAATAATACAGAAGCCGTAGCCTGGAATTTAGGGCATGCTTCAAACGGGCCCGCATCTCCTTATGGCGACCTGGTTTATGATGCCAATAACCACTTGTTTTATGCAATGACCTTTGGCGGTGGCGACAATGCAATTGGATGTGTTTTCAGCTTTAACCCTGCCATAGACAGTATTAAGCAATTATGGAATTTTGGCTACAATGGCGGAGCAAACCTGCCGTATGGTAATCTTGTGCTAAACCCAAACAATGGTTTGTATTATGGTATGACGAGCCAGGGTGGCAATAATAATGACGGTGCCATTATTACCCTCAATCCACTTACAGATACGGTGCACCGCGTTTATAATTTTAATGATGGCCAAAGCGGCGAAACTCCAAATGGCTCGCTGGTTTGGTCATCAACTACAAACCTGTTTTATGGTATGACTTCCGCCGGCGGTGCGGATAGCCTTGGAACCCTGTTTTCATTTAACCCGGCAGATAGCGTTGAAACTACCCTCCATAATTTCGGCTTTGGTACGGATGCGGCGGGCCCATTAGCTAACCTTATTTATAATGAAAACACAGGGCTGTTTTATGGACTTTCAATTAACGGAGGCGAAGGTAATGGCCAGGGCACAATTTTTAGTTTCAATCCTGCTAACGACAGTGTAACCGTGTTACATAGTTTTGGTAATGTAACCAACGACGGAGAATTTCCCAACGGCTCCCTTATCTATGATGCCGCAGATAATTTATACTACGGACTTACACAGGGGGGAGGAACCAATCATACCGGCACCATATTCAGCTTTAATCCATCAAATAACGCCGAAACTACGCTATGGAGTTTAGGCAGCGGAACTGATGGTGCAGGGCCCCAAGGCTCTTTGCTATTATTAAATAATGGTTTTCCTGCTGCTATAAACAACCTAAAGCACAGCTACAATATAAACCTGTATCCTAACCCGGGCAATGGCAATTTTTTATTGCAATCGCAAAATGCTACCGGGGCAACTTACAATGTTTATAATATTAATGGCGAGTTAATATCAGCCGGTACTATTCAATCAGACCTGCAAAATATAAACCTCATTCACGCAGCAGACGGCATGTATATTATGAAAATTGACGGCAAAGAAGGAACTGTGCCTGTAAGATTTGCAGTAATTAAATAGCATTACTTCGGGGGCGCATCCGCAAGGGCATCCTGGGCCCGGCAGCAGCAATTAATCGTTGTTTCCTGTTTAAAAAATCCGCGCCATTATTGTATTTGACCGTTCTGGCGGGCGGTTTGGTATTGCTGGAATTGATCTGAGGTAAAGATAGATTTTAGTTGCTCTTCTCTACCATATCCCTGGCGGGCTGCTTTGCGGCCACCATTGGTATTTTGCAGGCTGTAGTAGAAATTTCGGTTTACCTGCAATGCGCGGTTGTACTGATCTTGTGAAAGGTTGAGAATGGCATTCATTCTGTCGGTGGCATCTTTGGCGCGGGCTTCTACATCAGGGTTAGTGCCTTGCTGCCCGGTTGAGAAGCTGGCGTTAACGTTTTGTGCTGATACGGCCGCAGTTGTAAAGGCCAAAGCCATACTAATAAAAATGAGCTTTTTCATAAACGGGTTGTTTTGTTCTCCGAAGATAGGATGTTGAATGGAATTGGCAAATGTGGTAATTAGCCAATGTGATAATTTAACGCTCTACAGTATTTAACAAAGCTTCTAAAACAAGGCAATAAACGTTAAATGCAGCAGTAGGTTAATACACCATGACAGGACTATGCATTATCTTTACCAAGCAATGAAATGGTTATCAATCATACTTGTTTCGTGTTTGTTTGTGCTTACCGTGCAACCGGTTGTAAGTGATGTATATGCTATGGCCAAACACCATGCCTGCTGCGACCGCAGTTGCTGCAAGGATAAGCAGGGGCCTGCCAAATGTATGCCTGAGACCTGTAACACGTGTGCAAGCTGTACCAGCTGCCTTGGTTTTTTTGATGAGCAAGCAGGATTTAAATTCACTAAAGAAAAGGGCGCAAAGGTGTTTACTTCAACCGATACAGAAAAACTTGTTTCTGATTATATCGCTAATTGCTTCCAGCCGCCCGAAATGGTTTAGTCCTTTATGCCGCAAGCGTATAGTTTTTAAATGCATGCGGCATATACCACCGGAAATTTTTACTGATTACACGCAAACCTGCGTGCCGGTGGTATAAAGTATTTTAAAAGATTAATAACCATTAAAAGTAAAAACATGAAAAAGACAATATCGGCTGCAGTTGCAATTTTATTAATTGCAACCAGCGTTGCGTTTGCCACCGGCCACACAACAAAAAAAGCAAATGATTGCTGCACCAAACATAGCAGCTGTTGTGCACCAGGCAAAGCCTGCTGTGCTGCTAAAAAATAATTTGCTGCACATTTATTAAAATGGCCCGCCATGCAAATGGCGGGCTTTTTAGCCCCTTCCGCCACCGAAGGGGAGACTAAACCGGAATACAAATACGCGTATTGCCCTAAACATCTGCATTTGGCTGTTTTGCCCAGGTTTCCCCTACGGTGACAGCAGGGGTTAAAAAACACTCCCTCACCGCATTACGCGGAGAAGGAGTATGGAGTGCCAGAGGGAAATTTACAATTGATGCAGCCCTTAACGCCGCCGTGCTTAATTCGTTTCTTTTACAAACCGTGCGGTTGATTCCTGGCCGTTAATGGTAACGGTTACCAGATACATACCCGAAGCCAGATGGTTAATGTTTAATACTATGGTGTTGGCTGTTAGCTGATAACTAAGCGTAACTTCTTTGCCGGTTACATCGCGCACAAGCAGTTGGGTGTTGCTGCCAATAGTTGTTGCACTTTGTATAACTACCACATCGGTTGCCGGGTTGGGGAACAGGGTTATGGTATTTGCTATTACGTTATTAATACCGGTACAGTTTTGCACTACGTAAGTTTTGGCAGCATTGTCTGTGCACTGGTTGCTATCGCGGTAAGTATAGGTAATTACATAACTACCTGCACCTGCCGAATCAGGATAGAAAACTCCTGCATAAACACCGGTGCCGCTGTAGGTACCGCCTGATGGCGTTGCACCGCCAAGGGTTTGCGGGCCGGCATTGTTACAAACCGTATCTGGCGCACCCGCCCAGGAAACACCCGGCAGCGGGTTAACCGTAAGGGTAAGCGTTACAATGCTATCGCAGGTGTTGTTGCCGGTTAGTGTATCGGTATATACACCGGCAGTGGTAATGTTCCGCCCGTTAAACGGATAGCTTGAACCCGCGCAAATTGCGGCGGTGGTGCTATCAGCTACAGGGAGCAATACGGTCAGGTGCAGCGTTACATTGCTATCGCAACCATGTACGGTATTAAATGTGCCCTGGTAAGTTCCTGCACTGGTAAGACTGTTACCGTTAAAAGAATAACTGCCACCCTGGCAAATATGGGCCGAAACCGTGTCGTACACCGCATAATATTCAGCCAGTGTAAGTACAATAATACTATCGCAGCCGTGAACTGTGCTTAGGGTATCTGTATAAACGCCCGCTGTATCGAGGTTATGCCCGGCGAACGGATAGGTGCTGCCCTGACAAATGAACCCGCTTACAGGTGTGGTGGCTGTATTGTATTGAGTAAGTGTTAGCGTGGTTATACTATCGCAACCACCTGCAGCTATGGCAGTATCGCGGTAAACGCCGCCTTGTGTAAGGGTGCGGCCATTGAACCGGTAGCTTCCACCAGGGCAAATTGAACCGGTTATGCTCTCCAGTATTGCAGAGGTTACGGTTAAGTGCAGGGTAATAATGCTATCGCAGGTGTGTGCGTTTTGCACCGTATCGTAATAAGTACCCGTGGCCGATAAATTGCGTCCGTTAAAATTATACTGCTGGCCCTGGCAAATGGTTTGGATGTAGGTATAGCTGGTTGGCGCGTTTACACTAACCGTTATGCTGTTGCTGTTACCCGGGCAATTGGCCGAGTCGATAACAATGTTGTAAATACCGCTGCTGTCCGTAATGTGCAGGGTTGGGGTTGTATCGCCAGGAAGGTTGACCCCGTTCCGCTGCCATTGATAACTGTAAAGGTGGTTTGTATCGCTGGTTAAAGTGACCGAACCACCGGTGCAAAAAGCAGTGGTCCCGCCGGCGCTTATGGTTGAAACCGGTGGAGGGCAAACTGTAAAGGTATCGCCCTGTGCCTGGTAAAGGCCCCAAACACCATTGATATATCTGAACCGTACAAACAGGATGTGCCTGCCTGAAATCAACCCGGATGTGCTAACGTTCAACGCTAAATTAGCCGAATCGGTAGAAGGAGTAACCGCCGAACCGGTTGCGTTACCCACTCCGGGGTCGGTATCAAAGAAATATTCCACATAATTTATGGGGGGGCTTGTATCCTGTGTTGCAGGGTTAAGCACAAAAAACGAAGCAGCCGTTGGCAAGCCCCAAACTCCGTTACTGTAACCAAAGCGGGTGTACAGGTAATGAAAGCCCTGGCCAAGAGAACCGGTTGCAATATTTTGTATAAGGCTTACCGAATCTGCGGCGGTAAATGAAGTATATGCAGTGCCGCTACCTTCGCCGGGGTCGGTGTCAAAGAAATATTCGGCGCGGTTTATTTTAGGGCTGCTATTGGCGGCTGTGTCAATATTACCTTGCGAAACATAAAAGCTTTGGCTCAGGTTGGGATTTCCCCAAACGCCGTTGCTGTATTTAAAACGTGCATACAGATAATGAAAACCCGTGCTCAACGAAGTAGTGGGCATGTCTTGTGCAAGGTTAACCGAGTCTGCGGCAGTGAATGGCGCGAATGCAGTGCCGTTACCCACGCCCGGGTCTGTGTCGAAAAAGTATTCGGCAGCACTTATTTTGGGACTGCTGTTGGCGGCAGTATCAATGTTACTGCCGGAGATATAAAAGCTTTGCCCGGTATAAAGGCCCCAAATACCCAGCGAGTCTCTAAACCTTACAAACAAATAATGCCAGCCGCTGGTTAACGAACTTGTAGGTAAAGACAGGTTCTGGTTTACCGAGTCGGATGGTGTAGTTATGGCAATCTGTGTTCCGTGGCCAACGCCGGGGTCGGTATCGTAAAAATACTCGGCCCGCGTAAGCGACTGCGCCTGAAGAATGCTGCTAAAGCATAACACCAGTGCAAGCGGAACTAAAAGAATAATTCTTCTCATGGTAATGGTTTTAGTTTCAACCATGAATTAATTATGTGTAGTACCAATAGCGTTTACATGTAAAGTTCCTCCGGGTTGCACCGTAGGGTTATTAATTTGAAGAAAACGCATTTGTGGCAGGCGGGTAATAGTTTCGAAATTAGGGAAAGGATATGGGCCACCGTAGATGCCAATATCGGTACCATCGCTGCCGGTTAAATGCCCGGGCGAACCGCTGGTTAAATGCCAGTTGTAGTTGTACAGCAGGTCTGAGCTAACGTTTGTGTACACTGCAGGGCCGTTAACAAACGCCGGGTTGGTGTTGTTGATATTACCGGTGCCACTGTTATTGCCATCAGGTAGTGTTTGAGTGCAATTAGGTGAGTAGGTAATGTTGTTTTCCATAGTGCAGTTATTACAGCCGCTGCTAAAGGTACCGCTACCACCCTGGCAATAAAAAATATTGTTTTTTACCGAGGCATTATTCATATTTCTGAAAAATGATCCTGAGTTGGTAAGGCTTGTTGAATTATTATAAATAATGTTATTAATAAACTGCACTCCGCTTTCCTGGTCCTGGCCTCCGTTGTTTTCAAATAATGGCTGGGCATTCTGGTTATTGAAAAAGTTGTTGGCAATCAGAACGGTGTTATCATTATTGAAATTAGAGGTCATATAGACCTGGCCTCCGTTAAGTATGTTATCGGTAATAACCATATTGGTATCTGAGCCGCAAATACTGACCCCGCCGGTAATTTCGTTACGCAGCACCGTAATATTGCTGAGGTAGCAGGAAATCTGAACCCCACCGCCTCCAATATAAAAGCCTTCAATCTGGCTTCCGGATGAATAGCTTACCGGAAAAGACGATTGATAGGTGAATGTGATACCATCAATAATGGTGCGGTTGTTTACCTGGTAGCTGTACGGGTCTCCACCACCGCCAAAAATATAGAGCTTGCGCGGTACAGAAACCGTGCCATAGTCAACCGGAGAAGGTTCAACATAAATTGAATCGCCGTTGGAGGCAGCGTTAATAGCAGCCTGCAGAGTGGTGTATTGTCCGGGGCTGTTACCATTGTTGTTTACAGTCCAGGTGGTTGCTTTGGCGTTAAAGAATAACGCTGCAAAGCAAAGCGTGATAAGTACGATTTTGCTTTTCATAGTCTTTGGTTTTATGTTTAATAAAATAGTGTCTGTTAAGAAGGTTGCACTCCATTCTTAATCGGGGTTAAAAGTCGGTAGCACTTTGGTAGAAAAAAAGGACAAATATCAGGTCAACTTACCCTGTTGCTTTTTATGCAACATGAGTTTTACGACAACTGTATTGCAAAAAGCGAAAACGCCCAGCCAGGCAATTTATTAAAAGAGAGGATTGTAAAAATCAATAAACCAGTAATGATTTCAAAAAGGAATATTTGCGCATTCGCTCCACTACCTGGTGAAACTGTAATTTAATTTATAGCCCGGGTACAAAACCATGGTTATTAATAGCTATAAGAACACTATTCTGCAAACTTTTGTTGCCTATTGTATAACTCAATAATTTATATTTATATTCACACCATAACACATTTATAGCTATGGAAAAGAAAACCCGCCTTGAGTTTATAAAAACAACCGGAAGTGTGTTGCTTGTTACTTCCGGCATTTCGGTTTTTGGTTTGTTCAGCGCATTTGCAGCCCCTGAAAGCGATGACCCTGAGCATTACTATAGCGATGGATACTACAGCGATGGGTATAGCACAGGTATTGATGCGGTTACACCTGAATCGCTGCTGTTAACAGTGTTTCCCAATCCCTCCGATGGCAATTTCCATCTTACAATGAACGCAAAGTCGAATATGAATTCAGATATTTATATTCATGACCTTGCGGGCAAAACCGTTTCGGCCAGAAATTATAATATTACCGAAGGGGCCAACCTGGTTTCGTTTGAGGGGCTGGATATTGCCCGCGGCATTTATATCCTGTCAGTGGTAACGGAAAAAAGCGCTGATAGCCTGCGTATTATTATTGCTAAATAATAAGGGGCATCTTACGTCTTTTTTACAAACCCAACCCGGACAATTACAAGAATTCCTTATGCTTAATGCCGTATTTCTGCACGACACTGAATCTGATTTTAACACCAGTGCCGACTCAGTTATCAGCCGTTTATTGTTGGCTGGCTTGCAAAACGACGTAAGTGTAACCTGCGACCCGCTGAAAGATTTCGGCCATACAAAGCAGCTTATTAATGACAGCGATTTTGTAATTACAAGCAGCACTTACAATTGCAACTACGAGTTTATTTTGATTGATTATTTGGTGCAAAGCGGCAAGCCTTATATAAAATACGAATCCGGTTATAACTTTTGCGCAAAACGTAATGCCCTTTGTTTCGACGATCTGCAAATTACCAATTGCTGTAACAGTGAGCGCTTTACCGCGCACCGAAAATTGTTCAGCGATGCCAGGCTTTCAGTTTTCCCTTCAGCAAAGCATTACAGTTTGCACCATGCAATTTACGGGGCGGCCATACGGCAACATTACATTATTCAACCGGCTGATGCCGGCATCTTTTGGGTAAAAATTAAAGAAGCTTTAGCTGCAACAGAAACCAGGCAGCGCTGGAAGAACGTGCTTATTTATAAAAGCTTTGGCGGGCTGGGCGACTTTTTATTTGCTATACCGGCTATTCATAAAATAGCAACAGTATCAGATAAGGTTTCGGTGTGTGCGCCATTTGTGTTGTACGACTTGCTTAAAAAACAATTGCCGCAGTATGAGGTTTTCAGGGAAGATTACATAACACAAGCTAATCTGGCGGAATACGATAAGGTGATTGATTTGAAAAATTATCCTTCGTTTGAAAAAGATAAAGAAAACTCTCATCAAATGAGTTTCCCTTCGTACCGCAGGCTTAAACAACATGCCATTAAACATTACCTGGATGGGGTTGCCACTTTGCACCTGGATATTGATAACTCGTATGCGGGCTATCCTTTTTTTAAGCGGGGCAAGGCTAAAGGAAATTACTTTACGGTACACCCGGGTGCAGGTTTTGCGGCTAAATACTGGCCAGCAGATAAATATGGACAGCTTATAAAAATGCTGCTTCATTTATTTGATGGACTTGAATGTAAATTGATATCGGGCCCTGGTGACCCCAAGGTTGAAACACTTTTCCAAAACCTGCCCAATAGGGTTACATTACCCAAAGGAAGCCTTGAGGAGATTGCGGGTGAAATTTCAGGTGCCCTGTTTCACATTGGTAACGATTCGGGAATAACGCATCTGGCCGGCGCGTTTAACGTGCCCACGGTGAGCATACATGGGCCGACGGGCCCAGGTACCTGGATGAGTTTTGCAGAGCAGCGCGAAGTGATTTGGGGCAAGCAGGATGTATGTGAAATTGCCTGCAATTATGATATCTCGGTTAACTGCGAACACCGCATATGCCTTAATTCGGTTACCCCTCAAAGGGTAATGCGCCATGTATTAAGCCTGATGCAAAAAGTTTTGCCCGCACAAAATAACTACAGTTATATTTTAAACCCGGAAGCCACCATACAGGAACTTGCCGCCGCAATAATTATTAAAGCAGGTGGCAAAGAACTGCTGATTGAATTTGCCGAGCCGGTTGAAAAGGATTTATTCAAACGATTAATTAAACAGGACTTAGCCCCACCGGAATATTCGGCCTCGCTTGAACAACTGGTTGATGTGCTGGTGCAAAACGGACTGCTATTTAAAATTCCGGATTTGCCCGAACCACACAGTAGCCCGGAGGCACCCAAGCCAACCGATATAACTTTAGTTGGCCACGTTCTAAAGCGTGATAGCATAGGCAGGCATAGTCTTATCATGGGCGAAATGCTGGAGGATGCTTTTGTCATTAACGGCATTGTAACCCGCAGGCCAAACCCCGATGGAATTGACGCACAGCTATTCAAAAAAATTACCGGTAGAGGAAGGCCCGGTAAACTGGCGCTTTTTACCGATGTGTTGTGGCACAACAAAACTTTTCGCCCATACAAAAGTGTACCGGCAGAGTCTGCTATAAAAGTCTGTTACTCGATGTTCGAGAGCACGGGACTGCCCGAGGAATGGGTAACCATTATAAACGATAATTTCGACGGTGTGCTGGTGCCCGATAAATGGCTGATTGACGTTTATAAAAACTGCGGGGTAGTAAAGCCCTTACGGGTGCTGCCACTGGCCTGCGACCTGAAGCAATTTTTAGCGCAGCCACTAAAGCAACAAGCCAACAGCATTTTTACTTGTGGCATAAGCGCTACTGCGCTGGCACGCAAAAATATATTGGGGGTTATCAATGCCTTTCAACTGGCTTTCCCTAAGGAAAATGAACTGGTTAAATTAAAAATACACGGCAGGTCGGGTGCCGAGTCTGAAATACAAAGGATAAAACAAGCAATTGCAGGTGATAAGCGGATTGAAATAATATTTGAGGCTATTTCTGATGAAGATTATCTGAATTTTATGACCAGCCTTGATGCCTACATCATGCTATCTATGGGTGAGGGTTTTTCAGTGACCCCACGTGAGGCTATGGCGCTTGGGTTGCCCATTATACTATCAAATAATACCGCCCACACTACTATTTGCGAAAGCGGCCTGGTAATGCCGGTGCCAACCCTGCGCGAAGTACCCGCCTGGTACGAAATATTCAACCGGAACTATGGAAGTTTTTTTGTGCCGGATGCAATAAAGGCCTCAGGTTTTATGAAGCAGATGTATAATAACCGCGCTACACTTTATTCTGATGCATCAAAACGCCGGGCATGGGCAGCGCAATATGATTTACCTGCCATGAAGCCCCTTTACGTTAAGACCATGCATGGATTATTGAATGGGTCTATTGCCGGGAAATAACTATATATTTCGGTTACCGGATTTTGGAAATACCGAAGTTTTAAAAAAAAACCATGTTTATTGCGAAAGTGCAGGGCGGTTTAGGCAACCAATTATTTCAATGGGCGCTTATAAAGCATCTGTCGCTAAGGTACGGGCAGCCGGGCTACCTTGATTTAAGTTATTACAATTACCAGATTGGCGTGCCCAGAGAATTTTCGTTGAACAAATTTCCGCACATAATTTACGAAACCTGGATTCAACCAGAGAAAACACATAAGT
The DNA here is from genome assembly GCA_903889265.1 of uncultured Bacteroidota bacterium. Classification (GTDB taxonomy): domain Bacteria; phylum Bacteroidota; class Bacteroidia; order Chitinophagales; family LD1; genus Bog-950. Next base: position 13,101 of record CAISWS010000396.1, read on the forward strand.
AGCTAAGGACGATTTATGATTCTTTTAACTATAAAGAACTTTATTACAAGCTTAATTTCAATTACTACTTTGAGGGTTACTGGCAAAGCGAAAAATATTTTATAGAGTCGGAAGAAATAATCAGAAAGGAGCTGGCACCAGTTAAGGACTTACATGAAAGGTTCGCAAAACTAACCGATGGTGAGGAAAACGTAATTTCGTTACACGTGCGCAGAGGTGACTATGTTTGGCTTAGCCATATACATCCCGTTCAGCCTTTGGCGTATTACCAGCGGGCCGTTGAACTGATGGGCGATTACCAGCGGATGCTTGTATTTTCGGACGACCTGCCGTGGTGCCGCGAAAATTTTAGTTTCAACAATATGACTTTTGTTGAAGGGCAAAGTGATATGGATGATTTGTGGATGATGGGATTATGCAAGCATAACATAATAGCTAATTCATCTTTTAGCTGGTGGGGTGCCTGGTTGAACGAAAACCACGCAAAAAAAGTGGTGGCACCGAAGTTGTGGTTTGGTAATGCTGCTACAATGGATACAAAAGATATTGTGCCCGCCAAATGGATATTACTTTAGAGGTATTAATATATAACCGCAGTCCTTTGGCAAGGAGACCTTTTCAATTGCCCCGAATTTCCACATTGTTTTTATCCAGCACTAATATTTTTTTTTCAAATTGAAGCGACCAGCTTTCGGGATAGCAGTATGAAGGTGAAAGGATTTTGGTGGGAGGATTATCAACAAAATACCGGTTCAGGTGCGATTCATCGTGCCAGATGGCAATGATATTATTAGCCAGGTCCTTTTCGATATTTTGATATAATCGTTCAGCCAGTTTAAGAAATTCCTCTTTTGTGCCACCATTAAAAGCACCGCTAACATATACCAGGTTTTCTTGTGGATGAATACATGCTAAACTTTCGGGGCGGGTTTCAGGGGTACCCCGGCCCGCTAAAAATGCAGGGTGGATAACAGCTACCCTATCTGAAAATATGTAATCCGTTACGGTACCCGCAAACAATGCATCTGCATCGCAATAAAACAGGTAATCCATTTTATCAAAAAGCAACCGGTTGTTATGGAAAGTCCGGTACCGGTTTAGCGTGGGGCCGGGAAATGGTTCGTGCGCTAGGTAGGTATTTACTACATTCTCCTCCCCTTTCCACTTGTCTGAATCAGAGAACAAAAAATACGTTACCCGGTACCCCGGTAAAAAATACTTACGGGCCGAGTTAAGCAGCGGCTGCACAAACTTTTCGTATTTTCCTGTAGCAATAATCAGCAGCCCCACATTTATTCCGATAAAGGTTTCAAGGCTATTAAGCAATGCAATAAACTCTTCGGTATAACAGTATTCTTTTCTAAGTACCAGGGGTATTACATCCACCTTTACACACTCTATAGCACCTGAATCCAGCTCGAGCTGACGATAAGTATCATCCCAGTGCCAAACGGTATTGGCAGGGTCAAACATCAGCTTGTAACCTGCCTTTACAAGGCGCTGGGAATATTCCACATCCTCGTTAACCCCGCCGTTTTTTTCAGCGTAGTAAACAATGCTTTCATTCCACTTGTGTTGTTTAAATACTTCTGCTTTTATTACCCAAAAGCAACCTGTTTGATACAAACGAGGGTCGTCACCATCAAAATCGTAAGGCACCATTTGGTGCGGGTTTATTAAGGCCCTGTCCCAATACCGGTCGCCATTGGGAAGCAGAATTTTATTGCCGAGTATGTGCCATGCGTGCTGCCAGCTGTATTGCTCAAGTTTATGGCACCAGTCTTTGGCAAAAATAATGTCGTCATCCATAAACACAAGCACATCGCCGGTAGCCGCGCTGCCGCATTTGTTACGCAGCAAGGCAAGTTTGCCATCAAGTGCTTCATCGGCCGCAGCAATTAGTTTAACATGCACCAAATCTTTGAATGGCTTTGTTTGCCCGGCTATTATTATTTCAAAATCAATATCATCAACC
>CAISWS010000397.1 GCA_903889265.1 uncultured Bacteroidota bacterium
CTATACTTACCAGAAAGGGAACCCTTACCTACGGCCGCAGTACACCAATAATTTTGAGCTTAACTATACCTACAATAAAAGTATAACCCTGTCGCTCGGCTTCAGCCGCACCACCGATGTGATACCGACTACCGCTTGGTAGGTATTGCCTCTGCCCTTAAAGAGTATAAAGTTTGCCATCATCTTAATCAGTTATTGGGTTGCGATTTCAGAAAACTGCCGGCCCTTGTTTTTGAACCCAAAGACCGAACCCGAAAAACCGAGTTCAGTGTTTTTAAAGCCGAAGATGCCGACAAAAACACCTTTGTTGTCTTTACAAACAAAAACATGGGTGAGTTTCTGTTACATGAGATTAGCAATTTCGATTACATTGTTCAACTTCGGGGCAAGTTTACCAACGATGATGTATTGAACCTGATGGATGGCATCAGAAAGTTTCCTGAGGTTGTCATGTGCCTTGAAGTCCCCCTCAAAAAAATAAAAAGCAAAGAACGCCTGAGCTATGAAGAAGAAAAAGAAGTGCAAAAACTGCTAACCCCTAAAAAAACCAGAAACTAGAATCAAGAACCAAGAAGCAAGAAACCGGAAGGCTGCAATAGTCTTGCATCTCGCTTCTAGCATCTAAAATCTAATAAACAAATGAAAGTAAGAGTAAACAAAACAAAGATTATTGCAACATTCGGACCGGCCTGTAACGACAAGGCCATTATGGAAGAAATGGTAAGTGCCGGGGTAGATGTATTCAGGTTTAACATGAGCCACGGCACCTATGACGACCACCTGGAAGGAATTAACAAAATACGTGAAATAAATAAAGAGCACGGCCTCAACATCGCCATCCTGGCCGACCTGCAAGGCCCCAAAATCCGTATAGGCCAGGTGCGCGATAATATGGAAGTACTGGAAAACGACCAGATGGTTGAAATAACCAATGTGCCCTGTGTTAGCACCTTCAAAAAGCTATACATCAGCTACGATAACCTACCCCTGGAAGTTGAGCCCGGCGATGCTATATTAATAGACGATGGTAAAGTGGAATTGCGCGTAGTTGACACCAACCGCAAAGACCTGATAAACGCCCGTGTAGTGGTAGGCGGAAAAATAAGCAACAACAAAGGCGTTAATTTACCTGACACAAAAACCACCGTACCTGCGCTTACCGACAAAGACCGCAAAGACCTTCAGTTTGCCATGAAACACGGTGCCAACTGGATTGCCCTTTCCTTTGTCCGTTCGCCTAAAGATGTACATGAACTGAAAGAGATAATCGGCGATAAGAATTCGTACATGAAGATAATGGCCAAGATTGAAAAGCCGGAAGCCTTGTTGGTTCTAGACGAAATTATTACCGCCGCCGATGGCATTATGATTGCCCGGGGAGACTTGGCCGTTGAAGTGCCACAGGAAAGAATGCCCCTGATACAAAAAGATATTATAGTACGTTGCATTAAACATGCCCGCCCCGTTGTTGTAGCCACACAAATGATGGACAGCATGATAGAGCACCCTAACCCAACCCGCGCCGAAATTACCGATGTGGCAAATGCCGTTATTGACGGGGCCGATGCCGTTATGCTTAGCGGCGAAACCTCCATGGGTAAATACCCCGCCCGTGTTATACAGGTAATGGAAAAAATACTTTCCAATATCGAACACGCCAACATTATCTATAATAAAGAACTAAAAGCCGATAGCACCTCCGAAACTTTTATCAGCGATGCAATTTGCTATAACGCCGCCCGTATCAGCGGTGACCTGGGTGCCCGCGCCATTGTAGCCATGACCTTCAGCGGCTATACAGGTTTTATGCTTTCAAGCTACCGCCCCAAAGCCGATATCTACATTTTTACCGAAAACCGCGACCTGCTAAACTCGCTCAGCATCTGCTGGGGCGTAAGGGCTTTCTACTACGATAAGTTTGTAGGTACCGACACTTCCATACGCGATGTTATCAGGATATTAAAAGAACAAAGCCTGATTAAAGCCGGCGATATGGTGGTAAACATGGGCAGTATGCCCCTGGCTGCCAGAGGCAGGGCCAATATGGTGAAGGTTACAATGGTGGAGTAACCCGGCCCCTAAATCCCCAACGGGGCCTTTAAAGACAAAAGGCAATTCATGTGCTGCGCTTACTTCTTGGGGTTTTTGACCTGTAGATGTTTTTGCCGTCTTTGCGCTCTTAATGTATTCCTTTGCGCCTTTGCGATAAAAATGTATTTGGAATTCAGTTTCATAACTAAATTTTAACTTAGCCCCAACATTTAATCAAAATTCAAACCCGATACCATGTCAATTAATGTTGCCCTGCTGAAAAAAATATGCGAAACGCCCGGTGCGCCCGGCCATGAACAAAAAGTACGCGAACTAATCACCAAAGAATTGAAAGGTGTGGTTGACAATATAAGCGTTGATAATATGGGCAACCTGATAGCGCTTAAAAAAGGAAAGAGCAGCGATAAAAACGTGATGGCCGCCGCCCACATGGATGAGATAGGTTTTATAGTAAGTCATATCGATGATAACGGTTTTGTTCGCTTCCATCCGCTGGGTGGCTTCGACCCTAAAACCTTAACCGCACAAAGGGTTAAAATACACGGCAAAAAAGATGTTATAGGCGTAATGGGCACCAAGCCTATACATTTAATGACCGCCGATGAAAGGGTAAAACCCCTTCAACTAACCGACTACTTTATTGACCTGGGCATGAAAAAAGCCGAGGTAGTTAAATTGATTGAAGTAGGCAATGTAGTAACCCGCGAGCGCGAATTGATTGAAATGGGTAATTGCGTAAACTGCAAATCAATCGATAACCGAGTAGCAGTTTTTATTCTGATTGAAACCTTAAAAGAGCTGAAAGACAAAAAAATACCTTACGATTTTTACGGCGTATTTACCGTGCAGGAAGAAGTAGGCATCCGGGGCGCACAGGTAGCCGCGCACCATGTAAACCCGCATTTCAGTTTCTGTATTGATACCACTATTGCCTTTGATACCCCAGGCGCCAAACCCGAGGAAATGGTAACCAAACTGGGCGAAGGCGTAGCCATTAAAATTATGGATAGCTCCGCCATATGCGATTACCGCATGGTGCGCTACATGAAAGAACTGGCTGATAAAAACAAGATAAAATGGCAAAATGAATTACTGCCAGCCGGGGGCACCGATACCGCAGGCATGCAGCGCATGGCCAAATACGGAACCATTGCCGGCGCAGTTTCTATACCTACCCGCCACATTCACTCAGTCATTGAAATGGCTGACAAAGACGATATTAAAGGCAATATCGATTTGCTGAACTTATGCGTTAGCAACCTGGATAAATACAACTGGGAATTTAATTGAAATAACAGCCGGTATTCAGTTTTTGGTATTAAGTATTTAGACTTGAATCATGCGTCTGCAACTTATGTTCACATTCGCTTGTTAGTTATAGAACAGCCCTGCATTAGTCTAAATACTTAATACTAACTACTAAATACCAAAACCATGTGGATCGAAGAAAACAACTCCCTCAAAAAGAAATTCAAGTTCAAAGATTTTTCAGAGGCCTTTGCGTTTATGACACGAGTTGCACTGATTGCTGAAAAAATGGATCACCACCCTCTTTGGACAAACGTTTACAACGAGCTTGAAATAACCCTCAATACCCACAGTGCGGGCGATACTGTTACGGAAAAAGACCGAAAACTGGCGGCTGAAATAGATAAGCTGGTTGCAGAATAAAGGAAGAGTTATTTCAGGGTTATAACCAGGCCGTTAAGCAATTCTTCCATATCAGCTTTGCTGTCTTTAAACTGCGCGGTACCGGTAAAAGTATCAAATTGAATGGTTCCCCGGGTGCTGCTGAAGTAGTAGTTCATATATGTTACATCTATCCCCTGCACGGTACCTTGCATGTCCATTTCCAGAACCTGTATGCCGTTAACTGTCCGGTATTCTTCTTTCAGAACATGAATGTCCGGGGCCACCTTGGTGGCATATTGTAAGGCTATCTCCCGCAGGCTTGTTACAGGCATTTGTGTTTTCTCTCCTATAAACATACCATATGCGTCCTTCTTTGCGCTTGTAAAAAAGAACTCATAAACTGAAGAGCCATCGCTTTTTTTAAACTTCCATTTTTTAGGGTCAATGTAAATGTTTGCGTTATCAACTATATTGCTGCTTACCTGGAAAGTAGCATTGGATTTTTTTTCAAAGCTAATCCGGTTGGTTTGTATTTCATGCGACTCTGTATCGGATTTATTGATATATTTCCAGGTATGGTTTTCATATAGAACAACCTCATCACCTGTGCCTGTAACAGCTTTTATCTGTGCCACGGTGTTATTAGTTAATAAAGCCAGCAAAAGCAGCAAGGCAAATCTTACAGCCATGATTATAGAGTTTTGGCAAATGTAAAATATCACCCTGTATTTTAAGATATAAATCTGCCAAAACAGTTTATTTTGCCTTCATCCTGTTAGTTTAAAATTACTACTATGTATTCGCAAATCGAACAACAGCACCTTAACCAACTTACTGAACAGCTTATAAAGCACAAGGGCCATCAATCTGCCAAAGAACAAACAGAAGCCCTGCGACAGGTAATCAACTATCACGACTGGAGGTATTACTCCCTTAGCCAACCCACAATTCTTGATGTTGACTACGATATACTTTTTAAAGAACTGAGAAAGCTGGAAGTGGAACATCCGGATCTCTTAACCCCCGACTCACCCACCCAACGCGTAGCCCGCGGATTGACCGACGATTTTAAACAAGTAAGCCACTTAGTGTCTATGTTGTCCCTGGACAACTCATATAACGCCGATGACGTAAACGCCTTTGATAAAAG